>JBILVV010000024.1:0-23703 GCA_044370255.1 Pirellula sp.
TGCCATTGCTGTCCACGTCCATTTGATGGTTCAACTGCAATCGCGAGGACCCGTTGGCCGTTACCGATGCGGGTGTTCCGACCAAGTTGTCGGTTCGTTCCAGCGAAGGGGATAACGGATCGGATGTCGCGTTGCTATAGATCGTTTCGAATGCAATTGCTACTGGAACGCTCGGTTGCGCAGCCAGGCTCAAATCGAGCGACGTATTCCAACCATTCACGGCATCGTAGGACAGGCTTGTCGTCAGGCTTGGCAAACGAGAATAGAGAGTGCCCAACGGCAGGCTGCTCATGAACGCCGGGATATCCTGCAGCAGCGGTCGACCGGTTTCGTTGGTAGGCACGAAGGTTTCGCGCAAGTCGTCGATCAAGTCCGCGATGCTGTCCTGCTTGAGATTCGCGTAATCGAGGATCGATTGACCGACTGCGGCAAGGGCGGACCCGCCCGCGGAACTCCAGAGAGTTGTGCGGTTCAAAGAATCGCGAATCGACCTAATCACCACCTCGAAACTTACATTCTCGAAGTCCGCCAGCGCGGTGGTGTTCTCATACTCCACTTCAACCGCGCCCGAAACGATATTCGAGACCGATGCACGGATGCTCGCCAGAGGATCCAAGTTGACGTAGTTGCCCAGCACCGACAGCCCCGTCCACTCCAAGGACACCTCTCCGGTGTATTGAATCGGATTGCGCAGCAATTGAGCTTCGTTGTTCAGTCGATCGAACAGGGTCCGGAGCGACAGTTCGCCGACCGCGGGATCGGGATCGCCCAAACGGGCAGCCATCGCGAATTGGCCGCCGAGCGATGCCTCGTCGTATTCGATTCCCAAGCTCTGCAGGGCCATCAGGCCATCGGTGATCTCCGCGCGCGGCAGCATGACGCTGTCGATCCGAATGTCGCTGATGCGCATGCGATCGTTGAGCTCGGCGTTCCCATTGTTGAGATCGAACGATGCGACGAAACGGACGTTGCCCGAGGAATCGATCGTGGCCTGGGTGTTGCTCTCGAGGCCAATCAAGCTATCGGTTGATACGGTGGTCCTGCGGGATCGGGCTCGCTGGGCTTGAAGCGGTTGGGAGACGGTAAACGACAACCGCTTGGTCGCTTCGTCGTAGGTCAATCCATTGTTGCCGGAGTATGGGAAGTCTTGCGCGGAATCGAACGCGACCTGGCCGCTGGAGGTTCGGAGCGAACTCAAAAACGGAGTGAGCCCAGCGCCGAAATCCTGCGAGGAACCGACGGTCGCTTGAGAAGTGAACGGGATGCGGGCGTTGAACAAATCGGTTCGGCCAACGCTGGTCAGCCAAGAACCGAACTGTTCCATCCCGGAAGTCACTTGCTCGATCGTAAGAGAAGCGAATGGAAGCAGACGAGCGAACTCAACACTCCATTCCAACAAGGGCTCGTTGCCGAGCATCTCGCCATACAATCGCAAGGCTCGAGTGTCTTGGATACGGAACGAACCAAGTTGGAAATCGATATCGAAGAAGTAGCTAAAGTCGTCGCCGTTGAGTTCATTCGATACCAAGAGCGATGGATCGGTCGAATTCATGTCCGACAACAGGATCGTGTCGAGGAATCCCGGTTGATCGGTCCCGATTTGGACAACGGCTAAACCGTCGAAGGTGACGTCTGGAACCGCAACCTCGACCACCCCGACTTGGAGCGTGAACGGGTTGGAAACCCCGTTCACCATCGCTTTGGTTTCGATCGATACATCGCGAATGAAGAAGGATTGCTCGATGCTGAGACTCGAATCGAGGTACATGCCGAACGTCAAATACATATCGATTTGAACGTCGATGTCCATCTGCATATCGAATCGCGCGTTGATGATGTACTGATCGCCGAGCAGCCCGAAATCGATATCGACATCGTTGATATCGAAGTTCTTTCGAAGATGGACTTCGAAATAGATCTCATCGACCGCCGCATCGGTATATCCTTCGACGACGGAGAGAACCGTTGGCTCCGAGTCGATGCGAAGAACCAACTCCTCGGTGGTGTAGCCTTGCGGGGGAGCGGGTTGGTTGAAGTAGTCGAGAACTGGGTTGGCGATCCCTTCGTCGATCGATCCTCCGATAGGTGCCAGATCGCCGAGATTGATGGAGGAGCCGTCTCGGTTTTTGAGCCCTCGGACGGGCTGACTGAGGTATCCCGAGTCGGAGACCCGATCCCCGAATCCGACCATCCCATCCATCCCCTGTTGGAAGATTTCGATCCAAGAGTTTTGGATATTGGCCAGGAGCAGTCGGGGTTCCAGGGACTCGACCAAGCCGAGGAACTTGGTTCGTTGGCGGTGTGTCGGTTTCGGTTTTCTTTGGTTTTTGTTGGTCTTTTTCATGGTGAAGAGGTTTGGATTGAGCCCTAGAGCGATTCGAAGGAGTCCATGATCCGGGCGCAAACAGGTATCCCGGAGCGACCGATTTCTTTCACCGATTCGGCAACTTTTCACAAAAAGAAAGGTCGCCAGTGCCCGGGACGCGGTATGCGGTATGCGGTGCGCGGTCGGGCTCGTTCCCATCGGACGGAAATCGCAACCAGCATGCGACCGCAATGCGTTCCCCAACACGACGCGGGTTTATCCCCGTCGGATGATGATCCGATGGTGGCGCACACGATGGGAACGCACGCCCATCGCAAAGCCTCTGGGCGTGCCACCCGATATCTGATTATCGCCCCGCGTGGACAAGCCACGCGGTGGCGGCGTGGCTTAGGGAGTCCGCACTCTGGTGCAATCAGGGCCCCATGCGGACCAGCCGCATGGTGTCCTATGCATGTTCATCAGCGGTTCGATCTCACCATTTCCCAAAAAATCTTTTTGCCCCGACATTTTTTTGCCCGCCACCTTGTGCCAAGCCGAGCAGCGCAAGTTGCCGGGTTGAACTGCGGCCAACATTGCAGTGGGCAGTGCACTTCGACCCGGATGCTTGCGCATCTCGGCTAACATTTGGACGAGATGACGATCGGTTCCCTCGCCCGCTGTTACGGGTTAAACGATTTTCGTACCCGCATCGTCGACTCGCGGATCCCCAACATCGATGCCTCCGAGCTTGCCAATCTGCGCAAGTCCCTGGCGCACCTGCGCCAAGAGCTCGATCAGGCTAACCGTGCGTGCGGTCGATACCCTCAACAACAAACAAGATTTCCCGGGTGCCATTAGAGCTTCTAAGAAGTCGGCCGACTGGGCCTGCTACTGGGCCTGCTTGGGACGGATGTAGACTCGCAGTCGCTTGCTGGGGTACGTTCCCGCGTTCGCAGAAAAAGTCCAGTCGCGCTGCTGACCTTCCTGGTTGCCGATCCCGATATCGGCTCGATCACCAGCACGCCAATGGTTGATCGCAAACAAGGTCTGACCCGCCGCGATATTGTGAATCTGCATCGAACCATAGCCGTCTACTGGCGGCGCCGTTTCGTCTCCGAAATCGTAAACAGCGTCCGATGCACCGGAGACCTTCGCGCCGTTGGTCGCTGCATAATTGTCAGGCCAGAACTCGATGTTGCCAGTCTTGATCCCCGTACCGGTCTTGATCCCCGTCGCGTTGCTGAAGACATTCATATCCTCGACCCCCATTTGGAACCTCGCCTGCGATGCTGACGTGGGGATGCCGATCTTCTTGGCGTCGCTAGTAAACGCTCGCACTGAAACAAATACCCCGGTCTCCTCGCCGTTCGCACCTGTCACTTCTACGAGGTAACCAATGCGGTCAAACGCAGGCACGTTATCGCTTCGATCGACGTCGTATTTGATGTTCGCGTTGAGCTTCGCAAGGTCCATATCGTAGACCAGTACGTAGTCCTTCGATTCGGGCACGGAGTTCAAGAAGTCCGGAACAGTTCCGCCGCGACATGCACCCACTGGCAAGCCCGTGCTACCGCTGAGATTCGGCTCGGCGAGCATGTTCCATGCGTATCTGAAGGCGACCGGCGTGGCAACTCGATCGGAGGTGAGAACGACTGCGTCTCCTTGGATCGTTGCATTGGCAGCCTGAAATCCACCCGAGCCTGGGCCGATGATTTCGAAATGCGAAGGAGATTTTCCATCGCGTGTTTTAAGAGATCCGCCCGTGTTCTTGAAGCGAACCTTGAGGCTTCCTCCGAGCGGTTCGATTGTTTCGACCTCGGGGCTAGTTGCGATGAGATCCTTGCGATCGTAGTCGTTCTTGAGAGCGAGAAGTGCGAGCCGATATCCGACGTCTTGTTTATTGGGGGGATGGATGTCGTTGAGGGTGGCGATATCGTTGATAACGACCATGCCGGTCTTCGGGATCGACTGCGCAGTGGCCTGGGCTTCCCAGAATCTTGCCAACATGGACGGGTCCCGATCGCCATATCGAAATGGAGCGATCTGCACATAGTAGAACGGAAACTCTCCTTGGCCCCACAACTCGCGCCAACCTTGAATGAGCGCTTTCATCTTTTCGAAGTAGAGCATCCCTTCGTCGTGATTCGATTCGCCTTGATACCAGATCGCGCCTCGGATCGGGAAACCGACGAGCGCATGGATCATGCCGTTGTAGAGCATCGTCGGGTCTTGATTGCTCGCAAATGGAGTTAATTCGGCCGGATAGCTTGGGCTCGGGGTGAGTATCTCCTTGGCGTTGACGCTCGCTTTTGCTTTCGCAGTCCAATCCTCAATTGCACGGATATGAGCCGAGAGACGTTCGCGATATGAAGGCGTGCCGGGCGTTCGTCCGATCACGGAGTTGAAGATACCTTTGAGACTTTCAACATGTTCGAAACCGACGGGCGGGGTCCACGGCTCGATGCGCGTACCTCCCCACGAGGAATTGACTAAGCCGACCGGTACGTCCAGTTCTTTTTGCAAGTGCCGAGCCATGTAGTAGCCGCATGCGGTAAAGTTCGCAGCCGTCTCCGGCGAGCAGACTTGCCAACTCGATGAGAAATGATCGAGCGGTAGGTTGGACGGGACCAAGGGGATCTTGATGTGTCGAATCAGCGGATGATTGGCCGCAGCGATTTCTTCTTTTGGATTGCCACTCATGGCGACGGTCCATTCCATGTTCGATTGGCCGGAGCACAACCAAACCTCTCCGATGAGTACATCTTGGATTTCGACAGTGTTGGTGCCCTTGATCGTGATCGTTGTCGGAGTTTTGCTCGCGGTCATCGGGGGCAGTTCCACTTGCCAGCGCCCTGAGGCATTGGGCTGGGCCGTGGCGCGGTTGGTGCCGACGCTAACAGTGACCGATTCGTTAGGAGCGGCCCATCCCCAGATTCGAATCTTCTGCTGTTGTTGGAGAACCATATGATCGCCAAAGATGTCGGCGACTCGGACTTCGGCATGAAGCGGATTGCAAAGACCGATGGAAAGCAGACCGAGGAGAAGAGCAAACCGTCGCAGATTCATGATGGTATTCGAGGTGGAAGGAGAAAAGGTCGTAACCTGTGGCAGGAGTTTTGAAGTTACGCTTTTGCTAGTCGTGATGGCTAGCAGTCAGTGTTTCGCAAGGGATGATCATAACCCGACGCGTGACCGAGGGACGCACGAGGGAAGACGAGGCGCCATACAATGAAAAAACCCTTCGACTTCGTTGAAAAGCCAAGGGTTTTGACTAGCGAGGTCGACGGGTCTCGAACCCGCAACCTCCGGATCGACAGTCCGGTGCTCTAACCAATTGAGCTACGACCCCTCGCAAAGGAGACTCAGAAGTATAACCACCAGAAATGGTCCTGCAAGGTCTTGAAAAGAGCCTTTTCTCCTGTCCAACTCAGCCATTCGCGTGCAAAACTCTAGCCTGCCAGGGAGTTGGCGTGTCGATCTCGGTTTAGCCTGGGTCCGGTTGTATCGAAGATTCCTATTGCAACGCAGTCGCGAGGCTTTGCGCGGCCTTGATCGGTCGAAAATTCTCCCCAACTCCCTTCCAAGTTCTAGTCTTTCGCAGGTCTCACGCTAACGAAAATAAGCGATCGCCTGGATCGGGTTGATTCCAATGGACTACTACGTCGGAAAATTCCTTAGTGAACTGCGCTACAATGTCGAGGGCATGTCTGCCACGCATTGGTGCATTATCGGGCTGATGTCCGTCACGATCGGGATTATGTACCTGCGAAGCTCCAAGAACGGACGCTAGAGCTAGAGGATCCGCGATCCTGACGAATGCCTTTTCCTACTAACGCGTCGTCGATTTGCCCGTAGCCTTCGCGGACTCCGCATCGACCGCGGGTGTGCCCTCTTTGAGCTCGGCAGGATTCAGCTTGCTGGGCCAAGTAAGCAGTTCGATCGTGCTGGCTAGTTGCTGATCTTGTTCTGCGAACGTTTCCAGCGATGTCTCATCGAACACGAACGTCATCGATAGTCGGCGACCAGTATCGTTGGAAACATGATAATAGATCCAGCGAACGGGAACTCCGTCAACGCTCCCACTGACAACGACGCGTAGCAACCGATGCTTGGTGCTCGATAGTCGCTCGGAGGCTTCAAGGATTTCATGTCCTGACCTGCTCGTCACTTCGCGCAAGTCGGATTGGAAGCCTGCCATGCTCAGTTGTCGGCCGGGTTCGAAGTCGACTAAGTTAGCGATATTGCACTGGGCGACGCGACGGTTACCCACGATGAATCGCAACGTGGCCTCCTCGCCATTGTCTCGGTAGGTTGTCCAACGGCGATCGGCGAGAAAACGATAAAACCCGTGGTCCGATTGGAATTGAAGCATGCCCGCCGATTCCCAACTCGGAATGTCCTGCAAAGCTTCTTGCAAAGTCCGACCATGGGTCATGACCTCAATCGGAGCTCGCAACACCCGGATGGTTGCGGTGATTTTGAACCCGGGTTCCGCCTCGCCTATCTCGCGAGTCTCCTCGGTTTGAATCGCAAGCCACGATACATAACCATCCCGACGGTCCAATGTCCCCTTCCCATCAATCACCATTTCGGTCGCAACATTGCGCACCGAACCGCTGACCTTACCTTCGATGGCTAGCTGAGCTTTTTCTTTGTCGAGTTCGACGAGACACACCGTGATCTTCCCCTCGTGTATCGCGTCGAGGTTAAACAGTTTCGCAACCGCTTCGCTATCGACATTCCATTTGTCGCCGATGGATACCTGTTGGTCGGTCAATAAGGCATCGAGATACATCGTCGTAAGCGATCCCTCGACCAAGTCTCGTTCGGCAGCAAACATCGGTTGCGAAGGTGCTACCGAAACCATCCCCGACGCCACTGAGTGCTTCACGATTTCACGGCACGACTCTCTCAACTCCGTCTTCGTCACATGGCCGTCGACGTTGACTTCGGTCTTTGCCTCATGAAAGTACTGCAAACAGGAATCGCCTTGGGCATCCTCAAGAACATACTGCTCGTCATAATCGAGCGTTGACGTAGAACGAACCGGCGCGGTTCTGGCAATCAACTGCTTGCCATTCTTTCGCTCAATGTTGGCCCCTTGATTCCTTAAGCGGACTTCCCCCTGCAAGTCGAGGACACTCCGAACCCGATACCTTGTGTTCTTGGCTGGTTTCTTTTCCGGCTCTGCCCCGAAAGCCGATGAGACCGATCGGTTTGCTAGCAGATGACCGTACGCCAAAGAACCGACCAAAGAAGCAAACCAAGCTCGGCGGGACCACCGATGATCCCCTTCGCGTGTCGAGTTCAGTGCAGTGACTTGTTCAAAATTCATGCTAGCAATTCCCATGAATAGTCAGGATGGGCCGTTTTGGGTTGTGATCGGCAGTCGGCAAGGGGCAGGTGAGGCGAATCGCGACAATCGATAAATTCGTTACAATCTACGTGCGGTCATGGAGTTGATCAGCGGTGGAATACCATCTCGGCCCTATTCTGCTGCGATATATCCCATACTCGGATGGATCATGATTACGGGAATTCACTCACAGATTTGGACAGAGCAGATCGGCGAAGCCGTTAGCATTTGGGATGGCCCGATGTGGAGTGGGGCGCATGCTAGTCGCCGCAATCCGCTCAAGGGACGGCAGGAGCCGAACGAAGACGCTCTAGCTATTTTTCAAGTGGACGAGTCGTCGGGTGTGTTCGCGGTAGCTGATGGTTGCGGGGGAATGCGCGGAGGTGAGATCGCCGCACGTCTGGCGCTGCAAGCTCTTGAGCAATCGATAGCAAACAACACATCTTCTCGACTGCGGCCTGCGATCCTCGACGGAATCGAACAGGCAAACGAAGCGATTCGTCAACGCAGAATCGGAGCGGCCTGCACGCTGGCGATTGTTGAATGGCAAGATGGCATGATTCGCCCCTACCACGTTGGAGATGCCAAGATCGTGGTCATGGGAGGAATGGGTAGGGTTCGTTATCAATCGATATGCCACTCACCGGTCGGTTTCGCGGTGGAGTCGGGATGGCTTCATGCAGACGACGCCATGCACCATAAGGATCGGCATCTGGTTTCCAACGTCGTGGGTTGCGAAAGGATGCGGATCGAGATCGGTCCAGCGATTCGGCTGGGTCTACGCGATACGGTATTGATCGCCAGCGACGGCCTTTTTGACAATGTCTCGATCGATGAGAGTATCGAGTTACTTCGCAAGGGAGCCCTAGACCGAGCGACCTCACGCCTTCTGGATGTCGCATCGAAGAGGATGTTGGGGGAGGGAGATGCACCGTGTAAGCCTGACGACCTGAGCCTGATCGCTATCCGTCCAACTCGATCGGCTCAGTTGCCATTGGCTCCGATGCGGCCCCGATAAAACTCGAGCGCATAGCGATTAGACGCGAACGCCATCTGATCGAGTACGTCATCGGACAATTCGGTCCAAATCCAGTCAGAGATCTCACCATCGCGCATCTGAATGTCGCGGTGTTCGACTTGCACAACATAAAACATATCGAGTACCGAAAGTTCGATACCTCGATAGATGTATCGATTGGGTGCCGAGGTCAGGTATTGCATCGACAGGATGGTGAGTCCAACCTCTTCGAGCATTTCTCGGCGCAGACCATTTTCGGATGACTCGCCTGGATCGATGAAGCCGCCGGGCATACCGAGTTTCCCTTTGGCGGGATCGTTTGCTCGACGGACCAAGAGAACCTTCCCCGACTCGTCGGTAACGATGGCTCCCACGGCGGCGACCGGACCGAAGAAGGTGGTGTGACCGCACGCATGACAGCGAAAGGGTCGAGAAGGCTCGAAGCTTGCACGCTCGACTCCGCAGACCGGGCAGTACCGATATATGGATTCGAGTTTCATGATCGACCGAGGGTTAAGGTTTTAGTCGCGGTAGCAATTCCCGCTCGACCCACTTGGTATCAACGGTGCCATCCACGAATTCCGGTTGTTTGAGCACGGCCTTGTGAAACGCGGCGGTTGTCTTGATGCCAGAGATTCGTAATTCCGACAGAGCCCGAATCATGGTTTCGATGGCTTGATCGCGCGTGGGCTGATGAACGATCAACTTAGCGATCATCGAATCGTAGTGTGGCGGAACCACATAGCCTGGATGGGCGTGTGAATCGACTCGCACCCCGAGTCCACCGGGGATATACATGGTTTCGATGCGACCAGGGCAGGGTTGAAAATTTCGGTCTGGGTCCTCGGCGTTGATCCGGCATTCGATGGCGGCGCCGCGAGGTTGAATATCCTTTTGCGAAAAGGGAAGTCTTTCGCCTGCCGCAACCTTGATCTGCGTCTTAATCAAATCGACGCCGGAGATCATCTCGCTGACCGGATGTTCGACTTGGATGCGTGCGTTGACTTCGATGAAGTAGAAGTGGTCGTTTTGATCGACGATGAACTCGACGGTGGCTGCGTTGTAGTAATTCGCTTGTTTGACCATGCGAACTGCGGCATCGCACATCGCGGTTCGGGTTGTTTCGGGCAACCGGGGGGATGGGCTCTCCTCGATCAGCTTTTGGTGTCGCCTTTGCACGGAGCAATCGCGTTCGTGCAGATGGACGACGTTGCCATGTTGATCGGCGATGACTTGGACCTCGACGTGTCGAGGGCGATCGATGTAGCGTTCTAGATAAACGCCGGGGTTTCCGAACGCGGCCTTGGCTTCCGTTTGCGCCTGCGAGACTGCGGTTTGCAACGAAGCTTCATCGGTGGCAACACGCATCCCTTTGCCTCCGCCTCCGGCGGTCGCTTTGATGAGGACAGGGTAACCGATCTTGCGCGCCGCAGTGATGGCATCGGCGTTGCTTTCGATCAAGCCATCGCTTCCGGGGACCACAGGTACACCTGCAGCGATGGCCATTTCGCGAGCGGTGTTTTTGTCGCCGAGTTTTTCCATCGCTTTGGGTGACGGGCCGATGAATTCAAAGTTGCATTCGCGGCATACTTCGTTGAAGTGCGCGTTCTCGGCAAGAAAGCCATAGCCTGGGTGAATCGCATCGGCCTTGCCGAGTTCTGCGGCAGCGATCACGCGATCGATTCTCAAGTAGCTGTCGATCGACTTGGCAGTTCCGACACAGATCGCTTGGTCTGCGAGTTGCAGATACTGGGCACCGCGATCCGCCTCCGAGAAGATAGCAACGGTTTCGATACCGAGTTCTTTACAGGCTCGGATAACACGCAGCGCGATTTCGCCTCGGTTGGCAATCAAGACGCGACTAAACATTGTGCGCCCTAACCCCGTGTATCCACTTTGAAGAGAGGCTTGCCGAAATCGACCGCCTCCTCGTTGCGGACCAAGACCTGAACGATCTTGCCACGCATCTCTGCTGTAATGTCGTTAAAGACCTTCATCGCCTCGATAATGCAGACCACCGTATCGTTTTGCACCGAGGAACCGACATCGACAAAGTCTTTCGAATTCGGGTTGGGTTTGGAATAAAAGGTTCCCACCATCGGAGACTTGATGATCGCAATATGCGGACCTTCGAGGGCATCGCCGGAGGCTGGCGCGGCCGCGGGACCAGGAGCTGGCGCTGCAGGAGCGGGAGCAGCGGCAGGGGGTGCGGAGAGCATCGGAGAGGTCACAAACGTTTGACCATGACCGGCACCGCACAAGCGGATCCTCTGATTCTCTTGACGCAGATCGATCTCCCCGAGATCGTGTTCCTTCATCAATTCGATCAGTTTACGAATCCGCTCGATGTCGAAAACATCGCCCGCATTTTTATCCGACTCCGCCATGTCGCAGCCTGTTTCTCGTAAAATCGGAAGTTAGCCCTCTCTATTAGCCAAAGTTTATACACGGCCGAACCCCGTTCGCCAAGAACGGTACAGGGGGCACTGGAAACGAACATGCCAGCCTAAAACGAACGTGGAGACTCCCCTGAATCAGCATGAAGTCGGGAAGTGGCTCTTCGATCCTGCGGTTTCGCTGTGGGCGATTCGGATCGCTATGGCGGTGCTGGCTCTTGGCTACGGCATCCAGTTTCGTACCGGCGTGCGGAATTCGGATTTGCTGGCAGTCCTTTGGTCGATCGGGGCAGCCTTTGCAACCTTTCATACGTTGACCGCACTGCATGCGTTTCACGCTGGCAGCCTCAACGAGGCGATCGAATCGACGGCGCGGCGAACCGAAGAATTGTTCGGTGTGCGCGTCGGAGGCGGTGTTTATGTCAACTATCTCTTTGTCGCAGTCTGGTGGATGGACACGCTCTGGCGCTGGCGGATACGCGCCACAAAACATCGTACGACAGAAATCGCGATCGATTTTTTTCTGATCCTGATCGCGTTCTTTGGCGCTATCGTGTTCGCAAACGGCACAATCCGCTATCTAGGGATCGGCACGATCGCCCTGTGGATCTGGGCCTATCGAAAGAAGACTGCGTCCATGAACCGCTTGACCGAGGGTGAATAGTGAAGCTCATTGAAAGAATTAACAATTTGATGCACCGAAGTTAGCGAGGATCATTTTCCCGGCGATCGCGATCCGAGATACTGTCTCAAGACTTGCGCACTGAATTCGTAACGGGTGCGACCGCGATAGGGCTCGCGAGAGGAGTTCCAACTTGAATGCGCTGACGCAAGTTTTGAGCGGCGATCTCGGGAAACACCGTATTGATGTAGCAATCGGAACTCCACTCGAAACCAGCGACCTTGCTGAGACGAGGTATGATCTTCAATCGCCAGTGGAAGGAGTCGGGAGCCTGCTGGTCGAAGTGGCTGGTTTGCAAAACGAAGTTGTAAGCGCAACGGGGATGCTCGGTTTCAATCGCCTTGAGCATGGTCTGGGCAACACGTGCCAAGTCGGCGAGTTCCTCTTGATGGCAGTCTTCGAATCGCGATTGATGTTTTTTAGGGACTATGGAAACCGAATACGGGAACCGGGATGCAAAAGGACAGATAGCTACGAAGTGATCCGACTCAGTCACGACTCGATCACCTGACGCGAGTTCCCGTTCCAGCACGGAGCAGATGTAGCACTGATGGTGCGACTCTTGGTATTGAAGGAGTCTCTTCTGAATGCGCAGAACTTCGCTCGGAACGAAGCTGGTCGCGATCAGTTGGCTGTGGGAATGGACCAGCGTTGCCCCGGCATCCGCGCCATAATTCTTGAATAAGACTGCATACTTCATCTCCGGCCGTGCACTCCAATAGGCCAACCGCTGACGGTAGGCTTCGAACACCCAACGCGCATGCTCGGTGCTGAGCGAAGTTAGGCTCGGCACATGCTGGGGTGATTCGATGATTACCTCATGGGCCCCGGTTGCCGATTGCTTTATAAACAGGGGACTGAACGAGTTCTCGCTCGGAGTCATGCAACCATTATCCAAGAAACCGGAGCATGCCCCTGGTTGGTGGCCCTCGATAACGGGGTGCATACCCCTATCGGCCCAATCGGGCGAGGATGGAGTGCAGGCGACAGCGGGGAACTTGTTGGGAACAACTCGGACGAGCCAATCTGAGGAAGAGATCGAGCGATCGCGGCGTCGCGTAGAACGAGTCGACTCCCAGTCCTTGCCCGGAAGGATCAGACTGGCATTGGGTGTTTCATGTTCTGCGCCGCGACAGAAGGGACATCGAAGTTGCGCGTCAGGTTCGATATGCGGGGTGCGATCGTAGTCATCGGGACGCGTCGTGCGATTGGGAGCGAAGATTACCCAGCGATCGCTCAACCAATCATGACGCATCTCATTCATCGTTCACAATCGCCCTTCGATCGCTGCCAATTCGCGGGCACGTTGGTAGGTGGCCAGATAGCTCTCGGCACTTTTGGACCACGACCAATCCTGAGTCATCCCCGCATGCACGAGTTTACTCCATAGTTCCGGATTTCGAGAATAGAGCTCAACCCCTTTCAACAGACAAATTTCTAGGGATTCCAAATCATATTTGGTGAAGGCGAATCCGGTTGCTGTCCCGTGTTGCAGCGTCTCTTCGGTCGTATTGCAAACGGTATCAATCAACCCACCGATGGCATGAACGACGGGAACGGAACCATAGCGCAGGCTGTAAAGCTGGTTTAAACCACATGGCTCATATCGGCTCGGCATCAAGAACAGGTCGCAACCGGCTTCGATTCTATGGGCGAGGGGGTCGGAAAACTCCAAACGAGCCGCCACGCGCTCCGGATGACGTCGTGCGATTTCCTCCAACGAATGCGCGTACCGCGGCTCGCCATTACCCAAAATGACCCACTGCACATCGTGCTCTTCCACCCATCGCTCGAGCAACGGAATGACCAGTCCCCATCCCTTCTGTTCCGCCAATCGTCCGATCAAGCCGATCAACGGAACCTCCGCGCGAAGCGGCAGTTGCATCTGCGCCTGCAAATCGCGTTTGCATGCCTGTTTGCCGGACTTCCAATCCGCGACGCTATAGCGCTGAGTAATGTGGGGATCGTGCATGGGATCCCAGACCGAGTAGTCGACGCCATTGACGATCCCGACCAAACGATTGGCTTTGGATCGTAAAACGCCATCCAGGCCGCAACCCTCGGCGGGCGACTGGATCTCCCGAGCGTACGATGGGCTGACAGTAGTGACCATGTCGGCGAACGCGATCCCGGTCTTGAGCATGTTGAGATCGCCATAGAACTCCATCTGCTGCCAGTTGAAGTAGCGCCAATCGAGCCCGGTCAGGGGCATATCCGCTCCCCAGAATCGACCCTGATAGGCCAAATTGTGGATCGTCATCAGCGAAGCTGCCTGACTGTACCAAGGAAAACCCTGATAACCGACCCGTTGATAGGCGGGGACCAAGCCGCTTTGCCAATCGTGGCAATGGATGATGTCGACCGGCAATTGCAGGCGATGGATCGCTTCGACGACTCCTCTAGCGAAAAACGAAAACCTCTCGCAATTGTCGCGAAAGTCCCCGTGCTCATCCCCGTAAAGATGATCGCGATCGAAGTAATGGGGTTGGTCGATCAGGTATACATCGACCTGACTGTTGGGTATTTGCGTTTTGAGAACATGCGCCGTCATCGGCTTGCCAGCCATATCGACGACAAAGGAGATGTGGGTATCGGTCAAGTTGGCTGCCACTCGCTTCGCACCGCGATATGCGGGGAGAAACAGCGAACAGGAATGTCCAATGCGGGACAAATGAACAGGAAGTGTACCGCATACATCGGCGAGGCCACCCGTCTTGGCAAACGGGATCGCTTCGCTTGCGGCCATCGCGATATGCATGATGGAGGGCTCACGTGCAATGGATTCGAATCGCTACTGGGATCGATGCAGATCGAAGAGTTCATCGATCAGCATCGCCGAATAGAGCGTGAGTCGCCTTGTAGGAATGTCAACACCAGTAGGGTAGAAAATTTCTATTTCCAAAAGAGTTTTCCTTTGCGAAAACTTGACCTTGGTAACGGACAAAAGAGTTGGCTATAATCGCCCCTCCAATCCAAGCGTCTCGTACTTTTCAACCAGCGGGAACCAACGAACCGTGTTATCCATCCGGCCTTCCGTAACGAAACATGCGTTGAGCGTCTTTGGCCGATCGATCCATCCTGAATTGTTCCACAATCATCGAACCCGGTTGATCGCTCGAACTCACTACCGCGCACGTGTTGATATTACCAGCGATGGTCATGTGATCGCATTCACCGGTAGCCGTGGCACGACCATGACGGAAGTCGTCGGTTCCCTTCAGCAATCTCTTCCGCAGCAACGCAAATTGTTCGAGATGAGCCTGCGAGGGAAATACGTGGAGGAAATCCAAGGCAAGCGAGGCTTGAAATACAGTTCCCAGTTCGAACTCGATCACGTAGCGCCCGACATGTTCTGGATGCTTCAAAACCAACTGCAGCATTGCCCAACTCCCGAAGGGATGGTTTATTCGTTCGATTCCAGCGGACGCATCCCGTTCGGTGCCATCAGCTTTGTACATCTAGAACAACGGGAACGCCAGCTCCTCGTCCAAGCCTTCCATACGTTCCCAGACGATCATGCGATCGTGAAATCAACGTCTACCTTTTGGGTCGATGCCTGAGCAAGCCTGGCTGAGCATCGAGATCGAGGGAATCGAAGTCACCTACCTGATAACGCTCCCAAGCAAGGGCCCCCATGACCGCGTTGTCGGTACATAGTTTCGGATCGGCGATGTGCAGCTCAATGTGATGCAGGGAACATACGTCCGACAATTGCTTGCGAAGTTTCCGATTGGCAGCGACCCCGCCTCCAACGCACAATCGCGGCAACTCGGCCCGTTTGACTGCAAGTAGCGATTTGCCAACGATGCAATCGATCACCGCTTGTTCAAACGAGGCGGCGATGTCGGCCTTTTCAGTCTCAGATAAGTGGTGCGTGTTCCAATCCTGTTTGCCTACGCCCGCAATTCGATAACGCACGGCGGTCTTCAAACCGGAGAAGCTCAAATCCAGACGACTGGCGTCATCCAACATCGGGCGAGGAAATGGAATCGCGGTTGGATCCCCGTCCTGCGCTAACTTCGATAGATGCGGACCGCCGGGAAATGGCAACCCCAACATCACCCCGACTTTGTCGAACGCTTCACCGGCTGCATCATCGATAGTGCCACCAAGATAGCTCCAATCGATCGGCGAGTTGCATTGATACAAATTCGTATGTCCGCCGCTGACGACCAGCCCAACGCACGGAAAGATCGATTCGGGTTTTCCGATGCCGCATGCATAGATATGGGCTTGCACATGATTGATACCGATCAATGGTTTGGACCATGCGAGTGCCAGAGCTTTGGCAGCCGACAAACCCACCAGCAGCGATCCCGGCAAACCAGGATGCGTGGCTACAGCAATCGCGCAGATTTGAGCGGGACCGATCCCTGCCTGACGCATCGATGTGTCGATCACGGGCAAGATGCGCTCGAGATGCGCGCGTGCGGCGATCTCTGGTACGACTCCTGCGAATCGTTCATGCAACGATTCCTGCGTCGCAATGCATTCTCCCAAGACCCTGCCATCGCGAGTCAAGACTGCTGCGGCAGTCTCATCGCACGTCGACTCGATGGCTAACAAGCATGAGTCATTCGAAATCTCCAGCCGGTCAGGATGTGTCATGGCGTCGGATGCGGTAGCTCGATCTGCGAACCAACTCGGGAATGGATCAGTTGACGAATGCGAGGCCACTCCCCCGGAACCTTTTCGAGCGCTAACGGATAGACGATCGGAAGGGCGTATATGGTTCTTTTAAGGGAGGTGTCATCGGCCAGCAAAAAGGCTTCGAGCCATTCCTCGAGGGCGTCGAAATCGAAGAGCAAAATCTCGGCCATCCGGATCGCATCTTGCACAATGAATTCGCGACCGAGCGGAAGCAAATAATGAAGCAGGTTGGAGGACCGATCCAAGCGGGTTCGGCGAATAATGTCGACACTCCGCAACTGGCCGGCACGCCCCATGTGGGCGAATTGATCGGCGATCAAGGTCAACGTTCGCGGCGAGCGACATCGGATCAATGCGATCGAGGCTTGGTCAGCGATCGCGACCAGATCGGACTGCGACAACTCCAAGAGCTCCGACTCAAAACCTTCAAGAGGATGTCTGGAAGCCACTTCGAGCAAGGCCCTCGCCAAAGGTGACGGATCACTCTGCTCAGACCACTCCTCAAAGCCTCGAACCATCCAATCCCTTGCCTCTCCTCGTTCCAAAAGCATCTCCAGCGCGATCGCGATATCGGTCGGTTGCCCATCCTCAAAATCAATGCTCAACGACGAACTCGATCGATGCGATGCTGCGATGCGATCCTTCATCGATTCGATGGGGACCCGAAAGAAAACCTTCGACGATTGTTTCAGTCGCTCCAGCGATGCCATATGGGCTTCCAAAACGGATGGATCGCAGACCGATAGAGCTTCGATCAATTTCCCCGCACATCGGCAGACGCGATCGACGAGTTTTCGACCCTGAGACATGGACTCCGCTCGGGTAAGACATTCGGAAACCATCTCCGATGGGATCGGCAAGTGGGAGATTAGCGGGAACTCCGGATACGCATCCTCCGCTCCCCATCGATCCCAGGCGGAAAAGATCGCCGGCAGAATCTTGGAATGGGAAACATAGGAACTGGTCAGCAACTCCAGCGATGCCGATCGCACTAGACGGTCCGGATGGATCAACCATCCGATCAACTGCTCATCAGTAACTGCCATTTCGATTACACTAGGGAACTCGAAGGAAACTTCGTTCGCGCACGATCAAACAATATTGTGAAAAGAATGACCAACACCATGCTGATGAACAACTCCAAATCGCATTATCCCAAATTGCATTATCCCCGTGCCGCCTTGGCTTGGGCCATCCTCATGTCATGGAGCCTACCCTGGGCTCGCGGGGAAGACCCAGCAAAACCAGTATCGATACGTCCCCAGCCCCATGACGCCGAGTGGGCCGTCTCCTGGTGGATGCCTCGTCACGAACAGAAACTCAAGGAAAAGAAAGACCTCAAGAATTGCCAAGTGGTTTGGATCGGCGACTCGATCACCCACGGTTGGGAGGGAGAAGGGAAAGGAATTTGGGATGCGCGTTTCGCCAAGTATCAGCCCCTCAATCTCGGCTTCAGCGGAGATCGAACCGAACATGTTCTCTGGCGATTGCAGAACGGAGCCGTCGAAGGGCTACATCCCAAATTGGTGATCCTCATGATCGGAACCAACAACGCAGGGCACCGCAAAGAAGCCTCGGCCGACACCGCTCTGGGAATCGAGACGATTCTGAAGGATCTGAAAACCCGCCTTCCGGAAAGCCGCTTATTGCTCCTGGCGATTTTCCCACGCGGCGATGGCCCCTCCGACGAACTGCGTCAATTGTGCAACGGCACGAACGAACGGATTGCCAAGTTGGCAGACGACAAACAGGTGTTCTTCTTGGATATCAACGCTCGGTTTTTGGACAAGGACGGGAACCTGCCCGCTGATGTCATGCCCGATAAACTCCATCCAAACCGCAAAGGTTACGAAATCTGGGCCGATGCGGTCGAACAAAGGGTGCAGGAACTGGTTTCGCGGTAAATCGAGCGAAGCTACAGATCAAAACGCGAACATTTCCGCATTGTTAGACGGTTGCCTGGTCGCTTGGTACGCGCTATGCTTCTGGATAAGAGAAGTGGTTGGCTTGAATGCCGATCTGTCCGATTGTCACCTTTTTGAGGGAGACCTAAAACTTGTCATCTTTGATGTTGTATCTGATCCTTATTTTGCCCGCAGTTTTGCTGGCGCTCTACGCTCAGTGGCGAGTTAGCTCTGCCTACAGCCAGATGAGCCAGATCCCAGCTCGGATGACGGGTGCACAGGCGGCGAGGCGGATTCTGGATTCCGCAGGTTTGCACGATGTCCCGATCGAATCGGTATCTGGGCATTTGTCAGATCACTATGACCCCTCGTCCAAGGTCGTCCGCTTGAGCTACGACGTGCACAACGGCAACTCGATGTCCGCCGTCGGCATTGCAGCACACGAAGTCGGCCACGCGATCCAAGACGCGAGAAATTACTCGCCCCTTGTTATCCGGAACCTGGCTGTACCGGCCGCAGGATTCGGCGGCTCGTTGGCATCGGTATTGTTCACCGTTGCCTTCGTGATGCTCTTCTCCGGCATGCTCGTGTTGGGCAAGTGGGTGCTGTTGCTCGCCATCGTCGGATTCAGCCTGGTCGTTTTCTTCCAGCTGATCAATTTGCCGGTAGAGTTTGACGCTAGCTCGCGTGCCAAGGATGAGTTGATCTCTCACGGGATCATTTCATCGGGCGAGTTGCCCTACGTGAGTCGCGTGCTCAACGCTGCTGCCTTGACCTACGTCGCGGGTACGCTCAGCTCGGTCATGACCCTAGCCTACTATCTGCTACAGTACGCTGGTCTGTCGCAGAGCGATAGCTAGATGAAGAGCGGCTGTTTGTTTTAACATGACAGCTGTCAGTGAATAGCAAAAACCATCCTGGATATCAGTGGCTATCCAGGATGGTTTCATTATTGGAGAAGAGTTTCCCTGCTTCAATGATCATCGAAGCGGGACAATGCCGGAGAGGATACTACCGGGCCGGAGCTGACGTGTAACGCTCGCTCTTGGGGTTTCCGCCCGATTGCAGATAGACCAGCAGGTCGATGACTTCATCGGCCGAGAGTGTATCGAGCAATCCGCCTGGCATCATCGATACTTTGCTAGGCTTGGTATCGACGATATCGTTTCGGTCGAGGTTCACGAAATTGCCAGGATCGAGCATGTTGGTGGAAACCATCAACATATTGGCATTGAGGTTGGCAACGCGACCGATGATGGTTTGCTCTTCGGTCTGGAAGACTGTGGCTTCGTATTGATCGCTGATCTCTTTGCTTGGCTCGATGATGGCCGTAAGCATATCTTTGGGACTGAATCGTTGGCTCGACGCGGTAAGGTCTGGGCCTTGGATTCCTCCTTGACCGCCGAAGCGATGGCACTTGTAGC
Source organism: Pirellula sp. (assembly GCA_044370255.1). Classification (GTDB taxonomy): domain Bacteria; phylum Planctomycetota; class Planctomycetia; order Pirellulales; family Pirellulaceae; genus JBKCUI01. The sequence continues at coordinate 19,736 of JBILVV010000024.1, forward strand.
ATTGGGCAACCGCAAACATTTGCTTGCCTCGTTCGAAATCGAATCCCGATTTCTTCTCGTTGTACTTGGCGAGCAATTCGTCGACCGTCCATTCCTTCACGGTGGCTCGAGGCTTGAGTTCCGCCATAGGGTCCGCAGGTGATGGAGGAGGTCCGACCAAGTCTCCGAGGGAACGCTTTTCTTCATCCGATAGCCAACCGATGGCGACCTTACGGATGTTTTCGATGAATCCTCCGAAGGATGCACCACCACGAGCCGATGCGACCTGATAGAACCACTCGAAATAGGCCTTGCGAGTTTCCGGAGTCCACCCTTCCTGAGCGTCGCGCAGGCAGAATGCGTAGTGGATCTGCTGTTCAGCGGATCCGGCCGAGTGCATTTCTTTAACACATCGTTCGATGATCTTCGGAGCTTGCAGATAGATCAAAACGCGAGCCAACTCGCGATCGACAAGCGCGTCTCCATCCGAGGTTGGGAAATGGGAATCCAATTGAGCGATGATCTTGGAACGGGTGGCTTCGTTCCCTTCTCCGAGGCGGAGGAAGCTGAGTTGATAGGCTCGGAGCATTTCGAGTTTCTCAGCGCTGTTGAGTTCATTCCATTTCAGTCTTAGCAGTGCGTTTTGAATGTCGGCCTGATCGGCGGGTGTACCGCGTCGGCTTAATGCGACCGCCAGCGTGATCGTGGCTTGCGGCGGAAGCGACTGCGCGATGGGGTCTCGCCACAGCGTGGTGTTGGCTTGATGCTCTAAGGCGAGGCGGGCAGCGGTCCGAATCGAGCGATCCCTGCTGCCAATGTGCCTGAGTGCCAGTTCGACATCGAACTTGGCTCCTGGCAGATGCATGGCTTCAAGCGAACGTCGCACATTTCTTGCAGCAGCAGCGGTTGGGTTGTCCGGATACTTTGCTGGTTGCGTGGATTCACTCCCTGTGTACCGAATGCGATAAAGCGCCGATTGCACTTTGCGACCACCGATGGTCATGTACATGCAACCCTCACTCGGATGGACCACCATGTCGGTGATCGGCATGGGTGAAGCGCTCACGAAGGGCTCGAAAGTCGACCGGTAACTCGCTCCGTCCGCTTCGAGGTTCACAGCGTAGACGACGCCGTAACTCCAGTCGCCGATGAACAGCGCGTTTTGATACTTGGCTGGGAACTTGGCACCGGTGCCGAAAACGATCCCTGTCGGCGATCCGTAGCCGATGTTCGCCACGGCGCCATAGCTGTCGGCGAAATACTCCGGCCACTTGCCCGTTCCGTTTCGCCAACCGAATTCCGCTCCGCTGATCACATGGTTGACACGCGTCGGTCGATACCATGGCGTGCCGATATCCCATTCCATGTCCGCATCGTAGGTAAACAGATCCCCGAGAGGATTGAACGCGATGTCGTATTCATTTCGGAACCCGGTTGCGACCAACTCGACATCGGTGCCATCGGGTTTCAGGCTCAGAATGAAGCCTCCTGGTGCCAAGCGAGTGGCCATGAAACCGCGTGCATCAGGCATCCGACCGAGCATATGATCTTCGCTCCAAATGCGAGGCACACGCGACTTGTCGATCTTCGTGGGGAGATCGGTCTGATTCCCAGCGCACATGTACAATCGGCCATCGGGCCCTTCAATAATGGCGTGCGGACCATGCTCCCCTCCACCTTCCAGAGGAATGATCCGCTCGATCGTTTCCCACTGATCGTCGCCATCTTTGTCTTGCAGTCGATAAAGCCCTGGGCCAGAGGGAGGCGCCGAAGCATTATCCTTTTTATCACCATTCTTCTCGATCACGCCGGTGCCGTTGACGTCGATATAGAGACCATCTTTGGTGTGGAGCAAGCCTTGCGCCATGCCGATCTTGATCCCCATATCCTCGACGCTTGTCGCCGATGCTGGTTGACCAGGGCCTGCGGGCGTGACTCGATAGATCTTCCCATATTGATCGGAAACGATCAGCCGCCCTTTGAGATCGACGCACATCGCGACCCATGACCCCTGCTCCTTGGCGGGGACTTCGTAAATTAGTTCCACCTCGAAACCATCCGGTGCCCGAAAGGATTTTGGAGAGGTGGCACCGAGGCCTTGAGCGTTTGCATACGTTTGCAGAGCACAAGCAATCCAAGCCGCGAAAATAATCGTTCGCATGATGTCGATCCCGAGTGGAGAAAAATTCAATGTGCCATGAGGGTATCTTTTCCGGTTGTGCACCAGAAGCAAGATACCAAACCGAACCTAAGCGAACAGCTCCGTCACGGCTTGTGCTTTGACAAGCTCGCGAGGCTGATTCAGGTGGTTATAGACGATGGTTTCGGGGTCGATTCCGAACGCGTGGTAAATCGTCGCAAGGAGTTGGGATGGATGGACAGGGTTGTCGACCGGAGCGCTGGCGGTCTTGTCGCTGGTACCATGCACATATCCACGCTTGATACCGGCTCCAGCGATCACTGAGGTATAGCAGTATGGCCAGTGGTCGCGACCATCATCGCTATTGCCGTTGCCGCTGGTGCTGACACCTCGTTCCGGTGAACGCCCAAACTCGCCGACCGCAACGACCAGCGTATCCTCGAGCAGACCGCGCTGGTCGAGATCTTCGATCAGTGTGGCCAAGCCTGCATCGAGCATTGGGCCCGACTGGTTCTTCATCCGCTTGGACAAGTCGACGTGATGGTCCCACGAATGGTTATCGCTATTGGCGATCTTGGGCCATACCACTTCGACGACGCGCGTGCCAGCTTCGACGAGTCGACGAGCGAGCAAGCAACTTTGACCGAAGGTGTTGCGACCATAGGCATCGCGCAATACTTCGGATTCCTGACTGAGATCGAATGCTTCTCGAGCCTTGCCGGAAACCACCAAGGAGAGGGCCTGCGAGAAGTATTCGTCGAGTTGTTGGTTCTCGACGGCAGCGTTGATCGTGGGCATTTGCTTGTTGATCAGATCGCGAAGGGCAGCACGTCGCTGGAGGCGTACTGAGAAGACTTCGGGACGAAGTTGCAGGTCGCTAACGTTGATGCGATCCATCTTGTTCATGTCCAGGTCATCTCCCTCGGGAAAGAGGGTGTAGGGATCGTATTCCTTGCCGAGGAATCCGGCAGAGCCACCCTTGCCGACCACGTTGGATTCTTGAAGAGGCCGAGGAAGCATCACGAACGGCAACATCGGCTCATCGACGGGACGAAGCCGAATGATGTTGGAACCGAAGTTCGGGAAATCTTTCGGGCTTGGGGGTTCCAACTGTCCGGAGGGACTGACCTTGTCGGTCGTGTAGCCGGTCATCATTTGATAGATGGCTGCGGTGTGGTTGAACAAGCCGTTGGGCGTGTAACTCATCGATCGGATCATGGTGAAGCGATCGTTGACCAAACTCAGCTTGGGCAGGTTCTCGGTGAACTGCACTCCAGGTAGCTTCGTTGCGATCGGTTTGAATACGCTCTTCACTTTATCGGGGACATTTTCTTTGGGGTCCCAGAGATCCAAGTGGCTTGGACCACCCTGCAGATAGACCAAGATCATCCGTTTGGCGCGGTTCCAACCGGGAGAGCCTGAGCCATCGTTGGCCTGTGCCTGCTGCAGACGCAACAGATTGGTGAGGCTCAGGCCGAACAGACCCGATGCTCCAACGCGGAGCACATCACGGCGTGTGACGCCGAGACCAGAATCGCACAAATCCCTGCCTGCCGATCCGATGATTCGCCACATGGTCGTATGTCCTTTGATGAAAAAACTGCTGAAATGAATTAGTGATTGAACAAAAAGGCGGGGCTGTTGATCAACGCCCATGCCAAATCCTGAGCTGCAGTGAGTCGAGCATTGCTCAATTGCGATTCGCTTTCCTTAGCATCGGCACGCATGCGAAGCAAACGGGAGTCGTCCGGCAAAGGTTGTGAAAGTCGCTCGATTCGTTTTCTGAGGATCACGACCTGTTCGTCTTCGGGGAGGGGTTGGCTTTCCCGCTGAACAACCCCTCGCAGTC
>JBILVV010000247.1:0-7218 GCA_044370255.1 Pirellula sp.
TTGGAATCGATGCAGCTGGATTTCGATGCATTCTTGATGACGGCGACAGAAAGGTGGAAAAGGGGATTCCAACAAACATCGCTGAGGATCCGTCAGCAGAAGTCTACGATTGAAACGGTCTTTCCACCTTGGTCTTCGAAAGAAATGACGGAAGGAATTTGGGAGAGGAAACCAGATGCTTTGGCATGGCCGATAGGGGATATTGGAGTCGAGTGCTTATTTCCTCAGTTGTCGGCAAGTGCCCAGGACTTATCCGCTCTTGGCGCGTTTGCTGAGCGCATTCCTGTCCTGTTTGACCTACTCCACCATGGATGTCTTGTAGTCGACGCTGATTCCGGGAATCGCATGGCAGGCCAAGGTTTGGTGAGGCAAGTTCTCCTTCGAGCGATCGCTTCGCTTCCTGCGGGCTCCATGCATGTGACGGTCATCGACCCTGAAGGATTAGGTAAGGAGTTCTCATGGCTGATGCACCTCGCGGATATTGATCCGCAGTTGGTAAATTATCGAGCCTGGACCCAACCTGTACACATTGCTCATCAGTTGGAACTGAACGCCAGGCATGTGGAGGATGTGATTCAACAAAGCTTGAGAAACCGTTATAGGAATCTCGCGGAATACAATTCGCAGGCTGGTCCGATGGCCATTCCCTATCGCATCATCGTTTGGTCCGGATTTCCGTTTGGCCTAGACGAGCACTCCTGGCAAGCGCTCTGTTCAGTGCTTGCCTCTGGCGCTCGATGTGGCGTAGGTGTGATCCTGGGTCTCGCGGAAAACTGCAAATGGCCGCCATTCGCCGATCCGGCGAAGCTCCGTGAGCAGGGGATGATGATCGGGTTGCGATCCGCCCCAACGAACGCCGTTCTTTACAACTCAGGTTTCGATGACACATCGCTCAATTTGCTCGAATCACCGAGCGATGAGCAGGTTCACGTGATTATGGAGCATCAATTAGGGGCTGCTCGCAACATCGGCAAGCGAGTTGTACCATTCTCTTCCATCGTTCCCTCGGAGTCACAACGATACAAAGCTTCGTCTTCGCAGGGGCTTGAAATCCCAATTGGGATTTCTGAGTCGGGACGGCCTCAGTCGCTGAGTCTCGGGATGGGCACTGCGCAGCATGTTCTTATCGCGGGGAAAACTGGAGCAGGAAAATCTTCGCTTCTTCATACCATGATTACTAGCGCAGCCCTGCGGTATGGACCTGAGGAATTGCGGATGGTCCTGCTCGACTTCAAAAAGGGGGTTGAGTTTCAGGTCTACGCCCAAGAGCATCTGCCACATGCCGATATCATCGGAATTGAAAGCCGTCGCGAGTTCGGCCTCAGTTCTCTTGAGTATCTTGATCGAATTCTCACCGCACGCGGCGAAGCCTTCCGGGAATGGGGCGTGCAAGATCTCCCTAGTTTGAAACGCAAGCATCCGCAGATAGTCCTGCCCCGCATCCTAATCATCATCGACGAGTTTCAGGAACTGTTCGTCGAGGATGATAAACTGTCGCAACAAGCCGCACTGCTTGTGGACCGATTAGTGCGACAGGGGCGATCCTTTGGTTTGCATTTGGCACTCGCATCACAAACTCTTGGTGGTTCATACTCGCTTCCGCGTACAACACTCGCTCAAATGGCCGTTCGAATTGCATTGCAGTGCGACAGCGCTGATGCGATGCTGATCCTCAGCGAAGATAACACCGCTTCGGAACGATTGCGCCATTCTGGCCAAGGGATTTATAACGATGCGGGAGGGCGTATCGAAGGCAACCATAATTTCCAGGTCTCCTTCCTGGAGAAAACAGAACAAACTCAATGGCTTCATGCGCTCCCGAGAAACGATTGGAAGCCAACAACCACAACGAATCCAATCGGAAAGCCGATAGTGTTCGAAGGTCATAAGCCCTCGAGGTGGCGGACAAGCAACGTTCAGGCGGTTCTCCAAGCCACACCGTCCAGCATCCGTTGTCAGACACCGTGGATCCTCGGGGAAAGTGTTTCGATCGAACCACCGGTTTTGAGAGCCTTTCCGCCCGCCGCTGGAAGGAACGTTATGATCGTGGGAAACGAAAGCTCACTGGTCGCAGGTCTCCTAGCGAGTTGGGTTCGCACGTCTCAGGAATCGGAAATCCTCGGGGAATCCTCCTCGCGTTTTCTGGTTCTCGATGGAAGCTCTGCAGAAGATGACCACATGAACCGGTTGATGGTTTGGCTGAAGCAGCACGGATCCAATGTCCGAGTGGGTGCAGGGAGAGAGCTCCAGGAACTCCTCACCGAGATTCAATGCGAGTGGGACATTCGCAACGCCGCTCCTGACCGCCCGCATCCCCCACTAATCCTCGTAATCGCGAACCTTGCAAGATTTCGCGAATTACGTCGAAGCGACGATTTTTCTTTCTCAACTCAACAGGACGAAATTAGTCCGGATGCCCTGCTCACCAAGATCCTGTCAGATGGCCCAAGCCTCGGGATCCACGTATGCGTTTGGTCTGACACAGCGACCACCTTGAGTCGCTGGCTGCCTCGAAATGCCCTGCGAGATATCGAAATTCGGATCCTCATGCAGATGTCCGCTGCGGATTCCAACCAATTGATCGATTCCTCACTAGCCAACCGACTCGACCGGTACGTTCTTTTGGTCCATGACGACGCCGATGGGAAGTCCGTCAAATTTCGACCTTATGAACTCGGCTCCATAATCCAAGAAGGAGAGTAATGGCCTTTGCCGGGCCGACAACGCGACTCAGCTCTGTTATGATGTGGGGGTCTTTTCGCTCGAAATCCGTCTATTCCCGGAGGTTCTCATGCCTACTTCGGTCCTCTTGGTGGGGTGCTGTGAGGTTGCTTGGCTGGGGTTTCGTAAGCTGGCTGACGGAGCGGGACTGAGTCTGGAGTACAATGCCCCAGATCAAAGATCCGCTCTGCAACAGCTTGCTAGATCGCCCTACGATGTCGTTCTCATTGATGCTCACATGCCCGGCGATGGTCCCTTGCCATTGATCGAAGCGATCAAGAGGACGGTCGAGAATCAATCGCTCGTACTGTTCGCTCTGCAAGAGAACCCTGCGATCCTCGCCAACGCAGCATCGTTGGGGTTGCGGGGTATTGTTCTCTATTCCGATCCATCTTCTCGGGTCTTACAGAAGATTCTGCAAGCGGCTGAGGGGCAATCCTCATGGACTCGCGACGAGTTGCGACGTTTGGCTTTATCGGCTTCCACAATCGTACCTGGCGATGGTTATCCAGTACCTTTGACTCACCGTGAGCGAGAGATATTGAAGCATCTGGTCAACGGAGGCACAAATAAGGAGATCGCAGCGGTACTTGGAATCAGTTACGAGACGGTTAAGGAACACATCCAGAACATATTGGCCAAGGCCGGAGTGAACGATCGCTCTCAGGCTGCCGTCTGGGCCGTTCATAACCACGTTGCATAACCATCTCAACGGGCGGCGAACCACATCAACCGCCGACATCATCCGCCCTCTGAGCCTCGATACCTTCCTCCCAAAGTGGGGTTGCCGGTTCCTGCAAGCGAGCTCCTACTTGGCTGATTACTTTCGAGGCCATGTAGTTGGCTCCTCGCGCAGCGATCGCAGGGGCAAAACCGTGAGTGATGCCATAGAGGAATCCACCAGCAAACATGTCTCCCGCACCGGTCAGATCTTTGGGTTGGCAAGCGAAAGCAGGAACATGAACCTCTTCCCCTCCAAATCGGATATAAGCTCCGTTGCCACCATCGGTGACGACACTGTTGGGGACCAGCCCGCGAAGTGCTTCGAAGGCCTCGGAGCTTGTCTTGCGCCTCGTCACCGACATCGCCTCGGGTGCATTGCAGAAAAGAAGATCCGTCGACTTGAGCGCGCTGTGGAAGGCATCCCCAAAAACCTCCGGAATGAAAGCTTCCGAGCAGGTGACCGCGATCTTGGTGCCATGCTTTTTCGCGATCTCGATGGCTTTGTTTATTGCATGTTGGCCGGTATCGGGATTGGCGAAAACATAGCCTTCGATGAACAGCCACGTCGATTTCGCAATGCGATCTTCGTCAATATGTCGGTCGCACAAATGGCTCGAAACGGCCAAGCTTGTCCGCATCGTCCGCTCGGCATCCGGCGTGATTAAGACCACGCTCGTACCGGTGGTTTGAGCGACGATGATCGGATTACCCATGTGGATACGAAGAGCTTGGAATTCCTCTGCATAATGAAGGCCATAGCGGTCGTCCCCAACGCATCCGATGAATGCTCCGGTTCCTCCCAATTGCGAAACCGCGATAACAGAGTTTGCCACGGAACCGCCACTCACCAAACGCAAGTCGTGTCCTCGATCCGAGAAACGGAGGAGCAGTTTTTGCTGCTCATCCGGATCGACCAATCGCATGGTTCCTCGATCGAATCCGAGACTGGCGAATTCCTCATCGCTAAGTTCCAGAAAAATATCAACAATCGCATTCCCTAAACCGCAAACGTCAAATCGGGTCATTCCAATAATTGCTTTCTCGTTTCAAAAGAGTCTTTCGATGGATCAACCACCGATCTGGTACATAGCTCGCGTGGGTGGTTCGAATCCATCCTCGGAAATACCGTGGGATGGGTGTTTGGCTTCGACGCATCGCGATGCAACATCGAGGATCTCGGTATCGGCCGCACCTCGTTGCAGAAGTGACATGATATCCCAATCTTCGCGACCAAACAGGCAGTTGCGGAACTTGCCATCCGCAGTCAAACGCAATCGATTGCAATTCCCACAGAAGGGTTGCGATACAGGATCGATGAATCCCACGCTTCCCTTACCGTGTAGAAACACATAGTCTCGTGATGGTTGCGAAGCATCGGTTCCGATCTTTTCTTGCATGGGTCCCATCTCGGCTTCCAATCGTTCCCTAAGCTTGCTTCCAGGAACCACCTGAGATTGACTCCACGAACGGTCCGCATCCAGAGGCATAAACTCAATGAAGCGGATGGTGACCCCTTTACTGACAGCAAATCTGACCAAAGGAATGCAGTCTTCCAAGTTGACATCTCGAAGTACGACCGCATTGAGACGCAAGGGTAGTCCACTTGCAACAGCGGTTTCGATTCCCGCAAGGACGCGATCGAGACCATTACGACGGGACATGCGTTGAAACGTGTCTTCTCTCAAGGTGTCGAGCGAAATATTAAGATGGGTCAACCCGGACGCCTTTAAGTCCGCCATCACTTCTTGGAGCATCATACCGTTGGTAGTGATCGCAATCTGTTCAAGACCACGTATCCCTGACAAACGTCGAACAAGGTCCGGCAACCCGGATCGCATCAACGGCTCTCCGCCTGTCAGGCGAACTTTATTGACGCCTACATGGGAAAGTGCCCGCACAACTCGCTCGATATGTTCGAAAGACATCAACTGGTGCTGGGGTAGGAATCCCTTAACGCTTTCGGGCATGCAATAACGGCATCGAATGTTGCATGCATCCGTCACGGAGACGCGCAGCGACGTATGCACCCGCCCAAAACGGTCGATTAGCTGAACTGCGGTTCGAACTGACTCGTCGAGATTTCTTGATGCTTCCCGATTCACTATTCCATGTCTCACGGAGTGCCTGCAATTGGGTTCGTGCTTTCCTCTCGAAATGGTAACCAAACGACCCAGTTTTCGGTAGTCAATCCTGAAACGTTATGCACTGAGCGTTAGGATGTGGTTCGCTCGCGCCGCAGGTCCAAAGTCGCAGGAAATTCGGGGTTCTCTCGCGGAATCATCGGGGTGACTCTTCCAGGAGTGTGACCATATGGGAAGAAACGCGCTACACGTCGCCCTTCCGCTTCTAGCGCGTTGATGGGGAAGGTTTCGTAATTGCGGCCACCCGGGTGGGCAACATGATAGGTGCAACCGCCTATCGTTCGTCCCGCGCGAATGTCCCATACATCGAAGACCAGCGGCGCATGGAGCGGAATGGTTGGATGCAGACAGGAGGGAGGACACCACGCTCGGTACCGAACACCGGCCACATAGGCACCCGCTTCGCCCGTCGGCTGCAAAGGCAGAATTATCCGATTGCAAAGGATTTTATGGCGATCGAGATCGAGTCCTTGAACCTGCACTTCCAATCGCTCAACGCTGCTATCGACATAACGCACCGTGCCCCCTCCTCCCGGCTCCTCCCCCAAGACATACCATGGCTCGATTGCGGATCTTAAACAAATGGATGCACCGGAGTAAGCGACTTCACCAATGAAAGGAAATCGGAACTCGTAATGGGGGGCAAACCAGTTTTCCTCCCACGGCCAACCGTCTTCCTGCAAGGCAAAAAGAACGGAGGTTAGATCGCGTTTTAGGAAGTGGGGAAGCATAAATCGGTCGTGAATCGCCGTATCCCAGCGGATCAGTGGCTCGCGATAGGGGTTCCTCCAAAAGAATGCGATCAGGCATCGTACGAGCAACTGAGTAACGAGGCTCATCTGTGCGTGGGGAGGCATTTCAAATCCGCGCAGTTCGACCAAACCCAAGCGTCCGGTCGCACTGTCGGGGGAATAGAGTTTGTCGATGCAGATCTCCGCGCGATGCGTGTTTCCGGTCAGGTCGATCAACATGTTTCGAAGCAATCGATCCACAATCCACGGCGGCAGATCTTGGCCTCGATCGGGAATCAATTCCAGTGCTGTCTGCAATTCGTAGAGAGCATCGCGACGCCCTTCGTCAGCGCGAGGCGCTTGACTGGTGGGACCGATGAATCGATTGCTGAAAAAATAGGATAGGGAGGGATGGTTGTTCCAGAATGCGATGATGCTTCGAAGCAAATCAGGACGACGAAGGAATGGGGAGTCCCAAGGAGTCGGTCCTCCCATGACAATATGATTTCCACCACCCGTCCCGGTGTGCTTTCCATCGAGATCAAATTTTTCGGTTGCCAAGCGACAGTGCCGGGCATCTTCGTACAAGCTTTCCGTGTTTGAAACCAGTTCCTCCCAACTACTGCTTGGGTGCACGTTGACTTCGATAACGCCTGGATCGGGGGTGACCTTGATCAACTGAACGCGATGATCGCGCGGAGGAAGATATCCTTCAATGACGACCGGCATCCCCAACTCTTTAGCCGACAATTCGATCGCTGTGATCAACTCCAAGTAATCTTCGAGCAACTCGGTAGGAGGCATAAATATGTAGATGCGTCCTTCGCGAGGTTCAACGCAAAGAGCGGTTCTGACCATACCATCCGCAGAGTTGTCGGAATCCGCGAGTTGTTCTTCGTTGA
>JBILVV010000248.1:0-7183 GCA_044370255.1 Pirellula sp.
CACCCACGCCTGATTCGGGAGAGATATGGAGAACGCATGTGCCATAACTGGTCCCGCTCATGCGAGCATCGGAGATACGGACCATATCCCGAACCCCCCGGCGCAGCAACTTGTTCGGAATCGGTAACATCCCCCACTCCGGCATCCCTGGTGCGCCGACCGGACCTGCCTTTTGCAGGACCAACACCGAATCGGCATCGACATCGAGATCCTCGGAGTGGATCCGATTCTTCAAGTCAGCATATCCTCGGAAGACGATCGCGCGACCGCGATGAACGAGTAGCTCCTGGCTTGCCGCCGAAGATTTGATCACGCATCCATGAGGCGCGAGGTTTCCGTAAAGGATGCATGTGCCTCCATTCGAATAGACTGGGTTGTCTTTGGATCGCAATACATCCTCGTCAAGGACTTCCGCCCTTGCAATGCAATCGCTGAATCGAGTTCCATCAGCGCGCTCACTGGATGCATCGAAGAGTTCCTCAAGCTGCTTGATCAACCCCAGCAATCCGCCAGCTCGATGAAAGTCTTCCATCAGGTATTTGCCGCTTGGGCGAAGATTCGCTAGGACAGGTACCTGACGCGATAGAACATCGTAATCGTTGAGCGTCACAGGGAGGTCCGCACGACGCGACATCGCGATCATGTGGACCATGGCGTTGGTTGATCCTCCGATCGCTAATTGAACGGTCATCGCATTGTGAAAACTCTTTCGCGTTAAAAAGGTGCTTGGGCTCCGTTGGTTCCACGCGAGTCCCACAGCAGCTCTTCCTGTCGCAACCGCCAATCGGCTGTGTTCAGAAACCACGGCGGGAATACTGGATGCTTTTGGCAGTGTGAACCCGAGTGCTTCGGCGATGCAGGCCATCGTCGAGGCCGTTCCCATCGTCATGCATGTTCCGGCGGAACGGGCGATGCAGTTTTCAATTTCGACCCATTCCCCATCGCACAGATTCCCCGCGCATCGCTCATTCCAATACTTCCACGCATCGGTACCGCTACCCAGAGTTGCGTTTCGCCAACGAGCGTTGAGCATCGGACCGGCTGGAAAAAAGATCGACGGGATATCCGCGGAGATCGCTCCCATCAAAAGCCCTGGCACCGTTTTGTCGCAACCTCCCATCAACACCGCAGCATCGATCGGATGGGCTCTCAGCACCTCCTCGGTCTCCATCGCCAACAGATTGCGATACAGCATCGCAGTCGGCTTCAAGAGCATTTCGCTCAAGCTCATCACAGGAATCTCAACCGGGAATCCACCATCCTGAAGGATCCCTCGTTTGATCTCCTCTGCACGCGCTCGAAAATGCGAATGGCAGGTGTTCAAGTCGCTCCAAGTATTGAGCAAAGCAACGATCGGCCGATCGCGATAGTCCTGATCATCGAAGCCCATTCCCTTCAAACGCGATCGATGCCCGAAACTTCGCAGATCATCGGGACGGAACCATCGCGAGGAACGCAAGGAAGACGGATCGCGATTAGGTAGTGAGGAGGACATGATGTGGTCACTCACTCTAAGGCACGGTATTGAACATTCGGTCCCCCGCATCGCCCAGTCCAGGTACGATGAACTTGTGCGGATTGAGTTCCTCATCCACGGCAGCGACGTAAACGCGAACATCCGGATGCTCGGCATGGAACCGCTCGATCCCCTCCCGAGCAGCAATCACACTCAAGACTCGAACATCGGGAACGCCCCATCGCTTCAATGCCGCTACAGCGGCACGAACCGATCCACCTGTCGCCAGCATTGGGTCGAGTACGAACCCGACCTTTGCGGGGTTGATTGTTGGAAGCTTCGAATAGTATTCCACCGGCATGGCGGTGGCCTCATCGCGGTACATCCCGAGATGCCATACCTGCGCATCGGGCAGCAGTTCCAGAACCGGTTCCACCAAGCCTAAGCCTGCTCGCAGAATGGGAACGATCGCTGTTGTTCCACTCAGTTTCTTCCCTTCCATGCGAGTTAGCGGAGTGGTCACCGCGACCGGTTCCAAGTCGAGATCCTCCGTCGCCTTCACGGCGAGCAACATCGATAAGAGCCGAACCTGTATTCGGAATTGCGCCGAGGGTGTGACGGAATCCCTCAGAATCGATAAATGGTGCGCAGCTAACGGATGATCGAGTTCGTAGACATGTTGCAAGATGGTTGGTCCTTTTTTGGTTGCGCAGTGATATGGACTCGACTCGGTTTCAAGGGAGCGAGAGTCTGCAATCGCATCCGAGGGGGCATTCTAGCAGACTTAGTGTCCCATGATTACCCGCTATATCTTGCGAATGAAGTGAGCCGCATAGCTTCGCACCTGCTTGCCGTTGAGAACGTGAAACAACCGCAGTTGCTGGACGACGGAGTCAGCGAAATGGCTAAGCGGAACATGTACGAGCTTTCTTCGAAATCGTTTGGCGATTTGTCGAAGGGCGAGACCGGGAGCAGAGGGGCTCAGCAGAGCGATGTGTTTGGACTCGGCATGTAAACATGCGGCAGCGACCAACCGCTGCTCAAGCGTGTCTGTGAAATCCAATCGCGGATCGGTCCAAATGTCGTCGATCGGTCGAGGCGGATAGAGGAACATCGCACCTCCGTAAGTGGAAACCGCCACTCCCGGCCCTAAAATCTCTTTCGCGAACGGAATCGCATAGAAAGCCAAGGTCGATTCCTCGCCATGCTCAGCATACCAAGTCGTGCGCCACGCATATTCGCGCGGATCGGGTTCGTTCTCGAACAACATCACCGTAGCATCCAAATGCCCGATCGATGGTGGAAGGATCTTTACATAAAGCGAACCATCATACCAATGCCGCAACGTTTCACGCAGATCGAGCCCATCCATCAAGCTGGTGGAGAATTTTTCGGAACGAGCCAAATCAGCACCGATCATGGCTCGCGCCCGTTCAACAATGCGATTTCGAAAACTCTCAATGCGAGTATCTTCTTCCGGCCACGAGCATTGCTGGTAGGGATTCCATCGACTCGCCCACTTTCGCTTGTCTTGCTTGAGTGGCGGTCGGTTGAGTTCGAGATTCTTCCACTCCATCTTCGGCCCGGGCAACAGCGATTGGAGGGGTAGGATATCGCCGTCCGGAAACTCTCCCTGTTCGATTCCCATTTTCAAAGTCGGCCAAGGCAACGGCTCATCGAAGGCATAATCGCGAGCGGCATTCACCAAGTGGATCGCGAACATATCACCCATCATTTGTTGGGCAGAGCGTACGATCGTGTAGAGGCTCGGAGTCATCAGCCGCTCCATCAGCGTCTGGTTTCGAATGTACTTCAGGCACTGCGAGATTAGAAGAGGAGTAATCTGCCGTGCTCTCTGCCCCAGATCGGCGCGATAACTGGCCCGAGCAGATACAAACAACTCCTTTAAGCCTTCGACAGCGAGTCTCGAGTCATCATCGAGATTGGCTCGGGCTCGTTCGTACAGCGCCGTCACGAATGGTAGTTCACCATGCAGGAACAAGTGCGTGCGAGAATCGATTGAGTAGTTGGATGGCTCGGAAATGGTCGAGCGTTCATCGCCAGTCGCTTCGACGGTATGCGAAGAGGGTGGAGATCCCATGCGAACTGCCTCACGCAACCACGGCCAATCGTTCAGATGACACAGGGCGATGACCCTTTGATTGCGTCGCGCCAACCGCAGTAAGCGGTCTGCCATATGTCGAATGCGAGCCAGATCTATTTGGGTACGAGGAGCAGGGATCGCAGGCAACAACGCGCAACAGAATCGTTCCAGCGTCGTAAGCTCGACTGCTAATGGATCGGGTAGCACGAGCGACTCAACGTCGAATCGGTTTAATTCCGGAAGGATCCACTCGACCTGTTTATGCTCGCTCCATGCAAAACGAAGCGCGGCGATTACACCCTGACATGGATCGATCGGGACCATGATTCCCGACGAACTGCCATCGGAGGATTCGTCCCTCTGAATCTCCTCATCGGCGTTCAAGGAACGTTGCACTACGGCTGATACCGCTGGCAACTGCAAAACCCCTTCGTGAACCGGAACCTCGAACGACGGAGGTAGCGGAACGGCCAATGTGTCGAACGACCGAGAGAGCAACCATTGCCGCAGCGCCACAGCATACGAACCGCTTGCATGAACCACAGGGACGATGCTCAGCCAAGGCAAACAGTCGAACACGCCAGTCTCGGCATTCGCATTTTGAGATGACATTGTCACACTTTGAGCCTGACTTCGACCACGGACGATAGATCTTCATCTACTTTGGTTGTAACGATCGAAGGATTCCCTGGCAAACCCGTGACTTTTGTATCAAGTAAAAATTTTTCTCAGCTCGGCACGGGGTGTGCAATGATTCGAAAGGAGTTCGAAGATCCGAGAGTCATCCGAGAAAACCATGAGTCCGCTCAGCGTTCGTTGCGGTTTGAACCGAGAAGAAATCACCTAGGAAATTCCCAGGATCGGCTTGTTAGGTTGTGTGTGTGGGGCCGATTCAGGGAGAGGCTGCCGAGGAGAGGGATCCTGCGAGGGAACCCTCTCCTCGGTTTTTTTGGTCTTTGTGGATTTTACTGAAAGACGTCCGCATCCAACTCGTAGAATACTCCCTCAAGACCATCGATTGGCTTGATGTAGGGACGAACCTGCAGCGTGCCTGCTAAAGCTCGCCTTCGAAAAGTTTTCTGCGCGAACTGGTCCCCTTTCAAACGTACTTCTACCATGTGTGTCAGCGGTGGTTGCTGACCGAAGCAACACGTTGCCCAGTCCGGAACCAAGATGAAGCTCTTTGCGGCGTTGCTCGACAAGGAGGTTGGATGGATGTAACCCTTGAGAAACACTTTTCGGCCGTCGAGTTCCAGGGCCGTCTGTGGCGGGCGATCCGGAGCGCCCAACGGACTTTTGAGTACTGAAAAGGAAATCCTTTCGTAACCTTCGGGAAGTTCCGTATAGTAGATGTATGTGTGCCGGGCTGGGCTAACGATCATCACCAAAAGTGAAAGAAACGTTCCAATCATCGCGATCGGTTTACCGCTCAGCTCATCCGGGAATCTCTTGAAATTCCAAAGGGAGACCAAGCCGAAGACGAGCCCCACCAGGGACAAGACCGTCAACTCGGGGAAATACCAAGACAAAAATCCGAGAACCGCAAAGACAACGCTGAGCACGGCCGCACGGCTGACGGACCGATAGTTGTAATCATCCTCGGTGCCCTCGAAATGAGGTGCGGAGTATCGTTTCGGATCAACTTCTTCGGAAATTGAAGTAGCCATAGGTGCAAAGCTGAAGAAAAGCGATTTCTCGGCCGAACATCCCGGCCGCGACCATCCACATAAGCGAGCCCAACAACGCGCCCGCCAGCAAGATTACGGAACACCAACGCAAAGAGTTCATTTCGCCGATGGCCGCTTCGGAACCTTCGCTCCCGATGTTCGGCATACGTTCCAAGCTTGCCGAAAGCTTGTCCTTGGGAATCGAGGCAGCCCCTAGTTGCCAGCCCCAAAGAACCTGGTTTGTGATCGCCAAACGATTTTCCGATGCCTGAGCTAACTGCCCTCGAACGGGTTGGCCAAAAGGCATCAGCGGCGACCAAGATGAATTGTCGTTCTGTTTGGGTTTGGGGGTAGCTGGAGCAGGGATTGGGAAGAACGTAGCAGCTCGTTTGACTGCTTTGGGGTCGATTTTCTCCAACTCTTCCAACTTGGTCTTGGCTTCGGGTAAGGGGCAGGCACGCAAGTAGTTGACCACAGGGACTCGCACCCAGGAGTTGTCGTCGTTTGCATTCTTAAACAACTCCGTCAGCCGATCGATTTGGCTCCAATCTCCCCAGCGTGCCAGGTCGGGAATGACGAGGTCGGCCAAATCAGGTGCCTCCAACAGATGCCGCATCGATTTCAGGATCTCTTCCTTGGGAAGTATCTGCACCTCGGTCCCGTGAAACCGGAGGGCCATGACCGCAGAATAAACATCGGGATAGCTCGACTTGCGATTGGCAAGAAACTGTTCGTTGATCAGCTTCAGGCCATCTTCTCCCTTGAGCATGAGATAGGCGGCGATTAGAGCATCCAGCCCAGCACGCTTTTCCGGGTCAGCGCTTTCGATCATGTCTTCGAATTCTTCGGCATCTTCGGGGTGCCCACAGATTCCGAGCATCGTGTAGTACAAACGCTTTCGGTCCGGTGACTTTGCTGGGTCGCGAATCCAAGCCAGCAGTTGCTTACGGTCCATTTTGTCCTTGAGCTTTTTCACATCTTCATAAGGTGCGAGGGCGAACTCGTCGTAGCTATCGCGGGCCAGCAAAGAATCTGGGTGTTCGAAATGTTTCTGATAGAAGTCGAGCCGGACAATCGGATCGTCTGGCAGAGACTGGATTGCTTCCACGTATCGGACCGCTTCTGCAGACAGAGGAAGGGGTGATGACCAAACCAAATTCCGCGGATCCACGCCCAAGAGCAGGAACTTCTTGTCGCTCTTGCCAGGACCAAAATAAACGGCCTCGACCGTTTGGCCCACTTCCAGGAGCGAGGTGCCTCGAAGGATACTCTCGATTTTGAACGTGGCATTCCCATCGATATCCACCCGGCCGTCGGAAACCAACTGGGCGATCGCTACCGCATCCATGGAAAGACTCTCCTGCCGAAGTGTCTGAGACGCGGCGGAACAGAACGGACACATTTCCGTTGCTGGGGCGCTCGTGTTCCAGAGCCCCAAAAGCATGCTTGCAACGAGCAACCAACGCGACCAGCAGATTGCGGATTTCCAAGCCATAGACATCACCATCGATCTGGACTGCACAGATTTCGTCGGGGGCACAAACCACCCGATCCAACTCACCGGCTTCTAAATGTAAGTCAGGAACGGTGGAAATGACCAGGGATCCCGGACGAAAAAGGTTGCGGAACGGGATGGTTTTATCGATTCTGCGGCTGGCAAAAGATGCCCCCTAAGCTACAGTGCTGGAGTCGAGGGACCCGCGAAACAGGACCGAAACCGTTCGGCTTCCCCACACCCATTCACAGCTTTTTAGTCATGCAATTGCCCGTCATTCCTCTCCAGGACACTCAGGTTGCTAACCCGCAGGCAGCTAACTTGCAGAACACCGATGCTCATTCCAACGGCCTCTCCCTTCCGGTCGTGGATCCGAATGGGAGCGAGCCAGCCACTGCATGCGGTTCTCCAGCCTCGGTTTTCCCCCCCAGCCCCCGGCTTCCTCCCTGGCTTCGACGCGA
>JBILVV010000249.1:0-7181 GCA_044370255.1 Pirellula sp.
TCTTGGGCCGCTTGGAGCCATCCCGACAGCATCGATGTATTGATCGCATCAGCAGACGCATTGATGACGCTGATCGGGAACTCATCCGTAACCCCTCAAGATCTTCTGTTTGATGCCCCATCGAATGGGATGGAAAGCGGACGTTGCCTCCGGTTGGTTTGGAGCGGTCTGTGGGGCTCTCACAACGATCTCGGATGGGCAACGGAGTTTTTTGCACAAGGCGTTATTGTGGATCCGGCATCGCTTCAATCATGGATTCGGATAGCCGTACACAAAGCCCCTGCGATTCCGAAACCGCTCCACCCATTTCTACGCGATTTGACACTACCCACCGCTTAAAACCTGAACACTATGCAAACGATTCTCATCACAGGGACCGCCGGATTCATCGGATTTCATATGGCGCGGCGATGCCTTGAATCGGGTTGTCGCGTGATCGGCATTGACAATGTCAACGCCTACTACGATCCGCAGATCAAAGAAGATCGACTGCTAGTTTTGCAATCGTGGAATGCGTTCGAGTTCCATCGCGTCTCGCTCGAAGATCGCGAAGCCATCTCAAAAATTTTTCGAGACTATTCATTTGACCGAGTGGTTCATCTCGCGGCCCAGGCCGGCGTGCGTTATTCGCTGACCAATCCATTCGCCTACACGAGTTCCAATATCGAAGGGACCCTGACCATCCTCGAAGGTTGCCGGGCCCAGCGTGTACCGCACCTGATCTATGCGAGCAGTTCCAGTGTCTACGGACTCAATTCACAGCAGCCTTTCAGCACATCTCACTCCACGGATCATCCAGTCAGTCTCTATGCTGCGACCAAAAAAGCGAATGAGATGATGTCCCACTGCTATTCGCACTTGTATCAATTGCCCACAACCGGACTCCGTTTCTTCACCGTGTATGGTCCGTGGGGGCGACCAGACATGGCGCTCTTTCGATTCACGAAGGCTATCTTCGCAGGTGAACCGCTTGAGGTTTACAACGGCGGGCGCATGAAACGGGACTTTACCTATGTCGATGACATCGTGTCGGCCATGGTGTTGCTTTTGGATCGCATCCCTGCGCCAGACCCGGCATGGGACCCAGGTCACCCCGATCCTGCGATCAGTTCAGCACCCTATCGGCTGCACAATATCGGAAACCATCAGCCAACAGAACTATCGCGTTTCATCGAGGTTCTCGAAAAAACGATCGGCAAACCTGCCATCCTCAAGCCCATGCCTATGCAACCGGGGGATGTGTTGGAGACATTCGCTGATGTGTCATCCCTGCAGCGCGAAATCGGATTCGCACCCTCAACCACTATTGAAGAAGGAGTGGCTCGCTTCGTCGCATGGTATCGCGACTATTATCGCGTTGAATAAAACGAACAACCTATCAGACTTGCCAGCAATGATGCTGGCGATATGACCGCATAGGCCGCACATTCGTTAAAGCCAGATGCGATCAACTTGCCAAGTCATTCAGGATGAGCAAAAGATTCACGTCGATGAAGTTAGCCGAGTCTTGCTGACCTACAGTTCCACTGAACGTGAGATGCCATCTCCATTGGCAATCCATTCTCATGATTCCTTCCCCCCCGGTGGCGAAGTTGTCTCGCGGTGAGACTTCTTCGCCATTTTTTTTGGGATCAGGAATCGCGTTGGTTGGGACTAGCTGCGAGCGAGACTTCGGCTACGAGTAGCAGCACCTTTCGTTGCTGGCTTCGCGTCCTTCACCGGTTTGCTGGTGGGGGCAGGAGCTGGATGCCGCAAAGCAGCCTGGGCAGCTGCCAACCGAGCGATCGGTACGCGGAACGGACTGCAGCTGACGTAGTTCAGCCCGATCATGTGGCAGAACTCCACGGACGATGGATCGCCGCCGTGTTCACCACAGATACCGATCTTGAGATCGTTCCGTGTCGAACGCCCCTTCTCGACACCGACTTTCATCAATTGGCCGACACCCGATCGATCGATAGAGGCGAACGGATTGGTCTTGATGATCTCCAAGTTCTGGTAGGCAGGGAGGAATGAGCCCGAATCATCGCGGCTCATGCCCAAACAGGTTTGGGTCAAGTCGTTGGTGCCGAACGAGAAGAACTCGGCCGATTCGGCGATCTCATCCGCAGTCATCGCACCTCGAGGAACTTCGATCATGGTTCCGACATGGTAAGCGAATTTCTTACCCGTTGCCTTCATGACTTCGACAGCGACGCGATGAACGATCGCAACCTGGAGATCGAGTTCCCGCTTAAAGCCCACCAGCGGCACCATGACCTCCGGCTTGACTTTGGTCCCCTCTTTGAGAACCGTTGCCGCAGCTTGGAAAATAGCGCGAGCTTGCATCTCGGTGATCTCTGGACGAATGATCCCCAAGCGGCAACCACGGAAGCCTAGCATGGGATTGAACTCATGCAGTTCGTGAACGAGCTTGGCTACTTCCGAGGCAGTGATACCCAGTTGCTTGGCCACTTCGTCCTGCCCCTTCTTGTTGTCCGATTGCGGCAGGAACTCGTGCAAGGGTGGATCCAAGAGTCGGATGCAGGCGGGGAGGCCATCGAGGGCTCGGAAGATTCCTTCGAAATCTTTTTGCTGATAAGGCAATAATTTTTCGAGGGCTGCTTTGCGAGCTTGTTCGGTCTTGGCCAAGATCATTTGACGGACTGCAATGATGCGGTCCCCTTCAAAGAACATGTGCTCCGTGCGGCAGAGACCGATACCTTCAGCACCGAAGGCAATCGCGTTGAGAACCTGATCGGGTTGGTCTGCATTGGTGCGCAGGCCGAGCGTGCGATACTTGTCCGCCAGCTTCATGATGAAGTCGTAGTACTGGAAGACTTTGCTGTCCTTGGGCTTGAGAGTTCCGGCGGCCAATACCTGCTTGAGTTCGCTGTCCGCGGTATCGATCTTGCCTTGAATCACTTCACCGGTGGTGCCGTTGATGCTGATCGGTTCCCCTTCCTTGATAGTGAACCCTTTGCATTTGAGGAGACGCTTTTGGTAATCGATTTCGATGTCACCTGCACCCGCAACGCAGACCTTACCCATCTGACGAGCGACGAGGGCTGCGTGGCTGGAAACACCACCGCGTGCGGTGAGGATTCCGTCGGCAGCGATCATGCCGCGGAGGTCTTCCGGGCTGGTTTCAATACGTGCCAAAACAACGTGTTGGCCTTTGGCGGCCAGTTCCTCGGCTTTACCCGCAGTGAATACGACAGCTCCGGAGGCAGCACCTGGACCGGCGGGCAAACCCACTGCCAACAAACGTCCGTCCTTCTTGGCCTTTTCATAGGACTTCGTATCGAAGATCGGCTGCAGGAGTTGATTGAGTGCCTCAGGGTCTCCGGATTTGATGGCGTGTTCCGGCGTCATCAGCTTTTCTTTGACCATGTCGTGTGCGATCTTGACATACGCCAGAGCTGTCCGCTTGCCATTGCGGGTTTGGAGCATGTACAGCTTCTTGTTCTCAACGGTGAACTCAAAGTCTTGTACGTCACCAAAGTTCCGCTCGAGAATCTTTCGAACTTCGACCAATTCCTTGAAGGCTGGTCCGAGGATCTTGTCCTTGGCCATGTCGGAGATCTTGAGCGGCGTCCGCACGCCAGCGACCACGTCTTCGCCTTGGGCATTGACCAGGTACTCCCCATAGAACACGTTCTCGCCGTTGGCAGGGTCGCGAGTGAACGCAACACCGGTGGCACAGTCGTCTCCCATGTTTCCGAAGACCATGCTCTGAACATTGACGGCGGTTCCCCACTCGTCGGGAATGCGGTACTTCTGGCGATAGAGGATGGCTCGCTCGTTCATCCACGAACCGAACACGGCTTGCACGGCACCCTCGAGTTGCTTCATCGGCTCGTTGGGAAACGCCTTGCCGGTGCGATCTTTGATCAGCTTCTTAAAGCGCTTAACGAGCTCTTGCAGATGCTGGGCCGAAAGGTCGGTGTCTTCCGTTACGCCGACTTCTTCCTTCAGGTGATGCATCACCTCGTCGAACGGTTCGTGCTCGTTCTCGTCCCGCTTCTGCACTCCCATGACGACATCGCCGTACATTTGAATAAAACGTCGGTACGAGTCCCACGCGAAACGCTCGTTGTGCGTTGCGGCGGCCAAGCCTTCGCAGGTCGCATCATTCAATCCGAGATTGAGGATGGTATCCATCATCCCGGGCATCGAGTCGCGAGCTCCGGAACGGACCGAGACCAAGAGCGGATTCTTCACATCGCCAAACTTCTTGCCGGTCTCCTTTTCGAGCCACTTCACTGCCTTTTCTAACTCGCCCGGCAGTTCCGCTGGATATTTGCGACCGTTTTTGTAGTAGTTCACACACACTTCCGTGGTGATTGTGAATCCTGGAGGAACGGGCAACCCAATCCGAGTCATTTGTGCTAGGTTGGCTCCTTTGCCACCCAACAACGCCTTCATATCCCCGCTGCCATCGGTCTTGGATTTGCCGAAGAAATAGACCAATTTATTTGCCATAGCCGAATGCAAAGCTCCCGAAGTTGTGCAAAAATCACTGCGAAGAAAATCACTGAGAAAACCGGGGGAAAGTTTAAGCGTGACCCGTACGAACGTCAATTGGAGCGTTTGGCTCAGCACCCATCGATGCGAAGGATGCCTTGAACAGGACCACTACCCAAAATCTCGTATATGAACGGATCTTAAGTCGGCTCTCAGGCGATGCGTCGCAAGCCAGCGACTCAAGTTGGTCCGTTCACACGTTGCTGTCCGAGCAAAAGAATTGCTCGCTGGCGGACTCGGCCATGATCTGCTTTGCGCATACCGATTCGGAAGAACCATGGGTAGCGATACCGTTGGGAAAACCCGCCAACGGAGCAAAGGTAACCCCTGGCGTGCTGCCCCATGATCTTCTCGCGGCCCAATTAAAACTCTGGAACCGCTTGCCTCGCGACGATCTGGATACCGGGGAAATTCGCGAAGAAATCATGCGACTGGGAGAGACGATGTCGAACAGTCGCACCGTCGAAATCAGCCATCCCGTCCGCTCGGCTGATGCCCCGAAAACCAGTGATGTTGCAGATGCGAGTACCGATCGGTGCTTGTGGTGGCTTGTCCCTACATCCCGGTTTCGGCCGATATGTTCATTGATTCACCAGTCCGGGCCACCGCCACCCGAAGTGATTCGCGACTGGGAACACCAATTTCGAGAGAAAACCTCTCCAACGTTTTTTTCCATCGTCTCACCCACGGGATGGGTGATCGATTTGGCCGAGATGGTTTACGCATTGCGAAGCCAACATGGAGTCACCGATCCAGTCGGATTGGAAAAGGCAATCTCCGCTCTCAAGATTCCACGCGCGACGGTGGTTTGGCCGCTTTGGAATGACTCAGTTTCGATACCGGATTCCGAAGCGAAGATCGAGAAACCTGTTCAGGATTTCTCTGCTCTGCAGTCCGCCCTGAAGAGTACTCCTCGCAAACCCGCCACACGACGCAGTTCCGGGAAGCAAAAACGCTATTCGCGTTTGTGGATCAGCGCAGCGACCGCTGCGCTGTGCGTAGGGTTCCTGACGTTCTGGCTCGTGGCTGGTGGGACAGATCGGTCGGATCGGTCGGACCGGACAGATCGGACAGATCGGACAGATCGGACAGATCGGACAGATCAGTCGGATCGGACAGATCAGTCGGATCGGACAGATCGGACAGATCAGGCGGATCAGTCGGATAACATCGCGCTCGAGGCGACCGAGATCGCACCGGTCTCGGAACAGGAAATGGAACTGCCGACGTTGGATGCGATCGATGGGCACTCGTTGGCAAATACTTTGGCCGATGTCAAACCCATGGTCCAGACATTGATGTTGCCTCAACCGTCGGATGAAACTTCAACCGAGGATCCTGAGTTGCCTGTCGATATTGCAGGGGAGTTGACCGATGATGCGGTCGACATCGCCGACAACATCGAAGCGCCGGTCGACGGTCAGACGCCTGCCAACCGAGTCGTACAAGAGCATTTGGATATAGATTCCTGGGGAACACGCCGCGAGGTGCGTTTTGGTCGAGGTGTGAATTCCAAGAACGGTTTGTGCTCCGCTACCTTCAAGCTCAATGCAGACAACATCAAAGATATAGTGATCCTTCAAGAGGAGATTCAGACAATCACGGGTAACGGTATGTGCGAGTGGAGGATTGCCAAAGAGGATGAGGAGGGTGAGTTGGTTGTTCGAGTATTCAGTAAACCCGCTCCGAAATGGCTGTGGATGATCCAGGTGGGAGCTCGAACGAATTTTGGGGCGGAGCCTGTGAGTATCGCACCCGGAGAGGCGATGGTGATCATCAACAGGCTTCGCGCGCATTCGTCTTGGTTGATTGAATCGCTGGATGCATTGCAAGCCGGACCGCAACGTCCACGAGTGAAGGGCATGCCAGACCCGGGTTCCTACAGCCGATGGCTTCGATCTCAAGAACGAGAAACGGATCGAGCGATTCGGCAATGGACGACCATAGCTGAGCTGTGCGATATTCTCACTGCATCCGGAAAAATCGACCTAAGTTTCTCAGTCAACTCTGTTGATCCAGAAAATATGAGCAAAGAAAAAATAAACAAATAGGTGCGCCGAAGTGCTCGAGCACAAAAGCATGCCGGTTTGATCGGTCCGATCAGTCTTGTGTGTGGAGTCCGCACTCGGACTTGCCTGTACCGCTCCATCGGCCTGCTCGTTCATCTTCTCCCATCATGACCGCGCGAGTGCACGGCCAACATCCGATGCTGGTGTATCCTTGGTCGTGCAGCGGGTTGTACGGGATATTCTTTTCGATGATCCGAGCCCAAACCATTTTCTTGGTCCAATTAGCCAACGGACTTACCTTGACGAGGTGAAACTTGCGATCCCAACCAACGATGGGTGCTATAGCTCTGTCGGGGCTTTGATCGCGTCGAATAGCGCTGGCCCAAGCATGCTTGCCTTGCGCCGCGCGTTGCAACACTGCCAGTTTCCGATCGCCGCAGCAGCGATTGGGATCGGACTTGTAGAGGGGGCCGCCGTGAAGAGTCTCGTATTCGATGACGGTCAGTTCGGGACGCATCAACTCGACCTCGATCCCATACTTGGCAGCGACTTGATCCCGGAGCGCGAGGGTTTCAGGGAATTGGTAGCCGGTATCGAGATTGAAGACGTGCGTCTTGGGAGCGACGCGGGAAAGCATTTCGAGAATGACCATCCCTTCGGGGCCAA
>JBILVV010000025.1:0-23469 GCA_044370255.1 Pirellula sp.
ACCATCCGCGGCTTGTTTGTATTCAACAGCAATCCGGCTGCTGTAGCTCCCGATTCCTCGGCTGTACGCAAGGGACTGATGCGCGAGGATCTGTTCACCGTCGTTCTCGAACACTTCCAAACCGATACCGCAGACTATGCGGATTACTTACTGCCCGCCACGACCTTTCTCGAACATCCTGATGTTTACACCGCGTACGGACACTATTACCTGCAATACGCAGAGCCGGTGGTCCCCGCTCGGGGACTGGCTAAACCCAACCGCTGGGTGTTTCAGGAAATCGCGCGCCGACTAGGGTTGACCGATCCGTGTCTGGCTTGGGATACGGATGAATTGATCGCTGAAATGCTACGCTCTCCAAATCCATGGTTGCAGGGAATCACGCCAGAGAGACTCCAGACCGAGAAATCGATCAAGCTCAAGTTGCCTGAGCCGTTCCTCCCTTATGCTCAAGGAAGTCATTACGAGGATGGTAAGATCCGATTCTCGCCACCTCCACAGCAACTCGAGTTCGAGGAACAGCCCAATGACGAGTTCCCGTTGCGTCTGATTTCACCACCAGGAGCGGTGGTCGTGAACACGACCATGGGCAACGTTCCGAGTATCCTCAAAATGGCAGGTGGGGAACCGAGTGTCCTCATTCACCCCGATGATGCGAAGAAGTATGGACTCAGAGATTCCGAGCGAGCATCCATCGCAAGTTCTCAGGGAACCATCCAACGCAAAGTCACCGTCACCGACGAGACGCGCCCGGGAGTCGTGATCGCGGTCGGGCAATGGTGGCCAAAACTCGCACCGGATCGCAAGAGCCTCAACGACTTGACCAGCCAGCGGCTCGCCGATCTGGGAGGTGGTAGCCTGTTCGGCAACGCGGTGGTTCGGATTGCACCTGCATCGCAAGCGTAACGGCCACCATCACTTACCGAGCTGATCTATTGACGATCTGTACTCGAAGCGCATCGATCATCGCGTTCAGTTCGGATAGATCCTTGCCGGCAAATTCTTCATCGGACGATTCCGGCAAGCCAAGAATCGATTGGAGCATGCGGATGGTTTTCGCATTTGCCCTTGCCTCGCCTCTCGCTTCACCTCTCGCTTCACCTCTCGCTTCGCCTCTCGCCTCACCGATGGCTATACCGATAGCTTCACCCTTCTTGATCAGTTGGTCTGCGACTGAGCCGGGTTCCGGTTGCACAGGCCAGAATTCGGAAACCAAGTCTTTCATCTTCTCTTCCCCTACCACGGGATTGACCGACATGACGTACACCCTAATCGTATCGAGGACATCCCTCGCTCGCTGAGAGTGGATCGAGCGAGCAAGTAGCTTGAATAAGATCCGCAGTACCGACTCCAGTTCCGAACCTCTTCCATATTTTAGCAACGCCAGTGCAACTTGCAAAATCGGCTCCCCTACCATCTTGGAATCCTCCATGCGGCTGACATCGAGAATCGCCAGTTCCATTGAAGGCATGTAGCGTTTCCAAGTGTCCGGTACCGGAACGAGTTCGGCCAACGAGCGGCTGGATCGCCAGGGACCGACACCGTTGTAGACCACCCAAGGTAGGATCGGTACCAGGGGCTGTTGGTTGGCCAACGCATTCTCCCAAATCCGGATAAGATACCCCAGCATCTGAACCAACGTGTGCGGCTCGTCCGTGCTTTTGTGATCGATCAGGACAAAGATGTAGACGTAGTTGACCTTCATCCCCAATTGCATGGCGATCTCCGGCGAGACATCTACCTTGAAGAGTCGGTCGGCGAAGCGACGGCGGAGATTGGCATCGATGAAGCTCGCGTCGACGGGAGCAAGCGTTTCAAACTGCAAGTGCTCAGCGATTTCGCTCGGCAGATGCCCTGACAGGAGTGCTCGGGCAGCATCGATTTGCTGGAGCGTCTGATTGATCAATCGATCATGCGGCGACAGGATCCGCTCATCGCGATCCCGCTCTTCGAGCGGTTCTGCTGGCGGTTCCTGATCCTGAGTGTTGTCTTCACTGTTCATCCCAAGGATTTTACCTAGAGCGATCTAGTCGTGGGGCGATGCTCCAACAAGCCATGGGATCATGCATGGAATCAGAAACGTGAGCCTGTCGACCTTTTCACTTTGCTAGCGTTCGCAGTTATCGCAAAAGGATGTAATGCCTGTACATGCTTCGTCTTTATGCTTCGTCCTTTTTTCCCCCTAACAGAGCCTTGAGGATCAATGACAGCCCCGTGAGCGGCGAACCGAGAATATAATATGACAACCATGGTGGTCATTGGGTTGAAAAGAAGCGACTGGCAGGAATCTGGAATACGATGTCTTTGGATCTCCCAGAAAAATTGACGGGGCAGACTCGCATTGTATTGATCGGCGACATCGTCGGGAAACCGGGGATGGTCGCTACCTGCACGGCGGTTCCTATGTTGCGACAGGCGGGATGCGATCTCATCGTAGCCAATGCGGAAAACGCTGCCGATGGTGCTGGCTTGACCATCAAACAGTATGAACAACTCGTCGCCGCAGGAGTCGATGCGATCACCCTAGGGGATCACATTTACAAGAAACGGGAAATCGAAAAGTCGCTCCGCCATCAATCCAATATCGTCAAACCCGCCAACTTTCCGGACAAGGCTCCCGGCAAAGATCACTGCATCGTTAGGACTTCAGACGGAGTTCCTGTCGCTGTTCTCAGTTTGCTCGGCCGAGTATTCATGCGGCCCGTCAATTGCCCGTTTGAGGCTGCCGATCGTGTCCTGGCATCGCTTCCCGAATCGGTGACACTGCGCCTGGTCGATATGCATGGAGAGGCCACAAGCGATAAACAAGCGATGGGTTACTATCTCGATGGACGCGTTACCGCAGTGCTCGGAACGCACACGCACGTTCCAACTGCCGATGAGCAAATTCTTCCAGCAGGGACCGCGTTTCAGTGCGATGTCGGGATGACAGGTCCCCATCGCAGCATCCTGGGCCGAGAGATCGAACCCGTCTTGCGCACTACCTTGACGTTTGATCCGAACACCTTTCACGTTGCCACCGCAGATGTACGCGTATCGGCAACGTGGTTGGATGCCGACACCGTTACCGGTCGCGCGTTACGGATCGGCCGACTGCGAATCCCTATCGAGACCAAATAGATACGGCTCAATCCCTGACTATCAATCTTTGCTCACAGCAGGACGATGGGGTTCGAATTGAGTTCGAGCAGCTTGCTCCGCCATCTTCACCGCCTCGACAGCGTTTTGGTAAAGGATCTTTTGTGCGCGAATCTTGGACTGGCTTCCCTTGGGCTCGAGCCGACGGTATTGTCCATCGCTCTGGAGTTCCCATGCGTTTTGATTGTCTCGAAAATAGGTGTCGAGAATTTCCACCAATCGGCGTTGCGAAGCGGGATCCTCAACGGGTACGAGCAACTCGATCCGGCGATCGAGGGATCTGGGCATCCAATCCGCACTGCTGATGAAAACCGCATCTTCGCCACCGTGAAAGAAGTACAGGATGCGAGCATGTTCGAGAAAGCGGTCGACGATGCTGATGACCTGGATATTTTCGCTCAGCCCAGGAACTCCAGGCCTCAAACAACAGATACCCCGCACGTTCAGACGCACAATCACTCCTGCTTGGCTAGCGCGGTAGAGAGCTTCGATGATCTCGGGATCGACCAGCGAATTCATCTTGGCGACAATGTACGCCTTTTGCCCCATCTGTTTGCGCTGGGTTTCGCCATCGATGAGCGAGATCAGTTTCTTACGCAGCCCCAATGGTGCGGAATCAATTTTCTCGTAGGGTTGTGGCTGGCTGTAGCCGGTAACCGCGTTGAAAAATGCGGACGCATCCTTGCCGAGGGATTCGTCGCAAGTCAGGTAGCTGATATCGCTGTACATTCGGGCGGTGGATTCGTTGTAGTTGCCTGTTCCGAAA
The DNA here is from genome assembly GCA_044370255.1 of Pirellula sp. Classification (GTDB taxonomy): domain Bacteria; phylum Planctomycetota; class Planctomycetia; order Pirellulales; family Pirellulaceae; genus JBKCUI01. The sequence continues at coordinate 3,905 of JBILVV010000025.1, forward strand.
TGGATATATCGCACGACCCCCGAAGATTCGCGACGAACCACAATGCAGATCTTGGCGTGGGTCTTCAGTCCGCGCACCCCATAGACTACTTGAACTCCAGACCGCTCCAACTCCCGCGCCCATTCGATATTGCGAGCTTCGTCAAATCGAGCCTTGAGTTCCACGACGACCGTGACATACTTGCCCCGTTCGGATGCCCTCTTCAAGGCATCGACGATAGGGCTCTTGCGACTCGTGCGATAAAGCGTCTGCTTGATCGCCAAGACATCTGGATCGGAAGCTGCCTCCTCGATCAAGCGCAAGACCGGCTCAAAGCTTTCGTAGGGATGGCAGAGGAGAATATCTTGATCCGCGATCGTCTGGAACATGGACCTGGATGGGTCCAACAACGGGGAACGCTGAGGTGGCCAGACCGTATCGCGCAGAGCGGGAAACCCTTCGATATCGGTCAACTGCATCATGACCGACAAATCGAGTGGACCAGGTATCCGAAAGACATCCCGATCTACGATCCCGATTCGCTGCTTAAGGAAATCCAGAGTGATATCCGATACATCCTTGGCAATCTCGAGACGAACGAAATCCGCCGATCGACGGGATGACAACACCTCCTCCATCCCCAGCATCAAGTCCGCCGCGCTGTCCTCACGCACTGAGATATCGGCATTGCGGGTCACACGGAAGGCAACGCACTCCTCGATTCGTTTTCCAGGATAGTACTGGTGAGCGTGATGCGCAATGACATCTTCCAGCAGCGCGTAACTGTAGCCTCGGTCGCTCGGCAGCGTAACGAATCGCGAAATCGTTCTGCCCAACGGAATAAACGAGAAGCGATGCGGAACCTCGGAATCACCGCTCGCCATCCGCAAGCAGAGATAGAAACCCAAATTGGATAACAACGGGAACGGAGCATCAGGATCCAAGTCCATCGGGGACAGAACCGGATAAACCTCCTCGTCAAAGAATCGATGCATCGCTTCGAGCTGCGGTGCCTTGGCCATCGATGCCGTGACTCGCTCCAATCCGTCTTCGGCCAAAGCTGGCTCAATCGAGTTCAAGAAGCATTCGTACTGGTCACGAATGATCGTGTTGACTCGCTCATAGATCGCCGACAACTGACCCGTGACCGTGGCACCACTCGGGTCCGGCGCATCGATCCCCTGCGCTTGCTGCAACTGCAAACCGCCAACGCGGACCATGAAGAATTCGTCCATGTTGCTGAACGTAATGGCCAAGAACTTGAGCCGCTCAAGCGCCGGGACCCTGGAGTATTGAGCTTGATTGAGCACCCGCTGATTGAATTCGAGCCAACTTAATTCGCGATTGATGAAGTGACTGGTGGACTTGCCCATAACGAATCGATCCGCTCCCTTGCAATGACATCAAACCTCGCTGAGGCATCATTCTATCGTGATCCCCGGATCTTGCACGGAGATCATTGGCCTCGCACTGTATCGCACAATTTGCTATCGAGATCGGAGGTCGATTTTTTACTGTGGAGATCTGGGTGCGATGATGAAGTTTACAGGTTTGATTCTGATTTGCGCAACCAGCGCCTTGGCCTTGTTATTGCCTGCGTTGGGGATGGTCAAATTCCCGATGGTTGACCAGCGGACCGAGTCATCCTCGCTGACCAGTTCGTCGACATCTCCAAGTCCTCCCGCAGGGCTCCCCATCGCCACACCTGCCTTCACTGGATTGTCGGGATCAACGCCTGCTGAAGGAAATGCGAATCCAGCCCCCAATATTCAGACTCCCACATCGATGGGGGCGCCCTCCCTGCTGGGTCCTCCGTGGACCCGACAGAAAGTTAGCCTGAACGCATGGCTGATGCTCGGGCCGGTGATGCTGCTGGGTATTGCATTGTGGACCTTTGCACCGAATCGAGGCGGCTCGGGTCGATAGAAAAACGAATCAACCGTCGTAACCATAGCGTTTGGCATACTCGTTCCAGGCTTGCATCACCATCCGTTCCTCGTCCCCTCGGAGTTCCAGACGATTCGTTTGATAGTCTCGCTCCAGCTTGGATTTCTCTGAAACTTTATCGCGCACACTATCGAAGCTGCCGAGTTCCAGTTGCTCGTAAATCCGTTGCATAGCGGAGACCGGGTCGACGACGAAGTCTTCATAGCGAAGCTCGATTAACTGAGATTCGGGCAGTCCGATCCGGTCCGCTTCGAACGATTTGTACATCGTTGGCAGTGTGCGCAGAACAAACTCCTCAATCCGCTTTTCATCGGAAGGAGCTTGCATCGATTGAATCTCATCGAGCGTTTTCCATAACTTGAGTGTCGACGGGTAGACCTTCCTCGGATCGCGAACGATGTGTACGAACTTTGCCTGCGGATACATTGCGCGAAGGATTCCGAGCCGCCCTGTATGAGGCGGGCTCTTGAGTGTCAGTGGCTTGCGGACTTTATACGTCACCGCGCGCAGAAACCAATCGAGGGATCTTTTCCAAGCTTCCAATTCTTGGGCCGAAAAAGTACTCGACGCAAGGGTCCCTTCGTGGGGAATCGGATGGCTTGGAAATAGAATGCGAAGGTAAGGAGTTGGAGCCCCTAAATTCATCAATGCGAACTCATCTTCCTGAGGTAGCGACCAACCCGCCTTCATGTTGTCCATCGGCCGACGCTCCGGCAACAGAAAACCACCGAAGCGAGTAAACAATCCCTCGGTCAGTAGAAAGTGCCACGGGGCGAAGCATTGGAATGTCGTCGGCGATGCAAACCGCTCGTCGAGGGCGAGATACTCATGCAATAACGTTGGGCCGCTACGCCAATGACCCAAGACAAAAATCGGAGGTCCCGCGAGCGAGGTGCGCTCGATCGCTCTTCCGAATCCGAGATGCTGCAAAAAAGCTAGCAAATCATTCCAAGGAGAAAAGAACGAAACGCCGAGGGCCAGATGCAATCGCGACCAGGAGACATCGAAGCGATTTCGTGCGAGAAGCTTCAGCCAATACGGGAACCGCATTCCGTGCCAGAAGCGCGGAGACATCAAAGAATAAGCGTTTGAGTCTTTCGTCTTTTCCTTAGCCATCCTTGGGAGTTCTTGATGAGTCTCGAGGGTCTGCAGGCATCGGAAGGTTATCGAGTGAACGGCTTCCTTTTGCAATGCCAATCCCCGAGACGATTCCCCAAAACGATATAGACATCCAAGGGACAAGCTGGGTAGTTTCCTGGAACGCCGGATGGATTCGGCGAGTTGATCGGTATTCTGTCAGAAATGGTGAGCCATGGGGGCTTTGATCCAACTCTTCTACCGCTATCGCGACGCGATCGTGCCCATCTCGATCATCGCCTGCATCGTAGTGATTTTGGTGCCCTTGCCGACGTGGCTGCTGGATATTCTTTTGTCGGCAAACGTCGGCCTAGCGGTCGTGATCTTGCTGACGACGATTTATGTGAGTTCGCCACTGGAGTTCAACATCTTTCCGGCGATGTTGGTAGCAACCACGCTGTCGCGGTTGGTGCTCAATTTGGCTACGACGCGGCTCATTCTCACCCGAGATGGGAATGCGGGTGGCGAGACGGCAGGGCGGGTGATCGAGGCCTTCGGTGAGTTTGTAGCGGGGGATCGGATCGAAGTCGGATTGATTCTGTTTTTGATCATCTTCTTGATCAACTTCATTGTGATCACCAAGGGAGCGACCCGCATCGGCGAAGTCGCTGCTCGATTTGCGTTGGACGGCATGCCGGGTCGCCAAATGGCGATCGACGCCGATTTGGCGGCTGGTGCGATCGATGAGAAAGAAGCCCAGCGACGCCGCGAGGAAGTGACTCGGCAAGCTGACTTCTACGGGGCGATGGATGGTGCCAGTAAATTCGTGCGCGGTGATGCGATCGCAGGTATCGCCATCACATTCATCAATCTCGTTGGCGGTCTGTACATGGGATACATGTACTTTGACATGACCATTGCCGAATCCGCACAGGTTTATTCCAAGTTGACGATCGGTGATGGGTTGGTAAGCCAAGTCCCCGCCTTCCTCATTTCGTTGGCAGCAGCCTTGCTGACTACTCGAAGCACACAAAAGTCCGACTTCTCGGGGGACTTCATCCGTCAAATTTTCTCCAAGCCACCGGCGCTGATCGTCGCGGGGGTCTTTCTATGCCTTCTCGTTTTCTCGAAATTGCCGGCTCTGCCAATGCTAACCATGGGTGGCGGTTGCATCGGACTTGCATTCCTGTTGCAACGCCAACAAAAAGAAGAAATCAAACAAGCCGCCCGGCGCAAACAAGAAGCCGAGCAAGCTCCGAAAGCAGTCCCTGAGAAGAAAGTCGAAGAGTATCTCGAAGTCGATCCGCTTCGCCTCGAACTTGGAGCACGCCTGATCTCATTGGCGGACCCCAATCGAGGCGGGGATTTGATGAAGAGAATCTCGACGGTTCGAGCGACCTTGGCAACCGAGATGGGCATCCTGCTACCGATGGTTCGCATCAAGGACAGGATGAGTCTTCCCGAAGCGAAATACGAACTGTCTATGTCAGGCAATCGGATCGCCTCGGGGTATCTTCGGCCGGATCGCTTGCTGGCGATCGACAAGGGATTGACCCTCGGCACACCTGATGGAGAAGAAACGATCGATCCAGCCTTTGGACGCAAGGCATACTGGATCGATCCTCGCATGCGCCAGCAAGCCGAAATGTATGGTTATCACGTTGTGGAATGCGGAGCAGTCCTTGCAACGCACGTGCAGGAAGCGGCTCGCAAACACGCCGATGAACTCCTCACCCGCGAAGTCGCGAAACAACTGATCGATCAAGTCAAGAAGACCCATGCAACCATTGTCGAGGAATTGATTCCCGGATCGTTGAAATTGTCCGATGTCCAGCAAGTGCTGCAAAATCTGCTGCGCGAGGATATTCCAATCCGTCAGTTGGGGATGATTCTCGAGACCCTCGGTGATCATGCCCATCGCATCAAGGATCCGATTTGGCTGACGGAATACGTTCGCCATCGCATGGCTCGCACGATTTCGCATCGCTATCGCGACGAATCGGGAACGCTGCGTGTGATCACTCTCGACCCCGCGCTCGAAGACCGTATCGCCGCCAACTCGGAGCATACCGAACGGGGCGTATTCCTCCGCCTGCCCCCAGATGCCGCAGCGAGGATCTGCTCGCGCATCGCAGAACAACTTCAGAAACTCGATACTCTCGGCCGACCTCGGTGTGTTTTGGTTTCCCCTAAGATTCGCTTAGCGCTGCGGCAGATGACACAGGAGTCTGTCTCCGACCTGCGAGTTCTGTCTTTCAATGAAGTGGCCAGGGATACCAATATTGAATCGGTAGGCATGGTAACCGACGAGCCGACTAAATGATTGCACCGATTAGAATCAAATCGTTTCGGGCAAGGAATCTGGCCGACGCGCTTCGCAAAGTCCGAACGGAACTCGGCCCCGATGCGATCATCCTCGATACCAAACAAACACAACGATCTCGTTTCTCCTGGGCCCGCGACCAAATCGAAGTGACGGCATCCAGCGGCCCTCCTCCCGATACTCAACTTGACCCAGCATTGGATGAGCCATCCCCACCAAGCGACGAGCCAATCGCTGCGGAAATCAAAACGGATCACCCTCCAGTCGAATCCCCACTCCTCGAACCCGCTCCCTATCCTCTGTGTTTCATCCAAGTCGGTGCTGAGCTCTTGAAGCGCGAGCTGCCGCGAGACCGCGTCGATAGTTGGTTGAAGGAAGCACTCTCTGCTCTTGGCAGCGATGACCGCGATCCATGGGTTGTACGAGCCTTTTTGGCACAAATGCTGCGCCGCGAAATTTCGATCGACCCACCAACACGCTCCTGGGCCCACGAGAAATCAACCGTCGCCGTCGTCGGTCCACCGGGCCACGGAAAATCAAGTGCTGTCGCAAAACTTGCCAGCATCGCATCGCTTCACCTCGGACTTCGACCGTTGGTTATCTCATGCGTTCACGCATCGGCGCCTCCCCGCCCACGGCTCGCCGACTACTGCGACCTGATGGAATGGAATTATGAACAAGTTGATGCGCCGAAGTTAGCTTCGGCGATCGCAAGTGGGATCGATCATTGCGATTGGGTCGTGCTAGATATTCCGAGCATTCCTCTCGGGGATATCGAGTCCATGGAAATGTGGCGATCGATTTTGCAGGAAAGCCAAATCACTCAAACCCACTTGACGATCAACGCTACCACCGGCACTGCCCACGCTCAGCGGCTGCTCAATTGGTATCAAGGAGTGTCGCCCAGCCATCTGCTCATTACCCACCTCGACGAGGCCCTCGGCTTAGGCGGTTTCTATCCGTTTTTGAGTTCTGCCAAGTTGCCGCTGGGATTCGCTACCTTTGGTCCCGACATTCCGAACGACATCGTCGAGAGCGACAGCTCCCTCATTGCCCATTGGATTTTGGGCTCCGGGGATGATGGGGCAAGCGAGCTGATCGGATATTAAATAATCTAATACCCAGTGTTCCCGGATCTACGAGGGCCGACGATCCATTGCGATCTGCTTGGGGCGGGTTATAGTTTTTATTTGGTTGCTAAGAGCAACCCTTAGCGATGGGTTTTGGGAGTTTGGATTTCCAATCTCTTCTCCATGGTTAGGCCCGCCGGTGTTTCACGTTGGTCCGAACGAACCTGACTTATCTTCTCCAGTGTTCGGTACCTCACCGAACAGGCCCTTCGTGAAACACTCCTTTTTACCAACTGACGCGACACAAATCACACAATCACCTTCGATGGGAGTTTCAGCACCGATGAGTTCGAAGCCAACCGCCACGCAGACACCTTCTTCCACCGATGCGACGCGACGGGGATTTTTAAAAGCGAGCGCGATTGCGGGGGCGGTCGCAACGCTGCCCATCGCTCGTTCCGCACACGCACAGGGTAGCGATACGATACGATTGGGATTGATCGGATGTGGTGGTCGAGGAACCGGCGCTGCGGGTCAAGCATTGGATACCAACAGCGATTCGAACCGTGTCAAGCTGACTGCCATGGCAGATCCGTTCCAATTCCGCGCTGACCAAGCGCTGAAGGAACTAAAGAAGAACCATGAGAAGTATGTTGACGCCAAGGTCTTTATTGGCGTTGACGGTTACAAAGAGGTCCTCGCTTCCGATGTCGACATGGTGATCCTGACTTCGCCACCGGGATTCCGACCTCTCCACTTCGAGGCAGCTGTAAAGGCTGGCAAGCACGTGTTCATGGAAAAGCCGGTAGCGACGGATGCTCCGGGAGTTCGTCGTGTTCTGGAAGCAAATAAAATTGCTAAAGAAAAGAATCTCGTTGTTCAAGTAGGACTGCAACGTCGGCATCAATCCGATTACAAGTCCACCATCAGTATGCTTCAAGAAGGGGCGATCGGAGACATCATCTTAGCGCGAGCCTATTGGAACGGGGATGGAGTTTGGACTCGCAATCGACAAGCGGGACAAACCGAACTCGAGTACCAACTGAACAACTGGTATTACTTCAACTGGCTCAGTGGCGACCATATTTGCGAGCAGCACATTCACAACCTGGACGTCATCAACTGGTTGATGAACGGCTATCCGAGCGAAGCGCAGGGCCAGGGAGGTCGGCAGGTGCGAACGGGTGAAGACAGCGGCCAGATCTTCGATCACCACTTTGTCGAGTTCACCTATCCCAACGGAACGAAGATGCTCAGCCAATGCCGACATATTCCCGGCTGTTGGAATGCCGTAAGCGAGTTCGCTCATGGCACCAATGGTTGGTGCGATATCAGCGGTGGCAAGATCTACAACAAGAAGAACGAAATTGTTTGGCGAGCCCCTGCGGGTGAGAACGGCTGGGCTCAAGAGCACGTTGACATGTTCGCCGCCATTCGCCGCGGAGAAACACCCAACGAAGGGGACTACGGTGCAACCAGCACCATGACGAGCATCATGGGACGCATGGCGACCTATACGGGCAAGCCTTTGAAGTGGGATCAGTGCCTCAACAGCAAGATCGCTTTGGCGAACTTCGATGCAATCGATTCCTTCAGCGACGAAGCTCCGATTGAACCGGGCAAGGATGGAAAATACTGGATTCCGACCCCTGGTCAGGATCCTGAATTGGTCGTGTAACGCATCTTACCACTTCGAACCATTCTGCTCGGATCCTCGAGAGATCCTTGCAAATTCTCTGACAGCCCGTTTGGCAGCCTCTCCGACGCTTTCGCCGCGAACTGCCAAACGGGCTGTTTTTTTCTTTCTCGCGTCCCGTGTACAATAGCAGCATGGAAGAACCGGACGCCAAGTCGAATAACGCTTCACCATCGAAGGTTGGCAATCAACTCCTTGCCAAGTACTCGGATGTGGATGGGCTGTTGCTGAAAGCTCCGTCTGCGGACGTTCAGCCATCCAAACCTGCGGCCATTCCGCTCAAACGGTTTCAAGAGTTGGAGCAAACGATCAAGCATGCTCCGGCCAATATCGAAGCCTATCTCGAGTTGGGTCGGATTTATCTAGACCAAGAGCGATGGAACGACGCCAAACGGGTCTTGGATGCTGGAGTGCAGTATTGCAATGACAGCGAACCTTTGTTGTTGATGCGCGAGGACTTGACCCTCTTATTGGCCAACCAGATGCTCAGTGAAGCGAAACTGCGGCACGCGCAAAAACCGACTGCCGAGAATCGATATGAACTAGAGCAGGCGGAAATCAATATGGCGAACGAGCGAATTCGCATCTGCTCGCATCGTTTCGCTCGCGGACCTGGCGAGAAGGAATTGTTGATTCCCTGGGCTATTGCTTTGCGGCAACTAGCCAGGCATGAAGAAGCGGTCGATCTGTTGCAAAAGGCTGCCGAGGAACCTTCCCTTCGAGCTCGCGCCAGTTTGCAACTCGGAATGTGCCTTCAGTTTCTCGAACGACCGTTGGAAGCCTTGGCTGCTTTTCGAAAAGCGTCTCTGTTTCGGTCTCCTCCCCCCGACCCTGCGATTCGAATACGAGCTCTCGAACTGGCGGCGGCCATCGCCGAGGAGATCTCGCTCATTGACTCGGCGATCTATTATTCAGAGCAATTGGTGAAGATTATCGATCCCCAACTCCGTCCGCAGTGGGAAACCAAGCTTACGGATCTAAAGTCTCGCCCTCTCTAGGCGTTTGCCAGTTACAATACGCGGAGCGTTATATCTCCTTCCCGCCAGTCACCCCTCGTATTTCCTCACTGCCATGACTAAGAAACCGCATGCTGCTTGGTGTCTAGTTGTTGTATCGACCTCCCTTCTCTCTTTTTTCGGCAATGGGCTCGCCCAAGCCGAAAATCCACCCAATCAACTCACACGCTCCGAATCGTTGAGTGGCTGGAAACTTCTGTTCGACGGTGCATCGACCGATGGCTGGCGATCCTACAAGAAGGAAGGGGTCTCCGATGGATGGAAAGTTGAGGATGGCACTCTAGTGCGCGCTGGTCAAGGAGCCGGTGACATCATCACGGATCGCAAGTACAAGTACTTTGAATTGTCCCTCGAATACAACATCTCCAAAGGGGGCAACAGCGGATTGATGTTCCATGTGACCGAAGACAATCCCGCTCCCTGGCAAAGCGGCCCTGAAGTCCAAATCCAAGACAACATCGATGGCCACGACCCGCAGAAAGCAGGCTGGCTATACCAGATGTTTCGGCCGTTTCCTCAAGCATGGGCGGGCGAAAAAGAAACCCCCGATGCGACTCGGCCGCCCGGTCAGTGGAATCAACTCTACCTCCGTATTTCTCCTGCCGGTTGCGAAGTATCTATGAATGGAGTGATGTACTACCAATTTCGATTGGGTGACGATCGATGGAACAACTTGGTAGCCAAGAGCAAGTTTGCCAAGTATCCGAATTTCGGCAATGCGGGCGAAGGCTACCTGTGCTTGCAAGACCACGGCAACTGGATCGCGTTTCGAAATATCAAGATCCGAGAACTGGGCTCAGACGGCTCCGCCAAATCCCCGATCGATGGTGAGCTTGCCGTTCAGACCGTCCCAGCATTTCCCAACTTGACCTGGGAAGGTTGGCAGCCCAAAGAAGAGGATGGCACGGTCAATCGCCCTCTGCGAATCTTGGAGTTGACCTATGCCAAGGGTGATCCATCTAGGCTGTATGCACTCGATCAAATGGGACGCATTTTTACATTTGAAAACAAGCCCGATGTAGAACAGGCATCGCTGTTCCTGGATTTCCGTGGCCGCGCAAGCGTTTGGTATGAAGGGCCGATGGCCAACGAGCAAGGATTGCTCGGCCTCGCCTTGCACCCAGACTTTCATCGCAACGGGCAGTTCTTTATCCATTACACGCGACCCAAGACTCACGAATCCGTGGTATCCCGCATGCGCGTCGATCCAGCGAATCGCAATGTCGCCGACCCCAACTCCGAGGAAGTGCTGCTGGTTATTCCTCAACCCTTTCAAAACCACAATGGAGGACCGATCGAGTTCGGCCCTGATGGCAAGCTTTACATCGCGATGGGTGACGGTGGAGCACGCAACGACCCTCGCGCCAACGGGCAAAACCGATCGCAACTCCTAGGTACGATCATCCGAATCGATATCGATCAAAAGACAGGTGATCTCCCGTACGGAATTCCCGCCGACAATCCGTTCGCCAAAAGCGAAGGGATCCGCCCTGAGATCTTCGCCTACGGTTTTCGAAATCCATGGCGCATCGCCTTCGATAAGGAAACCGGTCACCTATGGTGCGGCGACGTTGGCCAAGACCTTTGGGAAGAAGTCAACATCGTCACCGCAGGTGGCAATTACGGTTGGTCGGTGCGCGAGGGGGGCTACTCGTTCGGCAATCGCACGCCCGGTCCCGATGCCGCCAACGCCGTCGACCCGGTCTGGGCATACGATCATCAAGCTGGCAAGTCGATCACGGGTGGTCGCGTTTACCGATCTAAGCGCATTCCGCAACTGTATGGCAAGTACCTTTATGCCGACTACGTTTCGGGCCGGATCTGGGCTCTGACCAATCAAGATGGAGTCAAGGAAGCGATTCGCAACGAACAACTCGTTGCGGGCGGCATGCCGGTCATGGCGTTTGGTGAAGATGCGGATGGCGAAGTCTACTTCATGGTCGATACCAACCGCAACCAGATGATCTACAAGTTCGAGGCGCCCTAGCTAGGCCGGTTTACGATAGACAAGAGTCCAATGTCGATCACTCGACATTTGGACTGTATGACCCGCGATACCGAACGGTTCCACGATTTGCTGAAGCTCGGAAACGGTCAGGGCCGCATGCAGACTCTGACGAAAAAGTTGTTTTGAGTAATCCGTCTCTCCCTCGGTGTACAGCGTAACGAATCGCTCCACTTCAGCATCGCTTTCCGGACGGCACAAGTCTCGAACAAACAACAATCCGCCTGGACGGAGCACACGGAGAGCCTCAGCAAAGAATGCTTCGCATGTCGGCAGATGATGCACCAGAGAATTGCTCATCACCGTATCGAAATACGCATTGGGAAAGATCAACTTCTTGGCATCGCATCGATTGAGCTGGATGCGGTCCAGCATGTGATTGAGTTCGATGTTGTACCGAGCTAGTTCGAGCATTTCGACCGATGCGTCGGACGCCATCACTCGGGACTCTTTATCTTGCTCGCATAGGACCACAGGAATCAGAGCTGTACCGGTTCCCAAATCGAGGATATCTCGACCGATTGGTCCCGCCTCGATCAAATCGGAGACGAAACGATCGTTGACCGCGCTGTGGTCCATCTCGTTGTATTCGGTCGCTTCCTGGCGACCGTCCATGACCTCGGGCTCGAGAACTCGCGGCAACATACATTAGTCTCCGGAAGAGCGGTTCAACAACAGGAATCGACCGGTGGCTCGCCAGCAGTTCGGCGTCTTGGTCCAGGAACTTCACGGCCTGTGTAGGTGATGCGATTGTTTGCGTCAACGAACACCACTTTGGGTTCCGGAACCCGGAGATCGCTTCCCGACTCGGCCAGGAATCCGAAGGTGGCAACGATGATCAAGTCACCTGGGCGAACCAGGTGGGCAGCGGCGCCATTGATGCACACATCGCTCGAACCTTCTTCACCGAGGATTGCATAGGTTTCCAAGCGAGTACCTCGTGTCACATCCCAAACATGGACCGACTCGAACGGTGCGATTCCAGCGGCCAACATCAAGTCCGGCGGTAGCGTGAGCGAACCCTCGTAATGAAGATCGGCCTGCGTGACCGTCGCGCGATGAATTTTGGATCGAAGAAATTTTCTCAGCATAAACTAATTGTGATACGGTAGGGCGAGTTTTGCTACACCTCTTGGGGAGCGTGGCCAAATCTGACTGGCCAAAACTCAGCGTGGGACTATTCCAAAACCTTGCGATACGGCCCATATTAGAACCGTCAACATCCTTCCGTTCCATTCCTTTCCAACCGATTCCATTGTATCCATGTCAACGATTTCGAAACTTTTGTTTTTGAGCGCACTGCTGTGCATGACCGGGGTTGCTGCCCACGCGGCCGATACCACCCTCCACCGAGACACTTGGGGAGTTCCCCATATTTACTCCGACGACGAAGCCGCGGGTATGTTCGCATTTGGATACGCCCAGGCCGAGGATCGACTGGAAGACATTTACCTGGCGATCCGAACGGGCGTTGGACGCATGGCGGAAGTTAAAGGGAAGGATTTCATCCAGCAAGATTACATGATGCGATTGACGCACAACGATACGATGCACGCTCCGTATCTTGCCTCGGCCCCCGAGCAACTCCGCAAGAACCTGACCGCTTTCACGGCTGGAATCCAAGCCTACATCGATGAGCATCCCGACGAAGCCGCCGACGTAGCGATCCCGATCGAGCCATGGCATCCGTTGGCTGTGGGACGAGCGATGATCTTGCGATGGCCGATCGGAACGATCATGGATGACCTGAAGAACGGCGCCGACCGGAACAAGCCTCCCATGGGATCCAATCAGTGGGCCGTCTCTCCGGAACGCTCTGCAGATCGCTCCGCTATCCTCCTGTCGGATCCGCACCTGACTTGGGAAGGACTGGCGGTCCTATACGAAGCTCGATTCCATGGGGGTGATTTGCACATGAACGGATACTACCTGATCGGTTCGCCGATGCTCGCGATCGGCCACAACCAACGGGTCGGCTGGGCGCTGACGACCGGTGGTCCGGATACCTCGGATGTCTATCGCATCAAGTTCCACCTCTTGCCGCGACCCGAGTATCAGTACGACGGCGCGTGGAAGCCGATCTCGATCGAAACGTATGTGATCCCCGTTGCAGGGAGCGATCCGGTTGCGAAACAAGGTTTCTTCACCCATTTGGGCCCTGTGGTCAGCGAGCCCGACCTGAAGTCGGGAACTGCCTACGTTGGCGCGTCCCCCTACTTGGACCAAACCGGCCTCTACGCACAGTTCTATAGCATGGCCAAGGCCACGAGCATCGAAGAGTTCAACAAGAGCCTCGGCGAACACCAGTACAACGAACAGAACGTCATGGCAGCAGACGTCGATGGCAATATCTCTTACGTTCGCAACGGTGCGACACCGATTCGATCTCAGGAATACGATTGGAGCCGTCCCGTCGACGGAACCACCAGCGCGACAGCTTGGAAGGGAATCCATCCTCAATCGGATTTGGTCTGCATCGTCAACCCGACGCAAGGCTATATGCAGAATTGCAATATTAGCCCTGCCAACATGATGGTCGACTCCCCCCTTACACCGGACAAGTATCCGCCCTACATCTACAACGTCAGCTGGGATAAGAACAATCCGAGAGGTAGACGGACGGTCGAACTGCTCCATGAGGATGAATCGATCACGGCGGAAGATGCCCTGGAAATCGTTTTCGATGTGTACGACCGATTGGCACCGATTTGGCAGAAAGAGCTGCGAGCCTCTTGGGATGCCGCCGAATCGAAGTACCGAGAAGATGCCGAAATCCAAAAAGCGGTCGAAGCTGTATTGGCCTGGGACGGTCAATACACCAAAGAATCGACCGCATCGGTCCTTTTCAAGTTCTGGCGACTTCGGTGCGGTGAACAGGTGGATCTGTCACCCATCGGCAGAGACGAACCCCTTTCGTCGGAGTCTCGCAAGAAGATCATTGAACTCTTCGCTCAAGTGATTGGAGAACTCAAAGAACGGCATGGCAAGTGGGATGTCCCTTGGGGTCAAGTCCATGTCGTTGGACGTGGCGGAATGTATTTTCCGGTCGATGGTGCAGACTACAGCTCTGGCGACAAGGAAGGGAATTTCTCAGAGACTTTGCTGGATGTGCGCTGCACCGACTTGAAGGAACGCCCCGGTGTCCAAGTCGCAAACAGCGGTTCGATGGCGATGATCCTGATGTTCTTTGACTCCAACGGCGCTCGATCCTTCACTTGCACGCCGTGGGGGCAATCGGGGCACCGTGATTCGCCACATTATGTCGATCAAGCCGCAGCGCTTTATTCGCAACGACGCATGAAGTCGACTTGGTGGACGATGGAGGAACTGAAACCCAATATCGAATCGACCAAGACATGGTCCTATCCGATCACAAAGTGACGAGATAATTCTCATTCTTGTTTTTCGGCGAGATGAGGATCCTGAACGATGGGACGCTCTCGTCTGGGAGGGAAGCGTGACAGAAGACAGCCCGAAGGTCATCGCATCTATGCGACCTTACTCACTTTGGTCGAGGAGATGCGTCTACGCACTGTACGTTTTATCGGCGATCTGGGGTGTATTGCAGATCGCCGTTCCGGACAACGCTAGCTTGTATTCACTCTTCGCGCTCCTGTTCGCGGTCACAGCAACCCTGTGGGCCAGATACGATTCCCTTGCCTGCTCCAAACCAATTCTGCCGATTCTGCAAATGCTCTATTTTTTGGTTTGGCCGATCGGTGCGATGGTCTATCTGATTGTTCGTTCGGGATGGCATGGGCTAGGCATGGGAATCCTTCATGGAGTTGGTCTATTTTCTACGCTTGCACTCTCATCCTATTCGACTCTCTTCGGTCTTCATTTCGCCGGTTTACTGGATCAACGATTCTATCAATCACCCTAACGCTTTTCCCTGGGTCAAAAGCATCTGGGTATAGACAAGACGATGCCCCGATCGTGAACCTGGGAGCACTAATGCTCTAGGTAAAGAACTCGCTAAGACGCGATGACGTGCGGCAACTGTGCGAGTTCGATTATGCCAATCGGCTGAGCCGTCGAGTGAGCCATTCCAGACTCAACGCCCCGGCGATCAAAGCCATTAGCAAAGTCATCAGTCGCTGTTGAAACTCAACGTCGGGAGCACCGGGAACATAATTGGTCTGGTCTCGCGGCTCGATCGCTGAGACCAACGGAGAAACCGATTGCGGGTCTTTCCGCTGGTCAGCCAGCAGCGAGTCGAGACCGATCCAGTATTTCCCACCCGTGCGAACGGCCAACTCATTGAGAAGGACGTCATTGCGTTGCGGACGCTGAATCTCTAACGCAGGAACCCGAACCACGGTTTGCTGTGTCAGGATGGTTTGATCAGCAAGCGTACCTATCGGTAACTGCACTTCATATGTCCCGGTCTGTTTGGTAATGAACTGACCCACATAGACACCGGCTTGAGTGGGATCGGGGATCGGTCGCAATCGCAACTGGCTCGATCGACCGCCCGGTTCGAGAAGTTTGGCGACTGCTTCAGGTTGCACCAACGGCTGGAACTGGGCATCGCGGAGAACGGCTCGGACCACGACCGTTTCCCCGACTACGGCTTGCTCTTTATCGACCAGCAAGATTCCTCGATCGGAATCTCGCAACAGTCGCCCTTGTCCGGCCCAACGAACGAGCTTGGTGTAATAGGTATCGAAGTATCCCTCGCCGACATCCCTCAATCGCCAGAATTCGCCACCTCCCTGAAAGGCAACTCGGCCAGAGCCGTAGAAGTGAGAGGCCAAGTAGATGGGGGATGTTCCGTTCACGACGGTGGTGGGATCTGAGAAGCTGGCGATGACCGTGGCCGCTGGCTTCGGTTCATAGCATGCGAAGAAACTGTATACGCCGCGGAATTGCTGCCACGCACGTTGACTCTCTTCAAGATCCTTGCCTACCTGGATGAACTCATTGGACCATGCATCGGAAGCGAACGAGAGTGGCCATGCGGTCTCCGATTCGAATCGTCCGATGGAAACCAGTCTCGCGCCGCGGCTGTTCATCACAACCGGGGCAAGCCCTCGCACGATCTCCGCCTTGCGATTCCCGTTCCCTGCGCTCCCTGCCCATTTCGGAGTCGCGACTGGTCCCGAGATCATCACCAATCCCCCTGATTGTTCCGAGATCCATCGCTCGAGGATATCGAGCTGCTCGTCGGACAGAGCCATCCAGTCCGCATCGAATGCAATGACTGCATCATACTGCGACATTTCCTCGCGCGTTTTTGGAAACTCGGTTAACAGCTTCTTGGCTTCCTGAGAAACACCCGGTCCACCCGATTGCAAATAAACGTGTGACTGAACGGTCGCATCTCGATACAACAGGTTGCGGACGAATTGGTATTCGCGTGTTGGACCACCCGCTAAGATCAGAATCGTTGCATTGGGTTCGACGACCCGAACTTCGCTTTCGAAGGCATTGTCGGCTGCGTTGGTGTCCTGAGATGGAGCCAGCACGCGCACTTCGTAGATCCAAGGGCCTATTTCGCGAGGCTCTACATCGAACACCAGGCTCGTGATGTTGTCGTCTCCTTCGAGAGCCACCATTCGCTCCTCTTCGATCGTAGGACCGATATTCGATTGCCCGCCTGGTCGACGTCGCAGTTGGATTGGGACCTGAGAACCCTGCAACCCCGATGCTTGGAGCAAGACCGTCATTCGAAAGCGGTCACCAGGGAAGACACGCTTCGGCGCCTCGACATCCAGCAAACGGACATTGATTGGGTTTTTCTCCGTACCCAGTCCGATCGGATGAATCGGTATCCCTTGAACGGATGCTTCGGAGATACTGTTGATCGGATCAACCCCGGCATTGCTTCGGCCATCGGTGAACAAGAGGATTCCTGCGAGCGGTGAGCCTCGCTCCTGATCGAGAATCGAATTGACCGCATCACCGATTCGCGACTCGGTTCCCGTCGCTGCCAAGAGTGTTTCCCAGGGGACTTGATCGGGTGTTTGCGCGATCGATTGCGTTGCATCCTTTGGATCCTCGCTTTTCGTTTGCGGCGCAATCTCCTGAGTGGACCATAGAGCCTGCCACGGTATGTTGTCGGCTCGCAGAACCGATGTAGCCATGGCTACAAATCCAGTGATGGATCCGACGACGGAGAACAGGACGGCATAACTCCAGGCCATGGAAACTCCGGTTGGTCCCGCACGACTCAAGGCGCGAACCAAGAGGGCGACGATCAATACCAACATGGAAGCTCCTAGAATCGCTGTACCGATCCATGCGGTCCATCGCAACAAACGGAGCAAGCTTTCGGCTCCCTGCGATGTGTCGGCCAATCCGCTCTTGGCTTGAGGCTTGAGGAACGTGGCAACCGGACTGGGCCGCGAACTTTGATCAAAGCGATAGACCGTCGTGTCGTGGCCTCGCTGCAATTGCGATAACAGTTCCGTCTGTCCCAGTTCGCGCTGTACGGAAGCGATCCGACTGGCCGAGGGGTTGGCTGCCGAAGCGGGGGTGTCCTCGACACTCATGGTCATGCTGAGCGACGTATCGACTAGCACTGCGACTTTGGAGGCTCGAGTATCGCGGCGCTCGCTTCGCTTTTGCAAATCCATGAAGAAAATCAAGATACCGATCAACGCGGTTAGTCGGAGAACGAGAAGCGCGTAGCCGACCATGCGCGGCAACTCGTCCCAGTCCTTGCGATACCAAAAGACGACCCAACTGGCGATGCCGAGAACAACGCAGGCCAGCAGGAACCAGTGATGCCACTGATCTAGCTGTTCCAAACGCATGAACTGGTAGAAGACACGCGTGTCCTGCATAGTTGTCATCGTTTGGGTAAATGATAGGAAGCGCTCCAGGCGAGCCACTGCTCGAAAGCCAAGAGTGCTAGAAGCATTGCCATCAACAGTAGATTCCGATTGCTCAATCCCGACAAGGCGAGGTTCGAACCCACCGAAGTTGCGGATCGATAGTTGTATTTGATACCAGGGAGCGCGTTGTTAAGATCGGCTGGAGCAATACGCTGGGTGTCACCCTCGGCCGGCGGAGTATTCCGGGCGAGGTTTTTGACGATCTTATCCCCTTGCACGGCTGTCCCCCACCACTCGAACAAGCCAGCCGATGTCAGGGCGCGAACCCTGTCCTCGCTGTCCCCCTCGGGAAGAATCTCCAGCTTGGCGCGCAGGCTGGTCTCGCCTACGGCGGCTCCATTGATCTGCATGGTCGGTCGAATGCTTCGGCCGGTCGGAGCAGGACAAACCAGCTCCGTCTCCGGCAACATCTCTTGCGCAGAAAAATCCCAACGCAAGCCGCTACCCGCGAGCTTCGAGGTCTCCGAAGTGCGGAACGAACACAGATACCCAACCATCTTCAGCGCCGCCACGACGAACGTCGGGTCCTGCGGCCAATTGCACCAACGTCGATCGAGCGAAGTCAAGGCGATCAAGATGCGACCATCCCCCAATGAGTAATCGACCATCAGCGGCTTGCGGTTCCTCAATGTCGCAACCGGCTTCCATCGCTTGGCTACGCCGCTGTTCTCGCCAGGATCGATCTCCACATAGCGCTGAATTCGCACAAATTGAAACGGTGATGAACTCAGCCCCAAGAGCGGGGCAAAGATAGGATGATTGTCGGCGATGATATCGGGCGTCGCATCTGCTGGATCTTTCGGAAAGTCGACCGGTCCGAGCAAACCAAAGGGCATCAGGGGGGTCGGGTCCGCAACTCCCGGGATGGGCTTGGTCCAGGCAGCATAGCTTCGCAAATAATCGTTGGCAGTGACGTTATCTCCAAACCAAACAGCCAACCCTCCACCGCGAGAAACATAGCGATGCAAATTGGCGAGCGCTCGGGCATCGAGGCTGGGGACCGATTGCAGGATGATGCATGCGTACTGGTCCAAACCCTCGGCATCGATATCCCGCAAGTATTCGGGGCCCTCGCGCGAGATCAACAGCCCTGTGCGGGCGTTGCCTCCGGGATCGAGTGCGGACTCGACGAAGAAGGAGTGCTTGCCACCCGCATCGCCGTCGACCAGCAAGACTCGCACTCCATCGAGCAGATCGAGAACGCATCGAGCGGTGTTATCGGCCGCAAGAGCATCCGGAGGCAACTCCGCCGTGACAACATGTGAGCCACTCTTGGGGAAAACGACTTGCACATTTCTCGTCACCGCTTCGCCCGGCTCAATCCGATCGAATACCAACGGCGGCAACTCCGTCACCACCCCCGAATAAGGCTCCGAGGGTTTCACTTCGCCATCTTTGCGGCTGTAATCGATCGCTTGGATCCGAACTGCAACATTGCGAGCCGAAGCCGCGCCATGATTTTGAACGGTGATGTTTATCATGGTGGGAACGCCAGCGGCGAGGACTTCCTGCCGCGGTTCGATCGCCGCCAATGTCAGATTCTCATGCCGCGCTTCGACGCAATCTATCAATTGGATTTCCACCGATCCGCGGCCCAACGCTCCTAGTCGCTG
>JBILVV010000251.1:0-7122 GCA_044370255.1 Pirellula sp.
CGTACATTCCTGAACAAGCCGATTCTTGGGGTCTAGCTGATGTAGAGGTCGAAGAGATCAGCCTCAATCATGGGCGTGATCGAGCCTACATGGCTGGTATCAGCGCATGTATTCACAACCCGCAACTCGTTCCCACATATTCCGCTTACGTGCGAGAAACATACGATAAGGTCACCTACAGCGCCGCGCATGTTCTGCCATTCCTTGCAGATATCTTCGTCAACGCGCCCCCTCGCATATCTATTGGTTGGGTTGGCAGTAACCCTGAACTCTTTGAAATGTTCTCCACAATCTGGTCGAGAATTGATGACGAATCCCGACTTCTTGTTTTCGAACCCCACTGCGACACTCTCGGGACCAAACTGGCCGGTGAACATGTCGATTCCCTCGAAGAGCTCAATAGTCAAGTTGACGCCTTGATCTTCGACTACAACCCCTTCGCCGCAGATCAAGATCCCAACAAAGCCGAGAAACTACTTGAGGCGATTCGAAACTCTTTCTTGGAGTTGGTCGAGTTCGAGCAAAATCACTTGAACGCGGGTCATTTGCCCCGACGATTCGTCGTCGTGAACGCCATCCACAATGCCTTTGAATCGATTACCAACCATTGTTTGCACACAGCCAGGACACCGTTCAGTTCCCGAATCCGACAGGGCTTTGTTGTCAAGCGACCAGCGGTTAGCCAAGAGGGTGCATGGCTGGATTTCATGTGCGTCGGCGAAGCCGGAATGAAACAGAACAGGGTAATCTCTACAGCAGCCCGGAAGCCAGGTCTGGTC
The DNA here is from genome assembly GCA_044370255.1 of Pirellula sp. GTDB lineage: Bacteria > Planctomycetota > Planctomycetia > Pirellulales > Pirellulaceae > JBKCUI01. The sequence goes on from JBILVV010000251.1 coordinate 780, forward strand.
ATGTATGGTCCTTACTTGCCCATCAGCCAAGGCAAGTTTCAGGTGTCACTCGAACTGGCATGCAAACGGATTCTCCGCGCAACCCAGTTAAGTGATCGACTCAAAGGTCACGCTAAAATCAAATTGGTTCTTGGAGATCAGGTGATCGCCAAACGCCGACTGAGCCAACAGGAACTCTTTGATGGCAAAGTAGACATCGATTTCGAATGCGAGAAGAGCTCCAGCCTAGAAATCCGCATGTGGACCTCGGGATCCCACGATTTTGAAGTTCGAAACATTCAGACTCGACGCATCGACCGATCCACCGAATTTCAGAATCCTTCTACTGTTGAGTCCTACGCCACGAGCGGAGTCAAGCAGCGGAAGTTGGAGAGGATGAAGATTCCTGGGAAGACGCGAAGCGAGGTGTTGCCGATCTCCATTGAGGCAACAAGTGTGCTCGATCAACCCACTGAGATAACTTTCCCCGAATCGGCACCCGAAACGCACTCCGAAAGAATCACGGCCGAGCATCCAAGCCCGCCATCGTTCGACGTCTTCCTCACCCCCGAAGCCCTCGCGATCAATGAAGCGAGACTCTGCCATCTCGCGTCCCTCGGCCTCGATCTCAAGAACAAACGAGTCCTCGAAGTAGGCGGCGGAATCGGTTTGCAAACCTGCTTTTTCGAAAGCCAGGGATGCGATGTGCTGTTCACCGAAGCGAGAGCTGAAAACCTCGAAGAAGCAAAGCGGCGGTATCCACACCGAAAGACCGCATTGGTCAATCTGGACGCGGATTCGGACCTGTCCTCTCTGGGACGATTTGATGTCGTGTACTGCTACGGCACTCTCTACCATTTGACCAATCCTTCGAATGCTCTGCGGAGACTCGCCGCTATCTGCGACGGAGTGATCTTGCTCGAAACGTGTGTCACACCTGGCGACGAGGAGGAACTCCATCCCGAAGCAGAACCTGCCTCGGTCGCCAACCAAGCCTTCACCGGTATGGGTTGCCGACCGACCCGATCCTGGGTCATGAGCGAATTGCGTCGATATATGGGATTTGCATACCAAACGGTAACTCAACCCAACCATCACGACTTTGAACAGAATTGGATCGCGCCCGCAGAAAGGAAACTCTATCGAGCTGTCTTCGTCGGAGCGAAATCGCGATTGACGAGCAGCCAATTGAGCGAGAGTCCTTGTTTGCTCCAGTGCGCTGTGCCGGTAACGGATCGGGGTACTTGGTTGGACGTCGGCGCCCATCTGGGCGAGACCTCATTTGCCAAAGCAGAAGCCAATCCCGATCTGCAAGTGATCGCCTTTGAACCCAATATCGCACTGGCAAACCAAACATTCCAGCGATTACCGAACTTCCAGGTCTTGCCAATAGCGATCGGTGAGCAGACCGGACTAGCAACCTTCCATCTGAATACATTCGCTGCAGCCAGTTCGATGTTGCCGATGGATGAATCGGCCAGAAAGGAATGGATCGGAGGCGAAGTCCTGGCTCAGGACTCGCAAATCACCGTCCCGGTCATGCGGCTCGATGCAGTGATGAATTGGCTCGGAATCAAGAAAATCGACTTCCTGAAAATCGATGCGCAAGGGGGTGATTTCGCCGTTGTAAAGTCTCTCGGAGAGAGACTCAAGGATGTGCGCAAGATCAAGCTCGAAGTGACCACCAAGCCGCAGCAACTCTATGTTGGGGCTGCGACGAAGTCCGAGATCGTCGCTTTCCTATGCGAGCATGGATTTGCCCTGATCTCTGAGCAGTCCCAAACGCATGGCCAGGAGGAGAATCTTCTATTCATTCAGCTTGGACCCTGGCCGCAAGACCAATGCAACGGATCCCCCCTTCAGTCGCCTCAGGATGAACAAGTCTTGAAAAAGGCGTTGCTCGGGATGCAACCGTATAAGTTGGTTTCCCTGGCCCAATCCCAAGCAGCAAAAAGCGTCATGCAACGTAAGAGTCATTGGTCTTTTGGTTGCTATGCCGATGACCGGTCTCTCGCCAGTTGTTTTCGCCAAATTCTCTTCAGCGTTTTCCAGGAACGGAAGTTAACGAAGCCCCTCTTGTTCCAGTGGTACGATCATCTTCGATTGCACCTATATTTGGGTAACGATATGAGCTTACCAACTTACGTGTCCGGTGTGATCGATCCTAATGAGTTCTTCTTCCTGAATGCCTTTCTCCGAAAGGGTATGACCTTCATCGATATCGGAGCCAATGAAGGATTCTATTCCGTCTTTGCTTCCGATCGTGTCGGCGAGGACGGTCGAGTTCTTGCCTTTGAACCAAGCCAACGCGAAGCCGATCGATTGCTGCGGAATCTCGAACTCAATGAAGCGGCAAATGTTACCGTGGAAATCAAGGGAGTCGCTGACATAGATGGTGAAGCCATCCTCAAGCTCTGCGAGTACGGTCACGAAGGGCAAAACACCCTTGGCGGTTTCGCTCACAAAGTGAACCAGGATGGAACACAAAAGGCAACTCTCATCAAGTTGGATTCCTATTTCGCCGCTCATACGATGGATCGTATCGATCTGATGAAAATCGATGTCGAAGGTGCAGAGGAGCGAGTGCTGCGAGGCGCCCTCGAAACTCTGAAGCGATTTCGTCCGGTTCTACTGATGGAGATGAATGATGCATCCCTTCGACTTCAAGGAAGCTCCTGTTCCGATGTCGCGGAACTAATCGCGTCAGGTGAGTATTGCATCTACAATTTTGATTCGGCAACTGGAAAGTTGGTGGTTGCACGAGAGGGAAGCTACTCTGACAACGTGGTTGCAGTCCCCCGCGAAAAGATCTGTCTGATTGAACAGATTGATAGCGGGCATGATGAGACCATTCAGAAATCGCCTCAGTGTGCGAATGAATGCTAACTCCGGTGCGAGTAACCCCGATTTTTCCAGCAATTGTTGCCGGAACGAAAGAGTTCATTCATAAATTACGCCGAGGAGTGTTTCGATGGAAGGTATGGTATCCGATGCATCATTTCCGAAGATCGCAGCAAAATCACTTGCTCCAGACTTCTTCACTGTTTTCGATGTGGGATGCAGTGGAGGTCTCGATTCCGGTTGGAGAAATTTCGGAGGGGCATTGCGCGCCTTTGGATTTGACCCCAACCTTGCCGACATTCGAAGACTGAATGAACAAGAAGAAAATCGACATGTGAAATTTGTCGCAGGATTTGTCGGTGTCCCATCGGATTGCCCGGGTTCCGAGTTGATGGAGACTGGTTCGTATTGGGACCGATCACCCTGGAATCGCCTCAGTGTTTGCAAGACCTTGGAAATTCGTTCGGCCGCGATGAAGGGTGCAACGGATGAAGAAAAGCTTAGGCTCAACTTGTGGCAGCAGACGCAGTTGGCTGATCCCAAGAAGCCGATCATTATTCCGGAATTTGTTGAAGATAATTCGATCGATGACATTGATTTCATCAAAATCGATGTCGATGGAGCGGATCTACTCATTTTGCGTTCTATCCAGCCGATCCTGGAAACTAAAAGAGTCATCGGAGTTGGAATTGAAGTCAATTTTTTTGGCTCCGACGATCCAAACGTGAATACGTTCCACAACGTCGATCGGACCATGCGCAAAGCTGGTTTCGAATTATTCGACTTGTCGCTTCGGCGTTACTCCATGGCTGCGCTTCCTTGCCCTTACATTTATGATTTTCCTGCCCAAAGTCGGACCGGACGACCCTTTCAAGGAGATGCTCTGTATTTACGAGATTTAGCCGCACCCGAGTTCGCAACCTCCGGAATGAGATCTCCGAAGAAACTGCTCAAGTTGGCTGCCTTGTTCTCGTTATTCGGGCAGCCTGACAGCGCTGCCGAGATCCTTCTGCATAACCGTGATTCATTAAGTCCATTGATTGGAATCGATGAAGGGATGTCCGAACTTCTTCGGCAAGCCGCTCCGAAAAAGCTTGCTGGTGGTTATGCGAAGTACATTGAGGAATTCGAAAAAGACTCGCCATGGTTTTACCGCCAAATTGATGGAGGGAAATAGCAGCACTTTTGCGAGATCCCCTCTTCGACTTCCATATGGAAGATGGCCACACTAGCCAAGTGGCTTGCGTCTTAATGCGATATTGACTTCGTCAACGATTTTTATTGGGATAGTTACATCCAACACCTAGCATCGGGGAACAAAGGCGTCCACATGAGTACCGTCAATATCGCCAACGAACACATCCACGGCAAAGAAGTAGATTTCCACGATGCCTGGGCCAGTAGTACGCGTGTTGAGGACGTAGCCATGCGCGAGGCATTCGAAGCTCCGACTGCATTCGAGAATCGCTTCTGCCTTGAACAGATGAGGGATTTGCGAGGTAAGAAATTGCTCGACATTGGAGCCGGGCTTGGGGAAACCTCGGTCTACTTCGCCTTGAAAGGGGCGGAAGTGACCACGATGGACATCTCACCGGGCATGGTCGACTTTGCTCTTCGTCTGGGGAAACATCACGGTGTGTCTCTTCATGGCGTTGTTTCGGCAGGAGAGCGATTGAGCGTTCCGGATGCCTCGTACGATATTGTCTTTTCCGCCAACACGGTACATCACGTGACCGATAAAGAACAATTCTTTTCAGAGATGCAACGAGTGTTGCGGCCAGGCGGCAAGTTCTTTACATGGGACCCCTTGGCTTACAACCCGGTTATCAACGTCTATCGCAAGATGGCCACACAGGTCCGTACCGAAGACGAATCTCCATTGACTTTCGATGATCTAAAAACAGCTCGCAAGTACTTCAGGAAGGTCCAACATCGAGAGTTCTGGATCTCATCCTTGACTCTTTTCCTGAAGTATTACTTGATCGATCGCCTGCACCCCAACGAAGATCGCTATTGGAAGCGCATTTTGAAGGAAAGCGAGAGCACGCTTTGGTGGTGGAAACCATTCGCCGCCCTAGATGGTATTCTGACCCGTACGCCCGGCGTTCGTCGGCTCGCCTGGAATATGGTGATTTGGGGAGAGAAAGGCTGAAGGAAAAAGCATGGTTACTTCCGCTCACGACCTAAATCATCCAACCGCCTTTAGTGAACAAGGTTTTTCCGATCCCTATCCGGACGGGATCGAGCGCCACTACTGGACGATAGCTCGCAATCGAACGATCCATCGCACCATCCAAGAAGCCATTTCCACCGCGAAGCCGTCGTTGGTTGTCGATGTCGGCTGCGGCCGTGGCATCACGCTCGACTATCTCTATGAACGAGGGATGGAAGTTCTCGGCTGTGAACTAGGGCGTGCGAATCCGATCTCGACGCGAATTGCTCCCCACCTTCATTTCGATACGGATGCCGTTTCGCTTCCCCAGGAAACACGCCGGAACGTCGGGGTTCTTCTTTTGCTTGACGTCTTGGAGCACTTGCCGTCGCCAAGCAATTTTCTTGACGGCTTGGTGAATGCTTTTGAGAAGGTCCATACGATCGTCGTGACGGTCCCGGCTCGTCAAGAACTCTGGTCGAACTATGACGAGCACTACGGTCATTACAAACGCTACGATATCAAGAACGCATGCGAGCTTTTCAATCCGGCACGTTTCGAGATTCGACGACAGAGCTACCTTTTTCGTTCACTGTACTGGCCAGCTTTGATGCTTAAGTGGATCGGGAGGGAGCGTGCAACATCGATCGCTGCTCCGACTGGCGCAGCGGTTGCCGTACACGGCTTGATGGCGCGATGGCTCGAACTTGAATCCCGACTTCTGCCGTCTGTCGTACCGGGAACGTCACTCATGATGGTCCTAAAGCCGAAACCGGTATTGACGTAGTCTAGAAGGAATAGGTATCGAGGGTCCGTTCTGAAACATGAAAATGTGAGCTCGCTCAGACAAGGTTTTCCCGGTGACCTTGATCGCGAGAGGAAAGGAAGGAATAGCATGCCCCTCGAGCGAAACCTCTCAAGGTTCTCGATGCCCTTACTTATGCGACTCGCTGGCGACACGACGCAGGTTACCGAAGAGGCTTCTTCACAGCCCAAGCTGCGTGTGGATACTCCCACACTACTTGATTGTTTTTTCGTGTTCGGCATCGGCTTGGCCGTCTTCTCCACCCTAATCTCGCTTTTACAAAATGTGCACTTAGAGACAACCAATGGCCTTTGGAAGAGCGAGCCTGTCGGCAAGTGGGTGGTGCTTGCCCCGGATCGCAGCCTCGATCCATCGAACTTGCTCTATTTCCCGGGGCACGGATTCGTCATCCGCACCTTCCTTCCCGAATCACTCGGACCGGTATGGAAGCGAATGGCATACCTGAACGCCTTCTACGGGGCGATGGCCTTAGCATGCACGCATTTCCTGATCGCCGCGTTGACACGGTCGCGCCTTCTAGCCTGGGGCGGCTCTCTGTTCCAAAT
>JBILVV010000026.1:0-23436 GCA_044370255.1 Pirellula sp.
CGAGTTTCAATTCACGATCAAGGACCGGGCCAAGTCGCTCGGCATTCGACAAGAGGACCTAAGTGAAGCAATTCGCGCCGCCTATTACGGTGCAGAGGTGCAACGGCTGCAGCGAGATCGCCATGAGGTCAAGGTCATGGTTCGACATCCCTCGGAAGAACGCCGCTCGCTCGCAAGTTTCCAAGACTTGCGGATTCGTGGAGCGGACGGTGTCGAACGGCCGTTAGCAGAACTAGCAGACATTAAGGTCACTCGTGGATACTCTGAGATCAACCGATTGGATCAACTGCGAGCCATTACGGTTTCTGCGGAACTGGACACCTCCAAGGCCAACGCGGCGACCATTGCAGCAGAGCTGAAAGCCAAAATGGTTCCCGAGTTGATTGCGAAGTATCCGACCCTTCGGTTTCGCTGGGAAGGGCAACAGCAGGAAACCGCCGAATCCTTCAACAGTCTCGCAATCGGTTTTGTTGTAGCCATGATGGCGATGTATCTGCTGTTGGTGTTCGAGTTTCGATCGTACTTGCAACCGTGGATCGTTCTGGCAATTGTCCCGTTCGGAATGGTCGGTGCTATTTTCGGTCACGCCGTGATGGGGCTACCGTTGACCTTGTTTAGCATGTTCGGAATGGTGACGCTTGCCGGGGTGGTTGTGAACGACTCAATTGTGATGGTGGACTTCATCAACCAGTGCTTGGCCAAGGGAATGTCGGTCAATGAGGCGTTGTTGACTGCGGGATCGCGTCGGTTGCGAGCGATCTTCCTCACCAGTGTTACGACGGTTGCTGGATTGTTGCCAATGCTGCTCGAGAGATCGTTTCAAGCCCAAGCGCTGATCCCTATGGCAACTAGCCTAGCTTTCGGTCTCATGGGTTCGACCGCACTCGTGCTTTTCGTTGTACCATTACTGTACCGACTGTATGTTGCATTGACCTTTACGGAGGAGCAGATGGCGGGGCGTGTAGAAGAGCGAGAAGAGCCGAGCCAAGGGGCATCGCCCTCGGTTTCTGCATCGCAACTGGCGCCTGGGGTATCTTAAGCCGATCCGAATAGAGCCACTAATGCTTGCCGGTGCCAGCCTTGGCTGCGGCATCAGCGGCCGCTTTCTCTTTATCCCCTAAGACCTTCGCCTGGTCGTCGAGCGATTTGGTGTTCACCAAACGTTGGATCTTCGATTCGGCAGCTTCATGGATCTCTTTGAGCATAAAGACCTCGACTCGCGAATCGTTCTCTTGTTGCGATTCATCCTCTGCGATATGAGGCTCAGAGCTCCCTGCTTGACTCAAGCGAATGCGATGCGGATCGATCCCCTTGCCAACTAAAAACTCCAAGACTGCGAGAGAACGCTTGTAGGAAATATTGCAGGCATCGAGATTGGCTTGAAGCGTCTTGCTACCGCTAGATGCTGTATGGCCCCGAATTTCGATTCGAAATTGATTCCCTTCTAGTGCTGGAAGGAGTTCCGTTAACTCTCGAATAGCTGAGTCGTTAAGCGATGTGGAATTGAGCTCAAATGGGAGAACTTTTCCCATGTTGGATCGCTCTCCCTCATCGGTCATTTTTCGATGGTTGTTCTCGCCATCCGATTTTTTGGACCCGCGCGATTTGATAATACGGCGACTACCGTTGCCAACGTTGTTGGATTGGATAAGTGACTTTGCTTCGCTACCTGCGAATCTTTTACCGCCGGGGTTTCGAAAGTGTTCCGCGACGGCTTTGCGCACCTCTTCGCTTTGGCTGGTCAGCCACATCACCATAAAGAAGGCCATCATGGCGGTAACGAAGTCCGCGTAGGCAACTTTCCATGCACCACCTCCTTTACCGGCCATGGATTACACTCCCCCGGTTTCGACGGACTTGAACATCTTCTCCAACTCCTCAGATGACGGTCGAACATCATGCTCGAGACCGCGTCGACCGGTTTCGATAGCCATCTTCGGCTGCATACCGTTGAAGAAGTTTTGTAGGATCGTACCGATGGTTTTGAAGTAACACGATTCCGCGTGACCAATGATTTCCATCTTTCCGACCAACGGAGCGATGAAGCCGTAAGACGCTAGAATCCCCAAGAAGGTACCTACAAGAGCAGCACCAACCTTGTGGCCGATCTCCTCGGGAGGTCCATCGATGTGTCCCATCGTGATCACGATCCCGAGAACGGCCGCGACGATTCCGAATCCAGGGAGCGCATCGGCTGTTTTGCTGAGAACGAGTATCGGATGGTGATGTTCATCGTTCATCGCATTGATTTCGATATCCATCAGGTTACCGATATCTTCGGGACGAATCGATCCGTCGATCACAGGTCCAAAGGCACCCTTGATAAAATCCGTCGCGTGATGATTTGCGACGAGTTTGGGGTACTTTGCGAACACCGCACTCTTTGAAGGGTCGGAAACGTGGGCTTCTAGTGCCAATAATCCATCGCGTCGTGCGATACGGAACAGTTCATACAGGGCGCAGAATGTCTCTTCGTACGTTTTGGCGCTATAGGGTGACCCTTTGATCGCTTGGATCATTCCCTTCATCAGGTTTTTCAAGACCGGCCCAGGGGACATAATGATTAATGCCCCGAGCGATGCTCCACCAATGGTGAGGATTTCCGAAGGGTGAATGAGGGATTCCACGTGGCCGCCCGCCCACATAAAGCCTCCCAAAACACATCCGGTTACGATCAAGCAACCTACGATGACGACCATTTTTTTTCCTCAGGTTGGAAATACTTCTGTCCGAGCTATATAGCTCGCCTGAGGACTGCGTAGTGGAATTCAGCGCTTTGCTGGACGGAAGCCTGTTGGCGAATTGGAAAGCTGAGCGGGTTGTTCAGGTTGTACGGATTGTGATTGCTGTGGGATGGCGAGAAACCATCTTTCGCGTGACCAACGGTCCGCGTCGCACACAGGAGCAGATTGCAAGCTGGAAGATGGGATCTCGCGTACGAACGACATTCCCCATGTCTGTTCGTCCCATCGAATCGAATCGACATCTACCGAGCGATTCTCAGGTTTGGCTGCAAGGGTGACCGCATCGGATGCTTGGCGAGGCATCGCCGTGAATTCATCGGGGGGTGTAGGAATGAGACTAGCCATGGGGATCGCAATTTCCGCGCTCCATGTCGCATGATCCTCGGTAACGGCGATAAACCATTCCGGGTTCCACCACGACATGTCATTACACTGGTCCAGTGTCTCCCCATCGCTATCCCAAGCTAGTTCGAACCACGTCGAGTAGTCGCGATCCAAGTCCAATCGAAATCGGATATGGTCTTTTTCCGTGTCGAGCGAGTCCCTTTTTCGCTGAGGGTTGCTTTGCGCGGTAGCTTTCCCTTTGGGCGCAGCATTCAGACCACTGGGCGATTTCCATGAACGACTGTGAATGAAAAGGAAATCCGCATCGCGTGCAATGCGGATCTGTGTCTTTGGACCGTCTTCCGACCAAACGCTTGCCAGTTCCATTACCGATTCTTCACTCCAACAACTCTCCTCATCGCGTCCATCCAGGAACGGTCGTGAGTTGATCCAGGGGATCGAGATCGAGGGTGGAACCATCGGTTGTTTCGTGATTAGTTGCTGCTCCTGAGCGAGAAGTTGAGTCCATCCAGAAAGTCCTGGATGCTGTGGAGGCCAGAACACATTGTCCTTGCGTTCTTCCAACGGGGTGCCTCGGATCAGAGCCCTGGATCGATAGCGAGATGCGATTAGCCACGCCCATTCCGGTTCCGTACGGCGTGGTTGCCAGGCCTCCGGCCATCGTGACAGCAATCGTGAAAACGTATCTATTCCTCGTAGCTTCGCGATCGAAGTTACTCTCGCCGCCGAATCAAAGTTGGCGAGAGCGACCGAGCCGCCCGTTGAGAAGGGTGACGATTGAGCGCTGGTGGTTGACGCTGGAGCCTGGGAGGATCCTTTCTTCGCTATATCCAGCGCTGTCCACTGATCTTGAATGATCCGAAGGACTTCCGCACTTCCGAAGTAAGTCATGAGTTCATGGACCGCGCGTTCGGCCATCGGACCTTCGCCATCCTTCTCGATGATCATATTCAACGCCGAGTTCCATCGATGCCAATTGCCAACTCGACGTGAATCGATAGCGACTCCCCAAAGGCACGGAATCAATACATCGCTCGGAAGTTCCTTGCCAACTTCGACCAGTGCATCATCCCATGCATTCTCTACCCAAACACCCGCGCCGCGTGTCGACGAAGCCTGCGCTATCCTCGCCGGAGCATTGGAAGCTGCTAACAAGCTCGACATTTTGCGTTTCTTCGATCGCGTTTCAATCAGGCGAGTTTCCCGATCGAGGATCATGCCATCTAGAGGATGCTTGATACTGACCGTACGCTGTGTCGAAATGCGATAGGTCGATCTTGTTGCGGTGGGATTGAAATAACCAAGCTCGTTTTGATCTAGGAAACGACTTGGTTGCATCGCTTCGCTAAGCAGCATACCGCTTGCGTTCAGCAGCATCGTAGGGGCAAATGTTAATCCACCCGATTCCTCTCCTCGCAGCAAGACTCGCTGACAATTCCACTCAGGAATTTCGATGCCACTTTCCTGGCTGAAGCAACGATAGTTCGGGGATGCGGCCAACCTTATCGCTTGCTGGGTTGCGACCGCAGTGGCTGCTGTCAGCGAATGTTTGGACGAAGTGTCCTCCGCCACGATAACATCCGGACGCAAGCACCGGATCTCGAGAATGAGTTTCCGGATTAAGTCGCTGCGAATGGGATCATGGTTCTGATAGTAACCGAGATCCGTGGAACGGATCCCAGTTCGTAGATTTCCAACCGGAAACTCAGTCAACACTACGGCGCTTTCAATCCCTATTTGCCTACCCGCTTCCGCAACGCGTTCATGAGCTTCGGGGCGATGAGATCTTCCGCCTAGAAGATCCTGTTGATGGACGACGATTGTACCGGTGCGACGCTGGGATTCGTGGACGACATAAGCCATCATGTCCCAAGGGATTGTTTGCTCGGTCGATGCGATGGATTGGCAAGCAACTCGCGATCCACTCCGATGGCAATCGATCCAAGCTATGCCACTGTTGCGTGATAATTGAATCCGGCCGAAATCTCCACACGTCATCAGGATATTTTCATCTAGGGCATGGATCGCTTGAAGGCTAGCGAGATGATGAGTCGAGGCAACACGCCAGTTCGAGCCGCCATCATTACTGTGCCAGACAACCGACCCCGGCATTCCAATCAACCAGATCCTGGAGCCCTGTATCGCAGCATCGCGGAAATGCATGGAGTCATGGTCCGATTCATTTCCGGGTAGGGAAACTCTGGTCCACTGCATTCCATCTTGCGAGAAAAATAGTTGACCATTGTCACCTCCGACCCACCAACCTTGTGAGCAAGCTTTACAAAAACGGAGTGGGCGAAAGGGATCGATCATCATCGCACTGGGGTGAAACTCCATGCCGTCATTGGAAAAGAAAACAGCTCCTGTGCGATCGACAATCATCGTGCGTCCCAAGTGGTCCACCGATGCGCATCGAAGATGCCCCGATGGCGTGGGTCGCGCTCTCCAGGTCTTCCCTCCATCCATCGTCTCGAATAAGGAAGATTGCCAATGATCCGACCAATCTCCCCAAGCAATCCAATGCCGATGCTCCAACTGCTGAAGGCCCAGTAAGCGTGGAAGAGAGACTGCCGAGTTGCGAGCCCAAGTCTTGCCGTCATCCTGGGACAGTTCGACGATTCCTTCACTGCGTCCTGTGACCAAATCGATTCGACCACCGACAATCAGACCACTTCGCGGGCCATCCCCCAAGGATGCTGCAGCATCAAAACCAATCGCGAAATAGGTGTGTGTACCTCGATTGCCTATGCTGCTCCACGACTTCCCTCCATCCTCGGATCGAAGAATCAAGCCGCGATCCCCCACTGCGAACGCTCGGTCGATATCCAGCAGGACACAAGCGTTGAGTGCTCCATCAGCGATTCCTGGCTGTCCTTCCGTGGCATGCGAATGACTCGGCAATGCGATCCATAACCATGCACAGACCCACCGCAGCGCCCACGAAATGAACCGGCGCAACAACTCCGCACCTCGTGCACGAACAGGATTCTCCCCCCGATCGATTGCCACGGCATCCTTCCTTGAACGCTGCTTTCAGAACGATCCTCTGCGTAAGATAGGAAAAATGGCTCCATCGCCGCTAGTGAGAATTTCGAGGGTTGTCCATCGTCCATTTCCAAGCTGGGGAATCGCGGGTTGTGGCGCGAACCCGCGGGTCGGAAATGTGGCAGACATCGCCATGTCCTGCACACTTCCACCCGGATGCTTGCGCATCTCGGCTAGTATGTGGATGCTGGCGCATCTCGGAGGGGGGCAAGTCGTGCGGGTGCTATGCACCGGCACCCGACAAGAAGGTTTTCCAGGATTGATATCGCGGATCTTTGAGAGTGACAGCAATTCCTGGGTTCGCCGACGGGCGTATCGGATCGCTCAGCAGTTTCATGTTGGCTTGCACGGGTGTGCGGCCCCCTTTTTTGCTGTTGCAGTTCGTGCAGGAACAGACCACATTCTCCCAAGTGGTTCGTCCCCCCTGAGATCGAGGCACGACATGATCGAGACTCAGTTGGCTCATGGGTCGCGTTTGCCCGCAATACTGGCAACGATAACCGTCTCGGGCAAAGAGGGTCTTGCGGTTGAAGCGAACGGTTGATTTGGGAATACGATCGTAGAGAACCAAGCGAACGATCCGAGGAACCTGCAATTCCCGTGTCGGCGTCTTGATGTAGTCTTCTTCTGGCTGCTTTTCGAGCGCTTTGAGTTCCGACAGTTCACACCAATTTTCGAAATCGTAATTGGTGTACTGATCGTCTTCGATCGTGATAACTTCAGCGCATCCCCGATACAGCAAAGTCATAGCGCGACGCACATCGATGACGCGAATCGCCATGTAAAACCGATTCAGGACGAGCACACTGCAATCCAGTGAAGTGTTCTCGCTCATGAGCATTTCTCTCCTTGGGTTACGAAGTCAGGCCTCCTCTGTTCTGCACAACCACCAATTGAATACGAGTGTAATCTATTTTTATCCTTGCAAGGGAGTGTTGGGAAATCTTCATTCAGTGATTGAACAGGAATTCCTTGGAGGAAATCAGGCTCCACAGTAGGTCCTCGATTGCGATTCGGCGTTCTGGCTCTTCCGCCTTCAATTCCTCGGTCAATCGCTCGGTTTCCTGCTCTGTTGGGTACCTGGACAGCGTTCGGAGGGTGGCCGCACGGACGAGTCCTGCGGGGTCATCTCGATAGGTTTGAAACCAGGATTCGACAATGCTCTCCTGGCTATTCAGCTTGCTATTCACAGTGTCGCCGTTGCTCAAATTGAGCACCTGAATGACGCTCGGCTCATCGCTCCGTTCGCATTCGCAGGTAATTCTGCGCTGATTTCGACCAAACGTCTTAAGAAAATTACTGTCGACGCTACTGTCAAACAGCTGCAGAGCACGAGTTCCTTTGGGATAAAACTTGGTGTCTCGCTTATCACCCCCTAGAAAGGACACTTTGGTGAATTCGGTCGGGACTCCCGTCACGTTGGCGATCGCATCGTGAATGACTTCTGCCATTAACCGTTTCGGATAATAGTGAGTAAAGTACTTTCGGTCCTCGGTGTTGCCGGCTGCGGGGCGGCTGCTTCGTTGATAGGTCTCTGAGTTCATGATGTGACGCATCAACGCTTTTAAATCGTACTGTTGCTCGACGGTATAACGGCAGAGGTAGTCCATGAGTGCGGGATTGCTGGCGGGATTGCTGGCCCGCATATCGTCGATCGGATTGACCAACCCGATGCCGAAGTACGCAGCCCATACACGATTTACAATCGCGCGGGTGAAGTAGGGATTTTCCGGAGAGGTCATCCAATCGGCTAGGACGACACGCCGATCGAGTGGCGATTCCATTTCGATGGGGTTGGCGTCCAAAGGTGCAGGAGGTTGAGGTTTTCCACGCAACGGTTGGATCAAATCGCCTCGGTCAGCAACATACACGGTTCGAGAGGCACCACCATCTCGCACCTCTCCTCCCCATCCCTTGGCTCGAACTCTCGCAAACATGTTCGCCATGGCATAGTACTGATCGTTGGTCCATTTCTCGAGTGGATGGTTATGGCACTTGGCGCAGCCAATGGATAGCCCCATGAACGCCTGGCATGCGTTCTCGGTCATCCCCTCGGGGTCTTGGTTGATCGCATAAAAATTCGTCGCGCCATTCTCGAGCGATTCCCCGCGGGCCGTCAAAATGTCGCGGACCATCGCGTCCCAACGAACGTTTTTTTCCACCTGCTGTCGGATCCATTGGTAGTACGATCGCACGCCATCGGTCGGAAGAAGATTGCTATTGAGCATCAACAGGTCTGACCAACGATAGGCCCAGTAGTCGACGAACTCGGGGCTAGCCAAGAGGTGATCGATCCATCGGGAGCGTTTGTCAGGTGTCGCATCGGCGAGAAATGCCTCGACCTGTTCGGGGGTTGGCAATGTGCCTGTCGCATCGAGGCTCGTACGGCGAATGAACTCTGCATCGGTGCAACGCTCCGAGGGGGCCAATCCCAAAGCATACCACTGGCGAGCTGTCCATTGATCGATGGGGTTGGCGTTTCCTAGTTCGTTCTCGATAGAGGCCAGCGTAGGACGCTCACTTGTCTTTTCTACGAACGGGACACGAATGCGGGCCAAGGCAACGCGGCTCGCGAACCATGCGACGACGGCCCCCTCTCCCGGCCCGATGATATCGACCTTGCCATGTTCGTTCACGAGCGCGATCGATTCATCGCTGGAACTGAACTTGGCCCATCGCGTGACATCTTCGACCCGGCCGTTGGAGTATCTAGCTTGAACAACTAGATGCTCCGAAGTTCCCTTTTTCAATTCGGTTGCGCCAGGTAGCACTTCGATCGATTCGAGTTTGGGTTCATCTTCGCGAGGTCCGACCGCACCCTTGGCGATCCATTGCGAGAGAATGTCGTAATCCTTGGAGTCTGGTTTCAGCCTCAATCCGCCTCGATGCTCGATCTTGCCGCTCGGTTTGGCGATCAATAGTGACATTGCCGGGTCGGATAACTCGATGCGTCGACCGAGATCTTGGCGTGTGATGTTGAAGTGATCGGTCTCAGAATCGTAGCCTCGCAACGACAATCGAAAGCCTCCTTTGCCCGCCAAGGCCCCGTGGCACGCCCCCATGTTGCAACCGCTTCGAGCGAGGATGGACTGGACGTGGCTGCGGAATTCCCATTCGGGTTCTTTGTCTATCTCAATACACCTAACGCTTGCTCTCGCTTCATTGCGGATGCCGTTTGTGGATTTCCACCCAACAATCAATTCCGTTTCACCTGATTGCTTGGCGAGGACTCGGTGTGTGCGATTCCCGTCCTGCAGGATCTCCGCAATCTCGGGATTTGCAATCCGGATATCGAACCCGTCCAACTGAGCGGGATCGGCGAGGAGATCCGCTGAATACGCGCCACCTTCGAGAATCGTTCGCAGGCTGATCTGTTGTTCGTTCTGGTAGGCCGTCAGCTGGATATCTGCTGGCAGAAGTACCGTTTTGCCTGGCTCGCTCGCTAGTGATTCCTTGTGGTGGACGAAGCTCGTTAATGCGAGGCATAGAAACAAGAAAACGATTCCTCGAAGAACTGGATGAGTCGCTTGCTGCATAATGAAAAAACTACCACTCGCAAGAGGACTCGCGATCACCGAGCGGTGAAGATGATCGCAATTGCGACAGTGGCAAGAATAATCCGTCTCACCATTTCCCGTTGAACAGATTTTTCCTAGACTTGTGTTCATGTGGTTCATGGTATCGAATGTAACAGACACCCCTTGGAATAGCAACTTTTGAGCTGCGGGAACTAATTTGCGATCGAGTTACCAATGAAGAATATTTTTTTACTGGTTATATGGTGCTTGCCAGTGATAGGTTTGTCCCAAAATCCCGACTCCCCGCCCGTCCTTCCGCGACCCAAGGGCGAAGCGATTCGAATCGCGACCTTCAATGCCGCGATGAACCGGAAGGAATCTGGCGAATTGACGCGTGATCTCACCGCTGGAGATCAGCAGATAGTGGACATCGCCACGATTATTCAATGCGTGAATCCGGATGTCCTGTTGCTCAATGAAGTGGACTACACCGAATCGAACGCGGAGTTGATTCTAAAGAAGTTCCTACAGGTGCCACAGCCGAACGGGCATATCGATATATCGAGGCATTTGAAATTCGCGTTTTCCGCCCCAGTGAATACCGGCGAACCCTCCGCAATGGATCTGAACAACAATGGTCGCAATGGGGATCCCGATGATTCGTGGGGGTATGGAGCGTTTCCAGGACAGTACGGAATGGTAGTCCTGAGCCGCTATCCGATCCTTTCGGATCAAGTCAGGACATTTCAAAAGTTTCGATGGAGCCAGATGCCCAATGCACAGCGCCCCGCCAAGGACGGTACCTTCTTCCACACCGATTCGATCTGGGAGCAATTGCGACTGAGTTCCAAATCGCATTTGGACGTACCTGTGAAGATCGGGGACAGCACGCTCCATGTCCTTGCATCGCATCCTACGCCTCCTGTGTTCGATGGCCCGGAGGATCGCAATGGATGCCGTAACCATGACGAGATCCGGCTCTGGATCGACTACATCAGCGACAGAGGGAATGGGGATTACTTGATCGATGATCAAGGAAAGAAGGGTGGGTTAGAGGACAACTACCCTTTTGTCATCCTGGGAGACTTGAATGCCGATCCGTTCGATGGGGATGGAAAACACAGCGCGATTGAGAAACTGCTAAGTTCCTCCCGGATCGCTCAAGGGCCAGCGCCCACGAGCAACGGTGGCGCCGAGGCCTCCGAAAAATCCGGTCAAGCAAACGCGAGGCATCGAGGTGACCCTTCGCAAGATAGCGGAGATTTCAACGACAAGAACCCTGGAAATCTTCGAATCGATTATGTACTCCCCTCCAACCATTTCCGGATCGTGGATAGCGGAATCTATTGGCCGTCAACCAAGGAATCCGAACGTGGAAATCAGCTAGCTCGAGCTTCGGACCATCGCCTTGTTTGGGTGGATGCCGAACTACAGTAAACTCTTTATCCCAAAGAGAAATTTCTAATATCACCGATAGGCTCTCGTAGTATTGAGGAGTTCTTTGTAATGCATCATTGGAAACCTATCTGGATCGTTCCGTTTTTCGTTTTAGGAGGCATGACGTTGACGGCACAGGACTCGAAACCCGCACCCAACCCTGTAGTTGCTAGCGACGATCCGTATCAATGGCTCGAGGATGTCGGTGGCGATGCTGCACTCGATTGGGTTCGAGCAAGAAACGCGAAATCGCAAGAAAGGTTTGAAGAGGACCCGAGTTTTGAACCGCTCCGAAAAGATCTGCTCGACATTCTTGACTCCAACGCGCGCATTCCCTTGGTCGTCAAGCATGGCGAATACTACTACAACTTCTGGCGAGACAAGAAGAATGAACGTGGACTATGGCGTCGCACGACCCTCGAGGAGTACAAGAAGGATGCACCGAACTGGGAAGTGCTGCTCGATCTCGATTCATTGGGTGCGAACGAAAAAGAAAACTGGGTCTGGAAAGGTGCTGCGCTGCTGCGTCCCGATTACACGCGAGCGTTGATTTCGTTGTCCCGAGGGGGAGCCGACGCCGATGTCACTCGGGAATTCGATCTGGTGAAACGGGAGTTCGTTGCCGATGGCTTTCAGCGTCCGGAGGCCAAAGGTCGGATGTCTTGGATCGACCGCGATCACGTATTTGTTTCCACAGACTTCGGACCAGGCAGCATGACCGACTCAGGATACCCGCGTCTTGCAAAGATGTGGAAAAGGGGAACTCCGATGGAGTCGGCCACCACTCTTTACGAAGGAAAGTCGACCGATATGTCGATCGGCGCCATTCACGATGATTCGCCTGGCTTTGAACGCAACTTCGTTTCACGAAATATCGCTTTTTACAATGACGAACTCTATCTGCTCAACGACCGAAAAGAACTCGTCAAGATTGATGCACCGAATACCGCCAACAAATCGGTAAACCGAAAATGGATGGCGATTGAGTTGCGAGAGCCTTGGTCGGTCAACGATCGATCTTACAAAGCCGGTTCGCTACTGGTGATCGACTTCGATGCCTTCATGTCGGGCAAACGGAATTTCGATGTTCTATTTGAACCGACCGATACCACTGCTCTCGACAGCTATGGATTCACAAAGGATCACCTGCTCATCAACATCCTCGATGATGTGAAAAACCGTATTGAGGTTCTAACTTACTCACCCGAAGGATGGAAAAGACAACCGCTGCGTGGGGCTCCGAAGTTCGGAACGGTGAGTGTCACGCCTGTCGATCCAGATGAGTCCAACGATTATTTCATGACATCAACGGACTATTTGACCCCAACGACATTGTCGATCGGGACGATCGGCAGCGATCCGATCGAGTTGAAGCGATTGCCTCAGTTCTTTGATTCCAAAGGTCTGACGATCACACAACACTTTGCGACCAGTAGTGACGGTACCCGAGTTCCATACTTTATGGTTGCACAAAAGGATCTCAAGCCGACGGGTGATCATCCGACGCTGCTTTACGGATACGGCGGATTTGAGATATCGCTCCAGCCTGCCTACAGCGCGACTGTCGGTCGTGCGTGGCTGACTCAGGGTGGCGTCTACGTGGTTGCCAACATTCGAGGAGGCGGCGAATATGGTCCGCGATGGCACCAAGCGGCACTCAAACAGAACCGATTGCGAGCTTACGAGGATTTCGCTGCAGTTGCCAAGGACTTGATCGCACGCAAAGTCACATGCAAGGAGCGGTTGGCTGTACAGGGTGGTTCTAACGGCGGCTTACTCGTTGGCAACATGGTAACCCTTTACCCCGATTTGTTTCATGCCGCAGTCTGCCAAGTACCGCTTCTCGATATGAAGCGCTACAACAAGCTGTTGGCAGGGGCATCTTGGATGGCTGAATACGGCAATCCGGACGTACCCGAGGAATGGAGCTTCATCCAAAAGTTCTCGCCGTACCAGAACGTGAAGGAGAAGATCAATTATCCGCGCGTTCTATTCACAACGTCGACACGTGATGACCGAGTCCATCCGGGGCATGCTCGAAAGATGATGGCCAAGATGGAAGCGATGGGGCATCCCGTTTGGTACTACGAGAATATTGAGGGCGGTCACGGCGGAGCCGCAAACAATCGCCAGTCCGCGTTCATGCAAGCGATTGCCTACACATTCCTGCGCCAGGAATTGATGAACGCGAAGTAGTGGCCCTGTTTTGGGCTTTATCGAAAGAGAGCAATTTCGGGCGACTCATGCAGGTTGCAGATGCGATCGATATCCTGGGTTTGTTGTTTCTTTAATGATGAAAACGGAGGTGAATCATGTCTAAGCCAACTGACACGACTGATCTTACAAAACTGGATGCAGCATTCTTCGATATGCTGCGGCGAGTCTGGGGATTTCAAAGTCTTCGACCTGCGCAGCAAGAAGCGATCGAATCGATCCTCGCGAGAAGAGACACCGTCGTCGTCATGCCGACCGGTGGAGGCAAGTCTCTCTGTTACCAAGCACCCGCTGTCTACCAGGGTGGTTTAACGATCGTCGTTTCGCCCCTGCTCGCATTGATGAAGGACCAAGTGGATTCCCTCAACGCTGTCGGTGTGTCGGCCTTACGTATCGATAGCACCCTCAGTTCCGATGAGAAACGCGAAGCGGCTCGCTTGATCAAATCAGGTTCTGTTCGCCTGCTATTTGTATCTCCGGAACGAATGGTTGCTCCGGAGTTTCTAAGGTTTCTCGAAGAAGTAGATATCCAAACAATCGCTATCGACGAGGCTCACTGCGTCTCTCAATGGGGACATGATTTTCGGCCGGAGTATCGGCAACTGGGATCGCTCCGAAAGCATTTTCCAAAATCTGCAGTCCACGCATTCACGGCGACCGCCACGGAGAAAGTTCGACTCGATATTGTCGAGCAATTGCAACTGCAGCACCCGCGAGTTCTCGTCAGCTCCTTTGATCGGCCGAACCTTGCGTACCGCATCCTGCCTCAAGTGGATCTCCAATCGCAACTCAAGGAGGTCTGCGAACGTCACCGTGGCACAGGGGGGATTATCTACTGCCTTCGCAGAGCGGACGTCGAGTGGATAACCGCCTACCTCGCCCAACAAGGATTCTCGGTCGTCGGCTATCACGCAGGCATGTCCAACGAAGAGCGAAAGGATGCTCAGGATGCATTTGTCAACGAGCAAGTCGACCTCGTAGTAGCCACAGTCGCCTTCGGCATGGGCATCGATCGTCCCAATGTCCGTTTTGTCGCTCATGCGGCGATGCCAAAATCGATCGAACACTATCAACAGGAGACAGGTCGCGCTGGCCGCGACGGACTTCCATCCGAGTGCATTCTATTCTTCAGTGTCGGTGATTGGATCACTCTCCGTAAAATCACCGAATCGAGCCTGATCGAAGCCGGAGCCTCGAGCGAAATCATCGCAGCCTCCAAAAAGCAACTCGAAGAGATGGCCAACTATTGCCGCACACCCAAATGCCGGCATCGAGGGCTGGTAGAATATTTCGGTCAGTCGTACGAACAAGAGAACTGCGGTGCCTGCGATGTTTGCCTTGGCGATACCGATAACGTTCCCGATGCAAAGATTATCGCGCAAAAGATCATGTCGTGCGTCGTTCGCATCGGTGAGCGTTTCGGCGTGAACTACCTGGTCGATGTCCTAGTCGGGTCAAGATCGGCTGACGTATTGAATCGCAAACATGATCAACTCAGCACGCACGGCATCCTCAAAGAAGTCCCGAAAAGCCAACTTAGGGACTGGGTCTATCAGTTGGTGGGCCAGGAACTGCTCGCAATCGATGGCGGCGAATACCCCATCGTCAAATTGGGCCCCCAAGCCCGCAGCGTGTTGCACGGAGATGCCGAACCTCGATTGATCCGAACCGTCTCGAAGTCCGAGCAGCGCAAGCAGGCCGTCCGATTCGAAGCCGCCTCGCACGCGGATATGACACTCTTCGAAGAATTGCGAACTTTGCGCAAGGAAATATCGCAAGCCAGCGGTGTGCCACCCTACGTTGTGTTTACCGATAACGTACTCCTGGAACTGAGCGCCAGCCGTCCCTCCAATGAGGAGAAGATGCTCTCGATCAATGGTATCGGAACGGCGAAAATGGAATCGTACGGGCCGAGTTTCCTCGAAGCGATTCGCGACTACTGCGACCGGACTGGAACAACCCAGGATGTCGTTTGGAGAACTCAGGAATCAAGCTCCAACCCCAATACCCTCCGCCTATCTGGTACCAAATCGATCACGATTCCGTTGCTCAAACAGCAACGTCCTCTCGATGAAATTGCCGCCAAAGCAGGGGTCACTGTCGGAACAGTCGCGAATCATTTATCCGAGCTTATCCAAAACAACCTGGTCGACAGCATCGACGTTTGGGTACCACGCGATATTCAAAATCGAATACTCGCCGCAGCCGATGTCGTCGGTCGCGAGAAATTGAGCCCGATCTACGAGCAGCTGCAACAACAGATCGGGTACGAAACGATCCGAATCGTCATGACCTTCGAAAGTCAAAACGCGGCATCGACCGATACAGCACGATAAATTCCCCTGCGATGTTCACATTCACCACGATCAAGTGTCTGTGAAAACTGTTTCAGCAATTTCAAAGGATTTTCGAATAGACCCTAGGAGCTTTCAATGAGCAGTGCGGAGAAGCCTGATTTCACTGCCGTTTAAGAGTATGTAACAGCGAAACCAATCTCAGTCCGCAAACACGAATATGTAGATGGTTGGGTTTGCGGGATGACCGGCGCGACCAACAGTCATATCCAGGTCGTTAGCAACGTGACATTCGCACTTTTCGCTGCGCTCAGGAATCGACTCTGCAAGTCCTTCGTCGAACGTTTAGTTTATCTTCTCGCTATCCGTTGAGACCGGATTCTTATCAGCGGCATCGGTGAGGTCCGACACGACAAACTCTTGCTCGACGACTGCTGGATCGCCACCTGTGATGAACTCGCACTTGAGTTTGTAGTTGTCCGGTGGGAGCGGAAAATCGAGTCGGAAGGAGGTTTGCATTTTTTGCCCAGGCATCACCCACCGGCCGAATCCCCCGAGGACCTGGTAGCGACGGCCTAATTCGGAAGCGATCGTGAGCCGTGCGTCGATAGGAAAGTGGAGTGTTCCTGTGTTTTCCACCGTGGTTCGGAAGGCTGGATATTTCCCATTAGGATCCCATGCAAGTGGAGAGACGTTGATGCTGGTCTCGCCTCCCTTCTTGTAGAGGATTGCCAGGGGCAAACGTTTCGTATCTCGAAACTCTTTCCGATCGGATTGAGACTCGATAAGCACATGCCCATAGGAGAACGTTTGCTCACTTTGTCCACCGATCAAGGTCATTGCGATTTTCCGTGAGGCACCAGGTGCGAGTTTCACGCTGGAGGGCTGGAAGGTAACACTACCCAATGGAAGCTCGTCTTCACCGAGCGCTTTGAGTTGTACGGACCTATCCTCTTTCCCGTGGTTTTTGAGAAGAATCGATACACGGCGACTCCCACCGCGTAGGTGAGATAATTCAATCTGCGCCGGGGAGACTTGCAGACCTGGTCCAACTTGAGCAATGATCACTTCCTGAGCAGGAAAATCCTCAGCGTCAACGTCGATACCGATGGTTTTCTTCTTGACGGCCCGCTGGTCGCTCCAGATTTCAAGATCCACTTCGTATTGTCCGCCGGCGATGGTTTCGGGAAGAAGCTCTTCCATACGAATTCTCGACTTTCCGAGAATCCGTCCGATCTTTCTCGAATCGTCTTCGTTGGCAGCACGAATAGGCATGACCAAACTGACTTGCTTGGCGGTACGATCGCTCGGCGAGGAGCGGAGCCGAGCTCGGAGCTCAAATTCAAAGGTGGTGTCCGTGGGATTTGTAACGATTGCTTGCAAGAGTGGTCGACCGTTGCGAGGCTGAACCGAAGCTTCCTCGATCAGCAATTGCTGGACTTGTTCACCCCGGGTACCGTCAACCTCGATGTCGAGACGCAGGATGTACTGAGTCATGAAACGGATACCCGCTTGGGTCTTTCGTTTTCCACTGGGGTCAAACGACGGCGAAAGAGTATTTTCGCTTCCGATATCGCGGACCATGATCCCACACGAATGATGCTTAGCCTCGCCACGAGGAATCTTGACGAGCCCTTCGATGTAAGCTGATTTGTTGGCTTCGAGTTTCAATGTTTGCGGTGTAAGGAGCCGAATCGTGTCGGAGATTTTCAATTCGGCGTTGTGCAGGACCTGACCAGAGATGTCTTGGGCAAGTCCAATTGGAACGATTTCAACCGTGGTCTCGCGATTGGCAGACTCGATGGTGAACTTGAAGGGAAGCTCGTCGTTGCTTCGGCCATTGAGTCGATTTACCAGCGGCTCAATTCGAAACGTCGGTTCAAATGACTCGCGAACCACAACTTGATTTCCGCGCCCAGCTTTCTGAGCTAATGCGGCTTGTGGAGAGGCAATGCAGGTGGCAAATAACACCAAGCTAGCGGTAACGACTAAGGAGTGCATTCGGGACATAAGGAACTAACCGGAACAATTCTAGGGCAGATAAAAATAGCCACTTCGGCATCTTGCTCTTGTTTCTCGATGCTCTCGAATAGCTTGCCCGCGATCGGAATGCTGCTAAAAAACGGAACTTTTGCAATTCGATCCACCGTTTGGCGTTGAACTAATCCGCCGATAACGATTGTATGGCCATCTCGAACCATGACCTCGGTGGAAACTGTACGTCGATTGATGATCGGAAAAACAACACTGCTCAATTCAGCATTGGCGGCTTGGGTGCGAATATCCTCGCTGACTTCTGCTTTGCCAATTTTCACATTGACCATATCCTCATGAACGCGCGGAGTAATTTCGAGCGATATCCCTGCTTCAACCTTTTGAATGTTTTGCTGGAAAAAGACACTGTTGTTGTTGGGTTGGAGGCTGAAAAACGTTTCTCGATTGAGCGAGATATTGGCTTTTTCGCCGTCCTTGGCGGTTACTCGGGGAGCAGCACGGATCGTAATGTACCCTTCTTGAGCCAAGAGCCGAACAAATGCGGAAGTGACCGCGAAATCGGAAAAGACGTTACGAGCTCCATCCGCACTGACTACAGACTTTAGCCCCAGATTATTCAACGACACATTGAGATCCTCGGAATTGGCTTCACCAACGCGATGCCCCCAGTCCAATCCGAATCGGAATGAACTATCCGGAGCGACAACGCAAACGATGGCTTCCAGCTCTACCTGTGGGATCGGTTTATCCAGTTCTAGAAACCGTTCTTCGATTTCCTCCGCGATCCGATTCGGAGCGTCGATCACGATCAAGTTTCGCTCTGGCGATATCTGGAAATATTTCTTGTATCGCATTGGGAGCATGGAGGTTAAGTTCGCTATGTCCTGAAACCTTGGAGCGTATAAACGACGCTTCGAGATGTAGTTATACAATGGTGAATCGGGGTCTGCCGGGGCAATGATGTACCGATCCCCGTCCCGGGCATAGAACAGCGCGAGCGGCTGCAATAACAATTTCAATGCAGCTTCGAACTCCTCGTTAATGATCTCAGCACTGACTACGCCGCCGATCGTGTCATCGATAACCACCGACTTTTTCGCCTGGGCTGCGACTATATTGAGCGCCTCGCGAATATCGATTTGATCGAAGGACTCCGTAATCCGCACGTTATTCATCGTGTTGGAATCAGCCAGAGTATCCTGCAACTGACCAGGGGTGGAAACGACAACAGTGCGTCCGGTATCGCGGAACGAAGCGAGAACAATCTCGGATTTCTTGGGCTGGCTACGTGATTCGGCCTTCGACTTTTGATGATTGAGTCTAGAGGACTCTAGTGTACCGGAGTCGATGAACCCGCTGCCTTCATCGAGATCGGCACCTTCTTTCAAATCGGTACTCTCTTTTCGTGTGCCTTCTCCTCTGGTCGCGGGCGGAACTCGAGGGGTTCCAGATTCCATTTTCACCGACGAGGAAATGGAACTGGCTCTGGGATCATCGTTCGATTCATAGGGAGTGAATGGCTCGACCATCTCGATGGGTATCCCATCGCAAGATAATGAGGAGACTCTGTTGCCAGCCGCATCGAACCGTTCCACGCCTGATTCCGGAATCGCAGGGCGTACAATCTCTGGTCTCCGCGCCGCCGAATGGAGAGCTTCTTGGTACAGATCCTGTACCGTCCGCTTGACGGTCTTGTTTCTGCCAAGGCAGCCCGTGGATGCCAAAGCCGCGATCACGAGAAAGCAAAAGACCCGCGATGAACTCAACGATGCTACACAAGGAATGGAAAAGGCTCCCCAAGGAACAAACATGATGCACATCTTGCTGCCTTGCGTTTTACTCAGTCATACGATTCGAAGGCAATAGAAGTCACGGTGATTATCCGGATATGCATGCTTGGTATAGAAATCTCTTTTGCCAGCATTAAATGGAAAAACCGCGGATGACGCTGAGCGTCACCGCGGCTTTGATTAGATCGTATTCGTCGGGGCCGCCTGCGACCCGTTTTTCATCGCTTGATTTAGTTCGCAATGACGGTGCCGGTGATCACGGTGGAATATTCGCCGGCTGCGAACAGTCCAAACTCAACTGTTTCGAACTCAACACTCAGGTTAAGGTTTGCACGGCCGACCCCATTGGAAGATGCAGTGACCTGTGCGACTTCGTCGTTTTGCAAATAGTTGGTTTTATCGGTTGCGGTTCCGAGCGTCCAAGCTCCTGAACCTGCCGTATCACCAATGGCTAGAGTCAATTTTGCATCACGCTTCTGGGTTGCATCGTCCTTGTTGACGAAAGCAGAGCCCGTTGTAAAAGTGACGTTCACTCCAGTCCTAACATTCCCTTTCACAACCCATGGCTGTGGGGGGAATGCTTGCGCAGCGTTCGACTGGTCGTGGGTAATGGTCACAGCGGCTGGTGCGGAAATACTAATGCTTGTCGGAACGATTACCTTGTAGCTTTGGTTCCCGCTAGTTTGGCCAAAAACGGCGTTGCAGCAGAAAACACTGGACAGAACCGACACAACGGCAAGAAAACGAGGAAAACGCATTTGATAGACCCCTTGAAAATTGGTGACTCAGGATGTGTAACGAGTGTTGGTGTAAACCATGCGCTGCGGAACTACCAGCCAATGCTCATCACTGCACACGCAACTAGAAAGCTTCGGTAATGCAGGCACGATGGATTGGCTCTACAGGTCGTTCTCTGCGGTAGCCTCTCCCGCAGCGACAGCAAACTGTAGGTTGCGATTTAAGAGAGTTGGTAACTTTTTACATTTTTTTCTTGCTATCCCGAAAAACCAATTCCGCCAACGATTTCATTGGGGGAAAACGATGCGACGTTCCCGAGCCCCCCATTGAGCGAAGCAAAATCCCACCAAGTAGGGGTACCTTGCGAAAGTGAATGCGTTACTCGATGGGTCCGTCTCCTTGAAGGAATCCTAGACGGTCAACCCATTATGCCACTAGCGTTTATTGTGTACTCGCCCTCTGACAACCCCCACAACCACCAAGACCACGAGTGCAAGCGATACGCTGGTTGGTTCGGGAACAGCAGAAAAAAGCTGCTTGGAGGCATCGTATCCCGAAATAATCGAATCCGTTGGTCGAAACAGGATGAAGCTATCGGACTCCCAGCTCAACAAATCGTCATTAGCGTCAGTGATTCGCCCCGCGCTCGTTCCTGGAATGGCCGAAAAGACACCGTTTCCTGAATCAATTCCAACCGTCGCTTCCAAAGCCCAGCCGAAATTTGACGTCCCGAGTTCATGAGGAATGTGACCAAACGCGATATCGTTGCGGCGGAACTCAAAACCTCGGATCAATTGGTCCGACTCAAAGATCACTACCTGGGCCGATCGAGTCGTATCCGGAAAAGGTTCACCCGCTGCCGTTTCATGGAAAAGTCGAACGTTCTCCCACGTGACGGATAACCAGCGGCCCGATTGATGATCCACAAGCACTCTGTTATTCACAGGTACCTCTCCTTGCAATAGAAGAAAATCATCCCACAACGGAGCGATACGAGCGTGGCTGGGAGCCCCCAGTAAGGTGGGAGAAAAACTGCCATCGGCTGAGAAGTTTAGATTCCCGTTCTCGGAAACCCAAATCTCACTTCGGTCGGTCCCGTAAAACCTGAAGTTCAAACCTGTCACGCGTTTAGCCGTATCTTCCTCAGAGCGGTCGAATCCGTCGAAAAAGACCAACCCTGTAGGATCGAGAACCAAGCCTGCATTCAGCAGAGGAAGGAACAGCAAGTGTGCGAGAAGGAAAAAAGAGCCTTCGAAGAGCAGTCTTTGGATAATCCTTGACACGGTAAATGATCCTTCACACGATTGCATTCTCATGGAGCTAATCAACTCGAAGGTGCTAGCCTAACCGATAGCGTCTCGACTGAAAACACCCTCGCCTTGAGGTACGGTTCATGCCCCTCCTGGCACCATTGGCTATGCTGTCGAACACGGCATTTTGTACTTCAACGCGCCCATACACGTCGGGCATCAGAAACGTCAGAAACCGAGACATGCATCGCTTCGGTCACGCACGTAATCGCTAGCAAAACCGCAACGAAAAGCAGTGCCTGTCCTTGCTGATTCCTGCTTCGTGGAGATACGCGCCGAATCGAAGCGTCATCGATTGCCCAGGCTCTGGGGCGATCGAACTGCGTTCTCCCTGTTTCATCGCCTCGCGCCCAAACGGATTCGCGACAAAGACTCCGTAATCCCGATTGTGCCACCAATAAGAAAACCAGGACAGGCACTGCGCCCATGGAGAGATCATAAGAATGCTGGCAATCCCCATTGAGGTGGGTGGCACCCATTGCTTTTTAAAAACCAAAGAAACGTTGGCGAACGCCAGACCGGCTAACAGTTTTCGGATAAGCTCGTAGGTGTTTTTGATTGATCAAACTCGAGAAGAGGTTCATACATTCTTGGGAGGATTGCATGAGCAGCGCGGAAAAGCCTGATTTTGTCTCCATCGATGAGTATCTCAGGGGAGAGTCAGTTTCGATTCTCAAACACGAATACATCGACGGCTGGGTTCGGGCGATGACCGGGGCGACCAATCGCCACAACCAAGTCGTGTGCAATGCGACCTTCGCCCTGTTCGCAGCACTCAAAAACCGACCATGCAAACCCTACAATTCCGACACGAAAGTACGAATCAAGACCTCGCAGGGATTTCGTTTTTACTATCCAGACGCTCAAGTGGTTTGCGAGCCGAATCCCGCCAGCGACGTATTTCAGGATGCTCCCGTCTTCATTCTTGAGGTTCTTTCACCGTCGACACGGCAATACGACTTGGACGAAAAGATGACATCCTACCTAAGCATCCCCACACTTCAGGTCTATTTGATCCTTGAGCAGCATCAACCCCATGCCATCATCATGCGGAAAGCCGGAGAATCATTCTTGCGAGATACGATCGAAGGGATCGATACAAAAATTGCTTTGCCTTTTCTCGCTTGCTCGCTGGAGATGCGAGACATCTACGAGGGAGTCGAGTTTACCGCAACCTGCGTCCAGGAGCCTGAGCCCGATTACAACATCGCTTTGCCAAGCGGCTGAATCCTCCTGCTGGTGAACGAACCTTCACCTAGTCCTGGTTATCTTCCGGTTTCAACAGCCAATCCAAATCGAACTTCGCGACCACAAGAGAACGATAGGCCCATGGCCGTCCACGATCGCCATAACGATGCTCGACCCCCTGCTCGTAGAAGCAGAGAACGTCGCTGTTAGGGAGCACAGCCAGATCGCTGTAGGCACTCGGGCCGCGATGCAATCGTCTTCGAATCGGCCAAGTCTTGCTATCATCCTTGCTCAAATAGATCGTGACATCGCGTCGGGCTTGGTGCGATCGCTCGGTCGTATCGGGACTGGAATACAAGAGCCAAGCTTGGTCATTCGTTCCATCCCCAGGATGCGCAACGAGCCCTGCCATGCACCCCGGCTCAACCAACTCATCGATGAAAAATGACTTCGTCCAATCGCTCGCTCCATCGTCGCTGATCGATGCCATGCGGCGATTGCGATTGTCTGTATTGCGAGCCGTCACCAGAACGCGTCCATCGGACAGCTCCACGATGTTGGGCTCGCCGCCTTTGGGGATCGCAATCTCACCCGATTTCCAAGTCTCGCCATGATCATCGCTGTAAACGATCCCAACCCCTTTGGTCAGAGGCAAACGACCCTCGTAATCGGTCATCCAAAAGGGAGCGACCAATCGGCCTGTGCGCAGTTGGATGCCGTGCCCCGGGCCCGTCGCAATCACTTGCCAATCGATCTTTGCGCGAAACGGTTCAAACGCTTGAGTGATTTCGACCGGTGGGGTCCAAATCATCCCCTCA
>JBILVV010000252.1:0-7111 GCA_044370255.1 Pirellula sp.
AGGGGAGTTATTCGGGTTCATCGGTCCCAACGGCGCAGGCAAAAGCACCTCGATCCGGTTTCTTGCAACCCTCTTGAAAGCATCACGCGGTGACGGAACCGTCAATGGCTTCAGCGTCAACAAGCAGCCGATGGACGTCCGTCGTAGCATCGGGTACATGCCCGACGACTTCGGCGTCTACGATGGCATGAAGGTTTGGGAGTTCCTCGACTTCTTCGCTGTAGCCTACAAAATAGGTCGCACGCAGCGCAAGAAAGTTATTCTCGACGTCCTGGAACTTTTGGACCTGACCCATAAACGAGATGATTATGTCAACGGACTGTCGCGCGGGATGAAGCAGCGATTGTGCTTAGCGAAAACATTGGTGCATGACCCTCCCGTCCTGATTCTCGACGAACCGACAAGCGGTCTGGATCCACGCGCGAGAATCGAAGTCAAAGCACTCCTCAAGGAACTTCGCAAGATGGGGAAGACGATTCTCATCAGCAGCCACATTCTGTCCGAACTCGCCGACTGCTGCACATCGATCGGGATCATCGAACGAGGACAACTTCTCATGCACGGACCGATCGATTCCGTTTATCGACAGATACGGCGCAATAGAATCGTCGAGATTCGTTTCCTCGAACATCAGGATGCTGGCATCTCGATGTTGCGAAGCGATCCGTCGCTTCGAGGAATTGACATCGATGGCAATCGTGTGACGGCCGAACTCGAGACCGATGATGCAGGGCTGTCGCAATTGATGGAGCGATTGGTTGCAGCGGGAATCAAGATGCGATCATTCAGCGATAAGGATCCTACACTTGAGGACGTATTCATGATGGTAACCAAGGGACTCGTTGCTTAGTGGGTCGGGGCCGATGGTAAGTTACGTCTTGATCCAAATGGTCAGATTCTATCAGCGGGCAATCAGTCCGCTCTTGTGGAGTAGCTGTCGATTCACACCGACCTGTTCGCAGTACATGATCCTAGCGATCGAAAAGTACGGTCCGATTCGCGGCGTATGGAAAGGCCTGTGGCGGATCACGCGATGTCATCCCTTTCACCCCGGTGGCTTCGATCCCCCGTGATATTGGTTCCACGCGATGCACAATGATCTCTTCGTTTTGCCACGCATGACTGCTTCGCGAGGGACCTGTCTTCTACTCGTTTGGTTGTGCGCCATTCTCACGGCCGTCATTTCCGATGCGGATCTTGTTCGATCGCAGGATGCTACTGTACGTACGGTCAGGTCTCTCAACGGCGATTGGCAGTTTCGTCGCGATCGTGACGAGATTTGGAAAACAGTCCGCGTACCGTCAAGTTTTGAATCGCATGAAGGAACTGCTTTCGACGGTATCGGTTGGTATCGAATGACACTGCCCGAGGACATTTCCGTCCTCGACAACCAACACGCTATTGTTCGCTTTGATGCCTGCGCGACGGAAACTGAGATTTTTTGCAACGGACAATCCGTTGGCCAACACCTCGGCGGATGGACTCCCTTCGAATGCGATATCACTACACAATTGCGTCGTAAAGCCTCCGGCCAACCGATCGAACTGACCGTACGTGTCGATGAACGGGTCGGTCATAACTCGCAAGGCTTCCTCCCCGTCTTCGCTCCTCACTTCGGTGGCATCTGGCAAAACGTCTCGCTCATCTTACGCTCTGATGTCGCGATCGATGATTTGAAACTCTTTGCTCGCGGAGATGTTGCTTCGCAATCGCTTCGTGTGGAAGTGCCCCTTCTCTCCAATCATCCATCAGCGAACCGCGCTACCCACATTCGCGTCTGCTCGAAGCGTTGGATTGCCAAGGACCCAACCAACCCATGGCAGTGGGAAACGATCGTTCCCATCCACGAAGATTGCTTGAAAAAATTAAACGATTCAGGGATCGCTTTGCAGGAGGTACAATTGCCTGTAGACGTTTCTCTCTGGAGTCCATCGAACCCGGCGCTTTATGTCTGCCGCGTCGAACTGTTGCACGAGTCGTCGGGCAACCGCGCGATTATCGATCAAACGCAGTGCCGCTCAGCTTTTCGTACGATCACTGCCAATGGTGAACGGATTATGCTTAATGGAAATCCGATTTCGATTCGAGGCGTTCTCAATTGGGGTTATGCACCACCGGATACCGCACCGTCCACCTCCGAAACGTTTTGGCAAAACGAATTAGAACTCGTGCGGAGCTATGGTTTCAATCTGATGAAGTTCTGCCTGTGGGTTCCACCCAAACGCTATTTGGAGCTTGCCGATGAACAGGGGGTGCTGACATGGATGGAATATCCGACTTGGCACTCCCAGTGGTCGGCAGATCAATTACCGACGCTCCTTCGGGAATTCCGTGAGTTCTTTCAATTTGATCGCAATCACCCTTCTGTCGTTCTTCGGAGCCTGACATGCGAGACCGGGCCAAGTGCCGACCTCGATGTCATACGGACATTGTACGACGAGTGTCATCGGATGATCCCTGGTTGTTTGGTCGAGGATGATAGCAGTTGGATCGAATGGAATCGCATCCATGATTTCTACGACGACCATCCCTACGGGAATAATCATACGTGGGTATCGACGATTCGTAGACTCAATCAATATGTTCGAGAGCATGGAGTCAAGCCATTGGTACTTGGTGAGTGCATCGCAGCTGACACTTGGCTGGATCCGAATACAGTCGACGCAACTCGCCACGGCGACAACACAGCATGGCTACCTCGACACTTCGAAGCTAATCAACGCTGGATGCTGGACCGAAAAAATGACATGAGCGCTGTTGCAGTCCAATCTCTTGAAGAGCATTCAGAAAGATACGCTCTCGAGATGCGCAAATACCAAATTGAAACGCTGCGGCGCGAAGCACCCGGCGCGGGCTATGTCGTGTCGGTGATCCGCGATTTTCCGTTCGCGGAAATGGGGCTGCTCGATTTGAATGGTGAAGGGAAATGGAACGAAAAGGAATGGGCCTGGCATAGCGATTCCATGCTGCTTATGCGAACCAAAAACGATCGCAGAAGTTTCTTTATCGATGAGATTCTCGACGCCGAATTCGTGTTCAGTACCTTTTCGTACGAATCCAACTCAGAATCAATCTCTGCAACGGCACCATATAGATTGCAGATTGAATTCAAAGGACCAACCGATTCAGCGGAAGTGACTCTCAGAGAACTGGTCGTTCCGGTCGCAACATCGGCACAACCTGGAAACTACGCCGTCGGCCAAATCCACGAGTATGTTCGCAAGTTGGTTACCCTTCGTGATTCGAAGCCGACTCCGCTAACTATTTCCGCATCTCTAACCACATCCTCGGGGACGACGAGCAACCAATGGGTCATTTGGGTGTTTCCGCGAAAGGATCAGAACAAGAATGTCCGAATCCACGCAAGTTGTGATCCTTCGATTCGCGAATCGCTTACCGCTTCCAATGTTAACGCGACGACTTACTCTCCCGAAACTTGGGTAGCCCAGCAATTCGATTTGGAACTTCTCGATCGACTCGAAAGCGGCGCGAATGTTCTGATGATCCCAAGTGGATCCAGGAACAGTTTCCCGCAACAACAGCATTGGTTCCTGCGAGGCGGACCCATCGTTCGCCCTTCGAAACATTTCGGATCCGCCGATATGTGGAATCGATTGCAGGCGATGGATCTCGGCGGGCCGGTGGTACCTAATCTGCAGTGGCTTGATCAACTGACACCGTATGTCATGCTTTGGGACAACCATGACATCGATCATGTACGGACTCATGGTCTGTTGTTCGCGACCGGTGTGGGCAAGGGCAAGCTACTTGTTTGCAGTCTGCCAGTTACCGGAGATACCAACGCTGTCGGCAATTGGTTGTTTCACCAGTGTTGCGAAGCGTTTGCAGATCCCGAACTGTGCTCGACGTCTTTGGGAACAGAAACTATTCAGGCGATACGTAACCAGCTAACTCGCCGAACGATCAACCTGACCGATCAGCGATGGATGTTTCGTCCTGATCCTAACAACGATGGATTGACACAGGGATGGGGACTCGATGCGTTGTCCTCTTCCGATCCATGGAAACCGATCCAGATAGGCAAGCATTGGGAGGGGCAGGGGTACGCATCGCTCGATGGATGGGCTTGGTATCGCCTCGATGTCGACCTGCCAGCGGAGTGGAGGGAAATGAAAAAATATTTATGGGTCGATGGTGGCGACGACTACTACGAGGTCTTCGTAAATGGCAAAAAAATCGGTTCGGCGGGCGACATCGAGCAAAGAAAAACGGCATTTGAAATTCGAAGCAGTTTCGCATTTCCAAGTGAGGCGGGCACCGACTCGAAACTGGTGATTGCCATCCGAGTTCATGATTGGCAAGGTGCTGGTGGAATGTTCCGCCCGATCGTCTTGAGCACAACCGATCGAGATGGCTCCTTGGAGATTTTGCGATAAACCACTTACAGTGGTTTTTCGAACACCTCTCCTCATCAGTCGCTGCACCGGGGTTATAGATCTTGCCCTAGCAGGTGTATAAGCATTCTTTTAGGAGATTCAAGGAAGTTCTTGGTCACTCGGTAGTGCTCAGTATCTTCATACGCCACGGGTTGTACTCCACGATCGCTGAAGGAGTAAATCAAGGAATCCGGATAACTCATGATGATCGGTGAGTGGGTCGCAATCACAAGTTGAGATTGCCGCAATACCAGTTGGTGCAGCAATACCAAAAATTCAAGTTGCCGTTGAGGAGACAAGGCCGCCTCCGGTTCATCGAGAAAATAGAGTCCTTGCGAGAATCGATTCTCCACCAACGACATGAATGCTTCGCCATGCGATTGCTCGTGCAGAGAACGGGACCCATAACTGTCTCCCACACCTAGTTTTTCGATTTCGGTTGCAACGTTGAACAAGCTCTCCGCACGCATGAACCATGCATCGGGAATCAGAGCGTGGTATCGTCGCAACTTGATGATCTTGAACAGTTCCGAGTGGCTTTCGCGGGTAGCAAATAACATATTTCTGCTTCCCCCTTCGGCGTTCAGCCCGTTGGCCAATGCGATCGCCTCAAGCATCGTCGATTTTCCGGATCCGTTCTCGCCAACGAAGAACGTAACCTTGGGATGCAAATCCAATTTTGTCAGAGACTTGATCGCTGGTAGTCCGAAAGCGTAGTGGTCAGGATTCGAAATCCTCGAACGATCGAACAATACGGACTCAATAAAGGGTCCCGGCGTCACTCCCTGTCCAATTTTTCTCACAGAACCTCTCCGACTAGCGAGCGAACCGCTTCCGTTCGGCATCCTCGCGATGGAAAGCCATGACTCGCAGCCTACTCACCCTTCTTCTCCTTGAGTTTCTCACCGATGAATTCAGAAAGCTTTTCCCCTCGTAGCTCCCGTGCAGTGCCAAGAATTCTTCCTGTATCACCATCGACCAAAAGAACAAACGGGATTCCTCCGACATCGAATTGCCTCCCCAGCGAGGTTTCCCAACCCTTCCCCTCATAAATCTGCTCCCATGGCAATTCTCGATCCTCCAAGAATTGCTTCACTTTGTCCTCTTGCCCATTGTCATCAAAACTGACGCCGAGGATTTCAAATCCTTCGGAGTGCCAGTCCTCGTAAGCCTTTTTCATGTTTGGGATTTCCGCGATACAAGGTCCGCACCACGTTGCCCAGAAATCGAGCATCACCAGTTTGCCGGAGTAGGATTTCGGGAATTCTACGCTACTGCCATCCATGGTTTTTGCGTTGAATTCCAGAACATTCTTTCCGATGCGAAGATCGGGCGGGAGCGGCATAACTGGAATTGCATCGGCCGCTTTTTCGAGAATCATTGCACCATCACGCACATCGAGAAGCATCGTTGTGCCGGTGAAGTTGAATGGTTCGCCCAGCACGATACGCTCATAAAAGGGACTAGTTACACCATTCCTGTCGCGATCGATAGACAAGCGATCTCCGGTTTTGGGAGTTCCTGGATAAAAGGTGCTGAAGGTTTCACCATCCAGTTGCAACTCGTACTCGTAACCGAAGTCCTCGTAATACAGAAGGGTATTGCTCAATTGAGCACGACGAGGGTCCTTGGGGTCAAAACGATAGACTCCCAACGCTCCGAGACGACCTTCACCGAGGTCCACTCGGGCCGTCCCTCGGTACATCATCAGTTCACCTTGAGCTTGGGGTTCCCATTCGGTCGCGGGATCGTTCGTCAAATCGCCGTCCGTGTTGGTGTCAACCCAGAATCGCGATGGTCCGTCCTCAGGAGTGTCAATGATAAACACAAAGACCTGCTTACCGATCGTGATCTTCCCGTAAGCAGGGCTGACAAGCCCGTCAGGAGCGACCTTTACAATGCTTGCGTCCTCATCCATCACTGCTCTGACAGGGCGGTAGCCACCCATTCTGCGAGTCATTCCTTCGTTGAGGAACTTCTGGAGGACGTCTTCCGCGAAGCACTGACGCGAGTTGCCAGCGACAGTCAATGAGCAACACACGGCGAGCCCCCAAGTAACCAAGCGACAAATACAAATCTCCTGCAATCGCGAATTCATAAACGTCATTCTCCAAGTTATCTCGAGATACAGTGATCCATCCAACCAGGAAATGATACTCGAAAATCAGGCTCGCAAACTAACATCCGCACTTCGTGCCACCCACGTTTTGCCTCCCTCTACACCGACGCTGCGTGGCTATGCGGGGTATCTGAATGGGACGACGGTCGAGCAATGCCCCCGTATGTTCCATCGCCACCACCCGGGGATATCGAAGGTTCGGTTCCAATAAAACCTATTGTGTGCCACCCACCTTTTCTACTCTCAGACGCGGTGACTATGGATAAGCATTGAGAAACACCACCACGAAGAGCCTTTCTAATACTACCCTCTGTCTGTCCGAGAGAACCAAAGAGCAGACACTCGTTGACTTAGCTCCGCAATCGATGGATATCAATCCGTGACACAGCGCACGCAACCGCTGAGTTCGAGGATTAACACAGAGCAACGCTCGCAGATGAGCATCGATGCCATCATCGACATTCCAACTGATTCCAACAATCTCTACGTCGAAGCAAAGATGTGCCGGACTGCTCGTTGCCCGCGGCGCCAGCGATGCTGATGCTCCGCAGCGTGACGGGCCATCGTGTCAGGCGTTCCCGCTACGGCACCCTGG
>JBILVV010000253.1:0-7085 GCA_044370255.1 Pirellula sp.
GTGCTTGCGCTGACGAGGTTTCTGCTTGAGTGCAGTGCGGCTGCGCTTGAGCAACCCCAAGGATTGCAGGAGACCTTCGCCGTGCGCATCGCCCGGTTCGTCGATCGCGGTGCAGTCGTACGTAATTCGATCCGCGAGATAGGTAATCAACACCAAGAAAACGACCAGGATCGGTAGACTCATCGCCGCAAGTGGACCTTCGATCACAAAATATCGTGGGGCGACCAAGAGGGTCGCTCCGCCCAAGAGCCCGGCGTACACCAGCGATTGGGCGCGGGATTGCTCGATTGCGATCCGAGAAATAAGCACCGAGGCGAATGTGTACAAGCCCAGAACCCACATCAGTCGCATCGGGAACTCGCCCCGATAAAGGGCGGTCATGAGAAATGCAACCAGCGAGCCGATCATCAAGATGATCAGCGCAGGAGCAATTGCAGCTAGTGCATAGTCCAAAGAAGTTGGTCGGAGCTTGGATTCGGTCATCAGGATCGCCTCGCGATCCGACTATGATACACCAATCCGACGCGAAGCGGCGTCTGCGTACGCTAATATCACCCGCCGAACGCTACCACCCGAGTTGGCGATCCACCGGGGGCGAGTTTCGCAAGGACTTCGAGATTCGCGATCGAGACGATCCACATGGTGCCGTCCCCAGGGTTCGTGATGCACGCCGCGCGTCGATTGGGAAGAATCGCGATTTCATGGAAACCCGAATGCCCTTCGATCTTGCTTGGCCCCAATTCGAGAGTCTTCACGATCGCCGCATCGCTGAGGTTCTTATCGCCATTGGGATCCAAATCGATCGCAGTCAATTTTTCAACCTGGTCTGAATTTCGACGATGATGAACGACCCAGGCGTAGTCCTTTCCATTAGCAGCTGTAAAACATTCCGGAGTGCTCAGCGACAAACCTTCTCCTGCCGGAACGGGCAATTCCAACAACTGAACTTTCGCTTTCGACGCATCGATCATACCCACTTTGGCTTGATCCCCTGAGCCGTAATTGAACAGGACCCAGGATCGCAGGTTTGTGAATGCGCCTGTCCGATTCGGACGGTCGCTTTTGGGATCTGTGCCAAGGCTGATGTGTTGGATCGATTCCGCAGTAACATCGCTTCCATCGCCTGCGACGACGCAGATGCCGTCCGAGGGGGCGAAGAAAACTTTACCCGAGTTGAATGTAGCCCCGTGGAGCCCACCCGATGGCAGTCTGAAGGATCGTGTTGCGGTGGTATTAACGGATGTCGTTGCAACGACATCCACGCGTCCGACATTGTCTCCTTCGCGGTCGGCCCAGGTCGCATAGCACCAACGATCGGCCGCTGCTGCGAGGGTGATGTGATTACCACCTCCTGAGAAGAACTCCGATTTCCAAGCCCCATTGCTCGCTTTGGGTGGTGTCACGATCGTGAAGCCGTTCTTGGCATCGTTAGCAATGTAAATCCGATTGTTGTAGCCGTAGACATGAGCCGGGTTGCCTTGCTCTTGATTGACTTGGGTATGGACAACCTTTGGGAGCTTCGTGAACTTCGGATGGAAGTGATCGCCATGTGCTTCCAGTTCGACACCGGAATCCAAAGCGATCCAACCGCTTCCGATCGATCCTTTTTCGGAATCGTGAATGCCTGCGATCAGGGCGTTGGCAATGGGCTCCATCTGAACATAGTTCTGTGTTTCCGGATCGAGCTTTGGAACACCTTCGACGTTGGCTGCGGCCAGTTTCCATTCGTTACCGGTTCGCTGCAGGTCGCCCCATCGTAATGTCTGCTCTGCAGTATCCTGCCAGACGAGACGAGCGATGGTGCGTGGTTTCTCAGCCCCGTTGTTCCCCTGTTGTTGGGCAACCACCGAATCGGCAAACAGCGAGAATGAGACTAAGCAAGAGAGTGAAGCGAGTCGAAATATATTTTTCATGTTTTTCGTGTCCTGAAATAACCTAGGAAGTTTGCGAGGCAGATAATCAATGCGGTTGTTGATGCTAAGGAGTTGATGCGTCTGTTTTGATTTTAAGGCAGTAGATTCGATCTCCTCGCCGAATGAACATCGCACCTGCGATAGCAGCGACGGCGTATTGCCGAGTGCGACCCAACATGCTGCGAGGATCATTTTCATTGACTGGTTCATTGGCCGATTCCCAGAGCGTATTGGAAGCGAGTTTTTGGAAGGTGTCGCTCGCAGCGATCACGGTGGTGATTCCTTCTTCACCGACGAAGTAGATCCTGTCGTCTATCGCGAGCGGAGTCGCCCAAACAGGATGGCCAAGGTTATCGGAGTATCGCTCTTTGCCGGTTTCGACATCGAGGCAAAAAATTCGTCCGCGTCGATCGACGAAGTAGCAGTGTCCTCGATGAGCGATCGGGGACGAAAACCCGCAGGTTGCACGTTCAGAACGCCAAAGATAGCGAGCCTGCCAACCGGAGTCGGTCTTTTCAACACTGACAAGTCCATTGGTGGCGATGGCTTCCTTCGAGGGGCCACCCTCGCGCCCCGCCGACGCGCCTATGAGCAAGTGACCGGGTTTGAATAGGGTCGGAGTGGGGGTTGAATTACCTGTTAAATTGTCCATCTCCCAAAGCATTTCGCCAGTTGCGGGATCGAGACCCATCAGACGACCAAAGCTTGGCGGAACTGGCGTCGGAGCAGGAGCAGTAGCGGGAGGCGGTGCATTGTCCGTCGTTGCTCGGTCTCCCCGCTCGCCTTGACGTCCCCGCGGTGGTCCGCCTCCTCCTCCCGAACCACCTATACTCAATATGAGATGCTTAGAGCCATCGGGCATTTGTGCAACGTTCGGTGAGCTCCACGAGGTGCCCGGCTTCAATTCCTTTTTCCAAACCACTTCCCCTGTTTTTTGTTGGATGCAAACAATGTACGGTTGCTGGTCTCGAGGCACCCATACGAAAACCCTCTCACCATCGATCGCAAGAGAGGATGCGATTCCGTGCCTCGACGTGATTGGGCCATGCTCGACAACCATATCCTTGCGCCAGAGTTCTGCACCTTCATGGCTTAATCCGATCAAGTCCCCATTTTCGAAAAAGACGACCAATCCTTGTTCCGAGACAACCGGTGTGGGAGCGGCTCTCGAAAAATAATCGCTGTTCTCTCCTTGGTTCTTCGTAGGTAGCGAATAGTTCCAAACCATCTTGCCCGTTGCGAGGTCCAGCGCGGTCACATGAAGCGTCTCTTTCATCTTCCCGGCGACGCTGCTGACATAAACTCGATCACCCCAAACTACAGGGCTACTTTGTCCGTAGCCTTCGATGGGGGATTCCCACGCAATGTTTTCTGCGGGGGACCACGTCAAAGGCAACTGCGTCGCTTCTATTTTTTCAGTCGCGGGTCCCAGAAAACCAATCCAACGGTGCTCGCGGTCAATGTCGGAAAAGAACGCGACCAACAAAAGACAATTCAGCATGCTTAGCGACATCGAAAACTCGTTTTTTAAAAAAGAGAGATCCTAAGAGACCCCTGCGCCGCACCGGGCTCAGGGGTCTGTTTTGAGGCCGACGTTGCCGCAAATCCTTCCGCACTAGACAACCCGGATTAGTCATCGGCGAGAACTGCAACCTCGCCACCGTTGGCCGAGAAAGTATTTCGATAGATCGTTTCATCGACGTTGTTCGCAGCAAAGCGTACCGAACCGTCGACAAACCCGAGCTGAACGCCACTTCCGTGCAACGAGCGGGCTGAATAGAAACCGCGGCCGTGAAATCCAATGTCTGGCAGCACGTTATTAGGAGTCAGATAGCCGTTGATTGTCGTCGCATGAGGGACCCCACGGATCCATGATTCGCCACGATTGCCCCGATAGGAAGTTACAATGCCCGGGAAGAGTGTCGGTAAGTTGGGATTGAAAATGACCGAACCACCAGCCAAAAAACCTGGGCCTGTCGAATTCGCCGTGGTCCCAGCCCAGTTTCCAATCCTTCGAACAGGTCGCGTCGTTGGCAGGGTTGGACCGACCTGCTTATCCCCCAAAATCGTTTCCGCAATCATGACGGTATTACTGGTGCCGTCCGTGCATCGTGCTAGCTTCGCGAACTCGCCCGTCCAAAACATTCCATCGGTCGTAAACCGATCATCGTAGAATGTCTGGCGACCACTGCCGATGCTGTACATGTAGTTCAGACCCGCAGAGAAGCCGGGAGTATTGTCCGCGAGAGTGGTGGGGAAGAGAGGATCTTCCGCGTCGCTCGGACAGAGAAAGGTGGGTATGCGCTGGCTGATGACACCTGCTAGGGCTGGATTAAACCGAGCGGCGAACACCGGTCCCACCAATAGGGGACGATTGTAGTCGAGAAGGTTGTTGAGGTTCGTCTGCTCGATTTGCGGAAGAATTCTCGCCTGGGCAGAGTAGGTGCTGCTCCCGAGCAACCCAGGAAATCGCTTGAACGCAGACTCATAATTCATGGTTGCCAAAGCGATCTGACGCACGTTGTTGGAACAAGACATTCGCCGTGCGGCCTCGCGGGCCGCTTGGACCGCCGGCAATAGCAATCCAACAAGAATCCCAATAATCGCGATGACCACGAGCAGTTCCACCAACGTGAACGCGCCGCGTCTAGACCGGTTTTGAAAAACTCTATGCATGATTAAGCACACCTGATTGCATGGGGAATAAAAAAGTATATGCAAATCGTATGCAAAAAGAAAAGCGTGTCAATAGTTGAAAAACGGTTTTTGATATTCCGCGAGAGGCCGATCCCCCTATGGCCTCAGCACCCCTGCATTCTTGTGCCTGTCACGCTGCCATTTCGCGAATGAATCGAGGACTCAGCCAAGCGATTGGACGGTTGCCCTGGACCTGGGGCGATCTATGCTGTCGAAGCGAGTTTAGGCTTCGCTGACCAGAGGATCCGATTCACGCACCAAGCGACGCTCGCTGCCGGTGAAGTAGACGATCGCTCCTATGGCGGCGATCGCGATCAAAATCGCCCGATACATCGTGGCGACGATAAGGCCCGAGAATCCATCGGGTATATCGCTTACCTCCTGGAACAGGCGATCGACGGCCACTTCCTGAACACCGACTCCACCAGGGGTCAGCGGGAGGGCGGCTGCTGCAAAAGCGGGAGGGACCGCTTGAAAATGCTGCATCAGCGTCGGTGGCTGCTCATAGAGCGCATTGGAAATCAAGCACATGGAACTCGTCAGCAGACCATGCACACAGAATGTGGTCAGTAGCAAGTGAACCACAAGTTTCGGTTTTCCTTGAAACACCAAGCAAGCCGTTGCGACGCGAAAAAAAGAGTGCCCTACTAATGGAACTCGATGGAGCCATAGCAAAGGGATGCGATGGCCAGCGATCACAATGATGCCGAGCCCCCCGAGACCGATCACGCTGAGCAAGGTTGCTCCACGCCGGATCCATTGAAGATTAGTGGATAGATCATCAGCGACGTACAGCGTAGAGGCTGCGACAATGACCAGTCCAAGCAGGCCGATGGCGCGATCCACCAAGACAGATGTCACCACCTCGGTCCGTCGCTTGTGGGTCATCCGTGCAGCAGCGATGGCTTTGAAGAGATCACCTCCGATCGCGCCGACGCTCACCATGTTGAGCATCGTCCCGAGGAAACCCAAGCGAATCGCATCGAGTTGCTTGAGCGGAACGTCCAAGGCCGCTACGAGGGATCGCCACCTCAGGAAAGTGATCAGATGGGCAGTAAGCACGCCGAGGAATGCGACGAAGAGAAGACCCCAATCTTTATCCTGCGCGACAAGCGCATCCCAATCCTTTTTGGGAAATGTCGCTACGATCCAAGCCAGTATTGCTATGAGCAACACGAGCTTCAGGATCGAGATGACGGAAAGCGACCGAGGACGTGAATCCACCATGATGCGGTTTAAGTCATCGGCCGAAGAGTTTCTTGATTCGAGGGAGCGACTCTTTATGCACCTGCCAATGCATTGCCTTTGACCGCCTGGGCTAGGTCACGAGCGCGGGCCGTGCTTTCCCAAGTGAACTCCGGCTCATTGCGGCCGAAGTGGCCACCGGCAGCCGTCTTGCGATAGATCGGACGACGCAGGTTCAAATACTGGATGATCCCGCGAGGGGTCAAGTCAAAGAATTCCTGAACAACTTCGCAGATTCGCTCATCGGAAACATTGCCCGAATCTTGCGTGTCAACGCGGACACTCACCGGTTTGCTCACACCGATCGCATAAGCGAGTTGGACTTCGCAGCGATCAGCGAGACCTGCCGCAACGATGTTCTTGGCAACGTGGCGCGCCATGTATGCGGCGCTGCGGTCAACCTTCGTCGGATCCTTGCCGCTGAATGCGCCACCGCCGTGTCGGCCCCAACCGCCGTAGGTGTCAACGATGATCTTACGTCCGGTCAAACCGCTATCGCCATGCGGACCCCCGACGATAAACTGGCCCGTGGGATTGATGTGGTAGATGATGTCCGGTGTCAACAGCTTCGGTGGCAAGCAAGGCTTGATGATCTTTTCGATCACGAACTTGCGGATTTCGTCCTGCGTGACATCGGGTGAATGCTGCGTCGAGACAACCACATTGTGGATACCGATCGGCGTATAATCGTCATATTTGACCGAGACCTGACTCTTCGA
Source organism: Pirellula sp. (assembly GCA_044370255.1). GTDB lineage: Bacteria > Planctomycetota > Planctomycetia > Pirellulales > Pirellulaceae > JBKCUI01. The sequence goes on from JBILVV010000253.1 coordinate 6,575, forward strand.
ATCGGGACGGAGCCAATTGACTTCCTTGTTGAAACGAGCTTCGGTCAATCGATTGGTGATGCGGTGAGCCAATGCAATCGGCAAAGGCATCAACTCCGGAGTGTCATTGCATGCGTAGCCAAACATCAACCCTTGGTCACCGGCACCGATGTCTTTGCCGGCTGACGAATCTTCGTTAACGCCCATGGCAATGTCGGGACTCTGACCATCGAGAGCCACCATGACGTTGCAGGTTTTGCCGTTGATTCCCCATTCGTCGTCGGTGTAACCGACATCAACGATCGCTTGGCGGACTACATCGGCGTAGTTGACGATCGCCTTAGTGGTGATTTCACCGACGATCAATGCCAGTCCTGTGGTGACAACCGTTTCACATGCGACGCGGCTGAGAGGATCCTGAGCCAAAAGCGCATCCAAAACGCTGTCCGAAATCTGGTCAGCCAACTTGTCCGGGTGACCCATCGATACCGATTCGCTAGTGAAGACGTATTTACCTGAAGCCACCGTTTCA
>JBILVV010000254.1:0-7075 GCA_044370255.1 Pirellula sp.
TGCGTTCACCGGACAAGCTCATATCCGACGTGAATAACTTCAAGCAGCATGTAGCACGATTCCTTCAAACAATGCCGAAATACCAAGGCTGGTCTCACCAGCTCGTCGGCATCTCGCCAGTTTTGGACGCAGACCAACGAAATAGGCTGAACGGCCACGACATAATTCCACAGGATCTGAACGATCTCACGCAGGGCTTGGGATAAAAGCACTTGTTAAACAATCACGTGGGCATTCGCTCTCCGCTTTTCGCCTTCCAAAGATGATCCGCCATCGTTCTCAAAAAGCTTCACGCGATTACGATTCTACTGTTCGGGAGGCTCAAGCTATTCCTGACATCGATAGAATCCGACTCTCGTCAGAAAATTCTAGGGCGGATAGGGGTATTCGATTGCTGGTGCGTGGGTAGCGATAAATACCGAGGCAAAAAGAAATGCGAAAATGGGTGTGAACGCTATCTGTTGATATCGCCAACCGGCGAATGCCTCATGGCTTAATTAAGTCCCCTCCTCTCAGGGATTGGCGCTTAGTAGCCTTCGAATGTTTGGTAGCCCTCGAGTAGAGTGGGCTATCACACAGCACGGAAGTCGCACGAGGTTCTACGACTTTTATTTGCGTTTTCATATCCAGGAAGAAAAAATCGGGCCGGCGGGATTCGAACCCACGACCTCTACCACCCCAAGGTAGCGCGCTAGCCAGGCTGCGCTACGGCCCGATTGCAAAGCTGCTTGGCTTTGCTCGGGAGTAGTCTACTCCAATTGCCAAAAACGGCAAACGGGGAGCCGGAGGATTGCCTCGTTATGCGGTCTACCATCCAGAAACCGTTGGATTACCCGTGCAAAAATCGCCTGACGTTGACTGGAAATACGAGTACACTGCTTATGGAATTGCGTTTTTGACGGACTGTATCATCAACTTTCAAATCTTTAAGCGGTGACTCCAAATGCCTACGTTTCGGCTTGCAAGTGTGCGGCGCACTCTCGGTATAGCTCTTTTGTCAGGCTTGGCTGCGTGGCAAAGCCCCCTAGTTTTTGCCGAGGATAGCAAAACCGCAAAGAGCGCTGATCGATCTGAGGCAGAAGCGAGAATCTACGGCGACATCTCGTATCTGGCGTCTGATGAATTGAAGGGCCGATCGGCTGAAACGCCCGGATTGAAGCTTGCCAGCGACTACATTGCCAAGCGATTCAAAGACTTGGGGCTCCAGACCGACTTGTTTGATGGAACTCCCTTTCAGTACTTTGAGCTCAACGGTTCCCCAGGGGCAGTGCCCGAGAAGAACAGCCTCACCTTCACGAAGCCTGATGGAAGTAAAGTTTCATTGAGCCTGGGAGAGCAATTTCAACCGCAAAGCCTTGGCTCGAACGGTCTGTTTGATGCCCCCGTTATTTTTGCAGGCTATGGGATCACGGCAAACGATGGGACGATCCAGTACGATGACTATGCCAATCTAGATGTGAAGGGAAAGGTGGTTCTGGTTATTCGCAAAGAACCGCAGGGCAACGATCCCAAGAGTGTCTTCAACGGCGCAGAACCGAGTCAGTATGCGTTCTTCAATTCCAAAGTAGCCAATGCCGCCAAGCATGGAGCCGCTGCTCTGATTCTGTTCAACGATGCCGCTTCAGAGGCTGCGAGTCCTGGTACGCTCCTGCCGGTCAGCGGTTCTGGCAACGCACCCTCCGACGACAAACTACCAACCGTTTTCGCCAGTCGATCGATCGTGGAGTCTTGGCTGGCTGAGTACGGTAAATCCCTCACGGAGATCGAAGCGGAAATCGACAAAGACCTCAAGCCGCGATCCTTCGAAATGACAGGCTGGAAAGCTGCGGGGCAGACCGAGATCGCACGGCGCAAGATTCCCTCGATGAATGTACTGGGCTACTTGCCCGGTGCTGGCAATCTTGCGGAAGAAATCGTGATCGTCGGAGCCCACTTTGATCACGTTGGCATGGGGGGAGCAGGATCACTCGCTCCGGGAACATTCGAAATCCATAATGGGGCCGACGACAATGCCTCTGGCACCGTCGGCATGCTCGAAGTTGCAAAGCGACTCACCGATCGAGCAAAGCAGCAGGCCGACGATACCCCTCGACGCGGCATCCTTTTCATGGCCTTCTCCGCTGAAGAATTGGGACTCATCGGGAGCGAGTACTATGTCAACCATCCGCGTTTCGAACTCGACAAAACCGTGGCAATGCTCAATCTGGACATGGTCGGTCGAATCTCCAATAACCTTTTGACCGTTTACGGGACGGGGACGGCGAAAGGGTTTGATGATCTGCTTACACAGGCTAATGAAATCGGTCAGTTCGAAATCAAACGGCAACCGGAAGGAGTGGGCCCCAGCGATCATCAGTCGTTCTTCATGAAAGGTATCCCGGTTTATCACTTCTTCTCCGGATTCCATCCCGATTACCATCGCCCCAGTGACGACTTTGACAAAATCAATGTCAATGGAATCGCTCGCATTGCGGATATGGTCACTTTTATGACCGACAAAATCGCTCATGAACCGGAACGACCATCATTCCTGCGAAGCACAACCTCGAAAGTCCGTCTAGGAGTCCGCATTCGTCAATCTGAGCCAGGCTTGGTGGTGGATCGCGTGATGCCGGGAGGATGGGCTAAGAAAGCTGGCATTCTGCCGGATGACCAGATCCTCAAGATCGGTGCGCAAGCTGTTGCTGCTCGGGAGGATATGGATGAGGAACTCTCCAAATTCAAGCCTGGAGACATGCTCGAAGTGGAAGTGAAGCGGGGCGAAGAAAACATCGTTATTCGGGGAGAAATCGGGGGCTGATTGCTCCTGATCGCTATTTACTCGGATCGCGGGTTTCGTCAGAATCCCCGCGATCTTCGGATTCGTCGCCTGCACGATGCAGGTGAACCTACGAGCAGGTGACACAAGCAAGGAGTGCTCAAACGTGCTGTTTCGACTTCGTACCGCGGTATTTGTTGTCTTTACCGTAGCCAGCAGTTCGCTGGCCTTTGCGCAGATTGGCTCGCAAGCCCCGCAACCTCAGTCCACTTCGACAGCCGTGGTCGATCTTGATCATGTGCTCGATAGCCATCCGACCTTCATTGCGACGATGGAGGCACTTAAGGCGGAATATCAAAAGACGATGGAAGATTTCGAGGCCCGTCGCAAGAAGCTTGCATCAGACGCATCGCAACTGAACGATGCGTTGGCACCCGATTCCCCTGAATTCAAGAAGAAGCAGGAGACGTTGGTCGGCGAAGACAGCAAACTGCGTCTCGAGGTGGTCAACAAGGAAAAAGAGTTCGGCGAGCGTCAAGCACGTCTCATCATGGATACTTACAACCAGGTGGTCACGGCTGTAGATGTTGCTGCCAAGCACTACAAGTATGACATGGTGGTTCGCTACAGTCGCAAGCAAAACACGAAGATGGATCCGAAGAAGCCTAACACGGTTCAAATCGGCTTGGATCGCGAGGTAATCTTCTTCAATCCACAGCATGACCTGACCGACACGATTGTCGCGATGCTCAAGCGAGATATCCAGGCGGCTCCTGCGGCAACCGGTGCAGGCAAACCTGCTCAAACCGCGAATCCAGGAAACGGTCCCGTCCGTCGCTAGGGAACGGTATCTCTTTTCTCCTTCCAGGGAAGTCCATATTGGCCATGCAGTCCGCGATTTACCAACAGACGATTCGCCACATCGCCCGCGTGAGCGGGCGTGGCTATTGGTCTGGCCAGCCGGTGACGTTGACATTTCGGCCAACTTCAGTCGACACGGGAATCGTGTTTCGACGCATGGACCTACCCGGTCAGCCAACGGTATGCGGACTTGCATCCAACAGGATCGACATGCATTTGCGAACCAAGTTGGTCAGTGGTGCCGCCGAGGTTGAGATGGTTGAACATGTCATGGCAGCTCTTTACGGCATGCAAATCGATAACTGTCTGGTCGAATGCGATGCTTGCGAAATGCCTGGCCTGGATGGGAGTGCCGGAGCGATCGCGATCGCTTTGCAACAGGCGGGATTGGAAACGCAAACCGCTCCAGCGAACATTTTGGTTCTCGGGGATACGATGCAAGTCGGTGATCAGCAGTCGAGTATCACAGCGCATCCAACCGATGAAATGAACCTGAAACTCGTTTATCACCTCGATTACGGACCCAATAGTCCGATCCCTTCGACGACATCGATGGCAGTTCTCTCCCGCGAAGAATTCCTGCATCACATCGCCCCCGCGCGTACATTTCTTTCGGAGCAGGATGCCAACGAACTCCAGCGACTCGGCATCGCTAGACACGTTACCTTCCGAGACCTGCTGGTGTTCGGACCGAACGGGCCGATCGACAATGCATTGCACTTTCCGGATGAGTGCTCCAGACACAAATTGCTTGACTTGCTCGGCGATTTGGCACTGTGCGGAGCAAGGATTTTTGGAACGATCACCGCGTACAAGAGTGGTCACAACCTGAACGGACGCATGGCACTGCAAATGCTGCAACAGCAGACGCAATTGCGAAAGCCGACGCCACTAAAACTGCAAGCGACTGCGTCGTACGCAGCATGAAACTACACCAATAACACCACGATACCTGAAGGAAAGTGGATTCGAGAAATGCCAACCATCATCGCTCATACCGCCGTGGTCGATCCCCGAGCCGAACTCGACGAAGATGTTCGGATCGGTCATCATTGCGTGATTGGACCCTACGTGCGAGTCGGGCGAGGCACCCGATTGGAGAATGGAGTGACTCTCACCGGGCACACCACGATCGGTCGCGATAATCGATTCTTTCCCGGTTGCGTGATCGGGGGTGATCCTCAGGACCTGTCGTATCAGGGATCACCTACCCAAGTAACGATTGGGGACAGCAACGTCTTTCGAGAATGCGTGACGGTGAACCGAGGCACGGAGAAGGATCAGGGTGTTACCAGCGTAGGTAGCCAATGCTACTTTATGGCCAACTCCCACGTCGCTCACGATTGCATTATCGAAGACCGAGTTATCACTGCAAACAACGTCATGCTCGGCGGCCATGTGCGTGTAGAACATGATGCAACCTTGAGTGGCGGCGTTGCAGTTCACCATTTCGCTTCCATCGGATGCTATAGTTTCGTGAGCGGCTTGTCGCGCGTTCTGCAGGATGTTCCCCCATATATGCTGGCTGAAGGTTTCCCGGCACGTCCCCGATGCGTGAATGTCGTCGCACTCAAGCGTAAGAACTTCACCACCGCCGCGATCCGTGCTATCAGCGAAGCCCATAAATTGCTTTACCGTTCCAAGGTGGGTGTCAAACACGCCAAAGAGATCCTTGAAGCAGACGGAAACTTGATCCGCGAATTAGAAGTACTCTTCGCATTTATCGAAAACTCGCAAGACGGACGACACGGCCGAGGACGGGATCGACGCTCCGCTGCCGCGTAAAGTCCTTTTAAGCCTCAACATGACGCATCAATCAACCGCCACGTCTCACAAATCCGAAATATCCGAGCCCAAGCTTCGAATGGCGGTTATCGGAGGCGGACACCTCGGTCGCATTCACGCCAGACTCCTGGCCAATCGGGGAGATATTGAGTTTTTCACCGTCTGCGACCCCTCGCCGGAATCAAGAGGGGAAGTAGAGTCCAAGTTAGGACTGCCGACCTCCGCAGAGTACGAGAGTCTTCTCGGCAATGTAGATGCAGTCGTTATTGCGACCCCCACCATTCTTCATCATCGAATTGGACTTTGGGCCCTCGAGCACGGAATCCATGCACTCATCGAGAAGCCGATCGCTTGCACAGTTCGCGAAGCGGATGATCTAATTGCCACGGCTGATCGCCATAATCGCTGCTTGCAAATTGGACACATCGAACGCTTCAATCCGGTATGGGCTTGTGCTCGCGAGTCCATACCTCTCGATTCGATTCAGCACATCGATGCCCGTCGAGAAGGTGTTTACACTGGCCGCAGCACAGACATCGGTATCGTGCTCGACCTGATGATTCACGATATCGATTTGATACTCAGCTTAGTCACTGAACCGGTAATCTCGATCCGGGCTTCGGGGCGATCGGTTCTTGGAGAACATGAGGATTTCGCCATCGCAGATCTAGTATTCCGAAACGGCGTTACTGCGCATTTGAGAGCCTCGCGGATCTCCCCGGCACCCGTCCGCTCGATGGAAATCCACGGCTTGGACTCCTGGATCTCAATCGATTTCTCCAACTCGAAATGCTCCCTCACCCAACCTTCGCCCCCCGTAGCGTCAGGAGAATTGCGAGCAGACACGCTGCCAATCGCCGAACGCTTGAAAGTCAAAGACGAAATGTTCACGCGTTGGTTGCAGCAAATCGAGTTGCCTGCATCACCCGCCAACGCGATGGTCGATGAACAGACCGATTTCATCCAATCAATTCAAAACCGTCGCTCGCCGATTGTTTCCGGACGAGACGGCGCACGAGCGCTTCGAGTCGCGTGTGAAATCACTAATCAGATCGCATCTCAGTCTCAGCGGATATCTGGTATCATTCCCGCGTCGCGACTCGCTGCTGCTCGTCGCCGCGCAGGATGATTGCGGTTGGAACACCGAGTTCCCTAATGGGAGTCTGCGAAGAATTTGCTCAGCTTATCGATATTCTCGATAAATATTTGCATGCGCGATTTCATGGCATCCTTCGACTCACCATCCACCGCTGTGCAACCCGCCAGTTACCAAGCAAAGTCCAGCATCTCTACTGCCCTCCGCACAACAAATGCCAGGCTCGAATGGCACGTTGACAAAAAATGTAAGTTGCGGGCTGGGTGGGGAGGAAATATTTCGCGAACCTCAAATGGGGAATAACCTCTTTATGGTTAACCTTTCCCATGGTTGACTCAATGCGTTGGAACTGACAGGCCGGACTACATAAACAAAGATCAGGTCTGGTCTATTTCCCTCGTTCCAACGTTTTTTTCTTGATCGACCCATTTCTGCCCCTCTTGGATTAGCTGGCGAATTCGTATTCCCAGATGCTTCTTTCTCGAAGTCCCATTATAATGGGATAGAAACCTGATCTTTCCACGTGGCCCGCCCGCGGCCCGCGCCGGGGGGGGGCGCGGGGGGGGGGGGGGCGG
>JBILVV010000296.1:0-6366 GCA_044370255.1 Pirellula sp.
AACGTCATAAGCATCCCAGGTGATCTCGGTTTTCGCCATCCAGAAAGGGGCCAGGGTCACTTCATGAACGGGCCCTTCGTCCTCATTTCGCCCCTCCTCCGAATCTGGACTTCCCATGCGAAAGGTTCCACCTCGAATGGGAAGCATTTCGATCTTCGCCTGTGTATGCTCCAAGCGTTCCACGTAAGGTTTCATCTCGGCTTCCGAACCGGCGTCGCAGTTGGGTACCTTGAGAATCCGATCGTCGTCCTCCGCGACGCCTTGAGAATACGTAAATACGAGCGTACTAGCGAAGACGATTCCGACACACATGCTGCAAACGATCGATCGATTCATAGGATTCAAAACCAACAATCTCGTCAACTATTTGGAAGCCGCCGATTCGATAATGGCGATATTTTTGAACTTCACGGGATCCGAGTGTCCTGCGAACCCGAAGTGTCCACTTGAGCGATCCTTGCCTGGATGGGGCGTGTTGCTCATGTATTCCTTGATCGTCGATAGATCGGTATCGAGAATGCGAGTTCCATTGAGCTCAACTTGGATTTTCGATCCTTTCACCGTAACGATCTGGTGGTTCCATTGCCCAGCCGGACGGAGATAACCTCGCTGCGCCGGTGCCATGCCGTACGCGCTGCCATGCGCCTGTCGAGCATCGATCGTCTTATAGTTGTCATGTCCATCGTCGAGCACTTGCAACTCCGTCATACCGACATATGCAGCATCGCCACCCATCGCGTTTTTGCCCAATGACTCGAGCTCTTCCTTCGATGGATAGCGGATCGCTAGACCATTGTTGCCAGCGGGTGGCAACTGAAAATCCAACCGAAGCGTGAAGTCACCATAGGTCTTCTCGGTGTGCAGAACTCCACCCTTTCCAGCTAAACACTGAATCGCACCATCCGCGACGGTGTAGTTGGCTTTCGCGCCTGTCCATCCCGTCAAGTCGCTACCGTTGAACAACGGTTCGAACTTCACGTTCGACTGCGAGAAAGCGGCATTCTCAGCATCTGCGAGGATCTGGTTGGACTCTTCGGCGGAATACTCGTTCAACGCAATGTTTCTGAATCGAATCTCAGCACCATGGGTTTGCAGCTGAATAGGTCCCTTTTTCACCAGTGCCATTCCCTTGGCAAAGTAATCATGCAGTCGAGCATCGACAACAACCGCCTTGTCGTTGAGCCAGACCCAGCAGTGTTCTCCTACCAGTCGGATCTTCATTTTGTTCCATTCGCCGACCGGGCTATCGGCCCGCACCAAGGGATCTTTGCCAGCCCATCCTGCAGGATTATTCCACAGACCACCACTTCCTTTTTCGTTTCCATTGGGACGATTGTTTTCCGCATCTGGATCCCAAATCTGAACCTGAGGAATGCCTCGCAAGTAGATCCCTGAATCGCAGCCAGCAACAATCTTGTATTCGAGCGACAACTCGAAGTCTCCAAACTCCTCATTCGTAGTGAGGTAGGCGCCTTTGCCATCGTTAACAATCTCCGTTCCATCGACCCGCCAGTGTTGAGTGATCTCCTCATTCCACTTCGCTTTGTCCGACTCAGGGGTGGTTTCCCACTTGCGAGGATCTACTGTCGGTCGTCCATGCCAGCCGTTGAAATCCTTGCCGTTGAACAGCGATTTCGATTCCCACCCATAGGTCGGCGGGACGTCTACAACGAACAGTGTTGCGAACAGAAGGGAAGCCAAGACAGTCGAGTGCAAGGAACACAAAACAGAGAGAGGTGTGCATTTCATAGGGAGATATCCTGAAGCATCACTAGGAGGGGTTGGAAGGCGAGACGTACTGGTGCGTACTGCTACGTACCAGAAACGAACGCTATTCTACACCGATTTCAGTCTCTGTGGGGGCAAGTATCGGGCAACACCAACTCGGAACAGGTTGCCATCCACCAAAAAATCGTCGACAATCGACCAATATCTGGGATGTGCTTACGAACTACGTGGACCCTGCGTCGTTTCGATTTACGATCTGAGTTACACCACATACCCATTTCCCCTCGGCCCCACGTTCGACAATTAGGGTGTCACAAGCCACCAACTGAAATGTTCGATTCATGATTGCGTCGTCTGAGCCAAATCCTTCCGTTTCGAAGGGATCGCTTTCCGCCGATGGATTAGCCATCAACGTGGAGCAGTTATCCAAAACCTACAGTGAAGGGCTCGTCTTTCGGAAAAACCATCCGGCCCTTCGCAACGTCACTCTGCAAGTTCGAGCAGGGGAGGTGTTTGGTCTCCTCGGTCCCAACGGCGCAGGAAAAACAACCCTGATCAAAGTCCTCCTCGGGATCCTGCATCCGAACCGCGGACAGGCATCGGTACTCAAAATGCCAGCGGGGAGCAAAGCTGCCCGTCGCAAGATCGGTTACCTTCCGGAAAATCTCGTTTTCCCAAGACATCATACTGGCCGAAGTGCACTCTACTTCTACGGCAGACTCAGCGAGATGTCCGATTCGGAGATTGCGAAGCGTGAGAATGAACTTTTTGAACTCGTCGATCTGAAAGGGCGGCAGCACGAAGCCGTACGCCGCTATTCCAAGGGGATGCGACAACGACTGGGACTCGCTCAAGCCATGCTCCACGATCCAGATCTGCTCATCTTAGATGAACCGACCGATGGGCTGGATCCTATGGGACGTTCTCAGATTCGAGACGTCCTTGATCAACTGAAGAAACGGGGCAAGACGGTATTTCTAAACAGCCACATCTTGCAAGAAGTCGAGTTGATCTGCGATCGCGTGGCGATCATGGCAAAAGGAGAACTGCGAGGTATCGGCACGATCGATGAATTGATTGCACAGCATGCTGACCAGCGCCGCGGGTATCTCCGTATGGAAGTTTTTTCAAACGAAGCCCGTGTGCGACCATTTCTCGAGCATTGCGGCGAAGTTCAATGCTCGCGTATCGCAGCAAGTGCGGATGCGAGTCTTGATTCGGAATCTGAGCTGACGCGAGTCGATATTCGATCGATCGATCAAGCGGGAGTCGACCAACTGATCGATCGCTTGCGACAGGAACAGATCAGTATTCTTCGCATGGAGCGTTCCCGTCCTTCCCTTGAGCAGGTGTTTATGAATATCGTCTCCGCAGCTTCTCAAGGAGTCCCAGCATGAAACCCTACATCGCGGTTCTCTACGACAGCTTTCTCGAATCGATCAGTTCGCGCGTGTTATGGATTCTGCTGGCGGCTTGGTTGCTGATCTTAGGCGCACTGTTCCCACTTTCGATCTCAGAAGGTGAAACGTATTTGGTATCCACATCGGACATTGAATCGCCGCGTGTAGTCATGGACCAACTCGCCCTCGCATCCACGGGCAAGGGAACACGAGCACATCGAGCGATCTACGCGAAGCTGCCAGAGGATTTCCAGCAAGCCCTCAAGGATCGACAAAAAAATGGGCGACGCATTTTTATAGGACGGCTTGTTTCGGCCCTCAATAAAGTGCTCGAAGCCACTGACCTGTACGACAAACAGGCTTGGCCCACTGCCGAACGCCGGGAAGAACTGAAGGAGTTGATTGCCAATGACAACAAATCTCCTGACGAACTCCAGCGTTTCAATCGAAGACTTCTCGATTTGACCTTTCCAAACGCCCTCAACTCCTCGGTCGGTCAAGCGACTTGGATTACCTACGCTGGCATGAAGTTCACGGAGCCCTTTCCAATTACTGCGCGTCAGATTCGTCCGTTCATCGAAGCCGGATTGATACCCACGGTACTTTGGCTGGGACTAGGAATCGTCGCCATGATGGTCGCGATCGTGATCACCAGTTCGATGATCCCCGACATGTTCCAAACCGGTTCCCTCCATTTGCTACTGAGCAAGCCGCTATCCCGTAATCTGCTGTACCTCAGCAAATATCTCGGCGGCTGTATTTTCGTTTCGTTGAACATCGCATTTCTGGTCATCGGACTGTATCTCTACTGCGGGATCCAATTGAAGATCTGGAATTCCGGGATCCTATGGTGCATCCCCTTGTTTATTTTCTACTTCATGATTTTCTACTCGGTTTCTGCCCTTTCCGGACTGGTGTGGAAGAACCCAATCATCTGTGTCGTGGTCACCGCGCTGTTTTGGGGGGTCTGCTTCACGCTTGGTTTTGTCCGCGACCTGACACAAGCCTTTCTGCAAGGTCCACCCACCGTTCAGCATATCCATGTCGTAGGAGACATGCCCATCGTTGGAAACCAACAAGGGCGAATTCAATTTTGGAACGAAGAGACCAATGCGTGGCAGACGGGATACGGCGATGTGGATGGCCAGCGCGTCGTCGGACCCGTCTACTTGCCTAAAACCGGCAATCTCTACTTCGGACGCGCGGGTTTCGCTCCCTTCGGTATTCGAGGAAACAACGCGACGCGCCTCGAGATGGCACGCTTGCCTGAATTGAGTGACGCAAACGTCGCCGATTCGGACGAGGCCTCAAGCTTCTCCGGAAAGAAATGGTGGGACGACATCCGTCTTGATTCCGGACCGGATCTTCCAGCTAACACCACCGAGATCATTCCTTGGCAAGACTCGTTCGCCGCGGTCACTACCGAAGGAATTTACCGCTTCGATGTCGAAGCAGCATCCAACTCGGAAAAATCGAAAGTCTCTCTGTTTGGATTCGATATGAAGATTCCGCAAGCGGACGAACCATACAAACGAATGACGTCCGCCGACGCGGAATACCGCCGCCCGATGGCCTTTGCCAGCGCGAACGACTACCAACTCGCAGTCATCTACACGCGAGGCAAACTAGTCAAACTTAAAGCTGATGGGGGGCGATTGACCAACGATGGTGAACTCTCCTTCGACTTCCCACCGGAAACGTTTGCAAGCATCGCTGTTCAGGAGGGGGCCGCCATTGTTTGTCCCAAGGGCCATACACCGCTCGTCGTCGACCTAACAAGCATGAAAGTCGTACAAGAACTCGAAGCCATCGGAGAAAGCACCGTCAAACGCATCGCAGCCGATCATCGCGGCAGGGTCGCCATTCTCAGTACAAACGGAGATGTTTGGATCGTTTCGCGCGATGCCGAACAGACCGACTGGTCCGTGACGAAACCCAATTTGCCCGGCCAAGGAGATGCGGCAACGCTCGCATTTGATGCCAAAGATCGACTCTGGATGTCTCACGCTGTAAAGAGTGTTGAAATCTGGTCCTCGGATCTGTCGGCTTCAGAGAAATCGTACCGCCCGCGTTCAACAACACCCGAACAAATTTTTTCGTATATCATCAACCCGTTGTACATGATCTTCCCAAAACCATCTGCCATCAACCAAACCATTCAATACGCACTAAAGAATCCGGAGAGCAAGCTACCCGCGATGAACAACGCGGATTTGGATATTCCCCAAATCGAATTGGATCCATGGCAACCGATTTGGTCCAATGCGATCTTTATCGCTGTCATGTTATCGCTCGGTTGCTGGCATCTCTACCGTCAGGATCTCTAATCGACTTATGGATGTCGTCGAACTGCTCAAGAACCTCGTGAGTATCAACAGCGTCAATGCGTTTTACGCTGGGGGGCCAGGTGAAGCGGCATGCGCTGCCTACATCGCGGAGTTCTGGAAGAGCAGCGGCATTGAGTATCATGTCGAAGACGCACTTCCCGGTCGACCGAATGTCCTCGCGCGACTGCCCGGCAAAAACAGCCAGCGGCGACTCTTGCTTGAAGCGCACACCGATACGGTAACGGTCGAAGGGATGACGATCCCACCATTTGTCCCCGAAATCATGCAAGGCCGCATGTATGGTCGTGGCTCCTGCGATACCAAAGCCGGACTCGCTGGCATGGTGCTCGCGCTGGAGCGAGCTAAGCGCGAACGATTCGTTCCACACTGCGATGTCTTTATGGGAGCGATCATGGATGAAGAGCATTCCTGCTTAGGAATTCGCCATCTGTGCAAGTCATTCACTGCAGATGCGGCTATTGTTGCGGAGCCAACGGAACTCGCATTAGTTGTCGCCAGCAAGGGAGTTCTTCGTTGGCGGATCCGTACCCGCGGCCGCGCGGCCCACAGCTCGAAAATCGAGTTGGGGGTCAATGCCATCCACCATATGGCGAGACTCATCGTCGCCTTAGAGGATCATCATCAGACAATCCAAAAGACGGTCCACCCTCTCCTGGGCCGAGCCACCGCAAACGTTGGATTGATATCCGGCGGCGTCCAAGTCAATTTCGTACCCGACAGTTGTGTCATCGAGATCGATCGACGCATCCTCCCTGGCGAATCCCATATGGATATCCTCGATGGTTATCGCCAGATTATCGCGAATATTGAAGCCTCCATTCCCGATGCTTCTTTCGAGATGGAACCAGCAACAACCCAGGAACCCTGCCTCGACACATCATCAGATCAAC
>JBILVV010000027.1:0-23153 GCA_044370255.1 Pirellula sp.
AAAACGTATCTGTTACCATCCCGATCGACTGAACCCGCTCGAGTTATCGGATGAGGAAGAACCGCCGCTAAATCCACCGCCACTGCTTGAGCCGCCCCCAAACCCACCTCCGAATCCGCCTCCCCTGGAACCGCCGCCGAAGATGGAAGGTCCGGAACCGATGGTGACACTACCATAACGCGCGGCTTCGGCTGCCCGTTGTTCACGTCGTTTGCGTTCCTCAGCTTGTTGGATTTCCATGCGTCGCGCTGCCACCTGACGTTCCGCGCGTTGAATTTCGGTCTGGGCCTCGCTGTAGGCGCGACGGCTTGCGTCGAGAGCGGAGACATACTGACCTCGCTGCAAGGCTTCTCTTGCGGCCTCGAGCGTTCGTACTCCCGGCGAGCCATGAACGCGTATGCCCCATTGCCCGGTCCAGTTTTCCGCATCGTAGACCATCTTGGATGCTTGTTGAAACGCTTCGAGGGTGGCGTTCGCTTGCTGAAGTTCGGTGCTCAACTGTCGAGAGACTGCGGACAGATCCGATTGGATCGAAGCAGATCTCGAACTGATCGAGCGCCAGTCGCCGTGATCCTGTGCAAAGTCCTGCTGAACATTGAGGAGGTTGCGTTCCAACAGATCGACGCGCCGAACCGCTTCGCTGGTCGCTGCGGAATCTGGAATATTGTCGGTGCGAGATTGCTTCACGTATTGGTTGGCGATCTGCCATTGCTGCACCGCTCCCTCCAATGCTCGTTGAGCTTCGGCGTAACCATGCCGGTCCGAGATAACCATACCCTCTAATTCCGCGATTCGTTTTTGTACGGTCTGCAGAACCTGCGCGAACTCAAAGGGGTTGGTGCGAGACTGCGGGCTCGCATATCGCTGATGGACTTGATTCATGTGCTCCACCATAGCTTGGATCTGCTGGAGCGTTGGAACGGTAACCATGCGATCCCGTTTTGCGTCGACCAAACGCTCCACTGCGGAGGTGCTGGCTGCTAAGCTCCTTTGGTTTTCGACCACGGTGGATTCCAAGCGTCCCAAGTGGTCGGCAACTCGATCGAGGCGAATATTCATTTGGGCGATCAATGAGGCTGCCTCTTGGACCTTGCCCATCGAGCTGAGCAACATTCCTTGCCGATACATGTCTTGGGCATTGGACAGGATCGAGCTACAAGCGTTGGCGCGATCGCGAGCTCGATCGAGCAATTGGGGTGCTTTCTGGCCTTCGCGTTCCAAAGAAGGCTCGCCGCTTTCTTCTTCGTTCGCAGCGGGTTGCGCGGTTGGTGTGGAGTAGGCCAATCGAAGAGAGTCGTCGGAGTATTCCTGTTCCGCTTTGCGAATCTGATCCCAAAGGTTCTCGAACCGGAGGGTGGACTGCTGCAAACGTTCTTCCTGTTCCCCCTTTCGCGATGTGAATTCGCGCGACGATTGGTGCGATGACTCGATGGTTGCCACCGCTTGGGCCACCGCCGCATCGCATCCTTCGAGAGCTTCGCGACAGGCCTGGACCTTTCCCTGTTTGAGCATAGTCGCCGCGGCATCCAAGTTGCGATGCGCTGAGGCCAGCGAGTCATCTGGATTGAGATTCGGCTCGACGAGCATGCGTTCGGGCGGGAGTTGGAGCCGCTGGCCCAATTCCTGGCGGGCTACCTGGATCTCGTCCTTGAGTTGCTGCAACCGAGGTGTCGTCTTTTCTTGAATTCTTGAGGCCAACTCCAAAGCTTCTCGAGACGACGTCGTGAGTTGCTGGATCGATTCCTGCCACTGCGTTACTTCGGGTGCAATCGATTGCTGGGCTGCGCGCTCCATCAACTGGTTGGCCCAGTGAGACCGCTGATCCAATTCCACGTCCATCCAGTGAGTCGGATAGCCGAGGGCTCGGAGTTTATCGGCGAGCGAAACCATCTCGGGAAGCCCCTTGAGCCGAAACTCCTCGATGCTGTTAGCAAGAGTGCGGGCTTCCTGCAGTTTGCGGCTCGCCAACTGCACAGGTCCATCGATTGCAGCGACTGCATCGGTTGCGGCCATCGAATCCGCTTCCTTCAGATCCGCTTGCGCCGACGGGATCAAAACATCGAAGTAGTTCGGCAGTACAAAAAGCCGATCGCTATCGGATGCGTTGGACAATCGTTTGTCTTGATCGAGTGCGCCCTGCAATTCGTTTTGCAGGCGATTGAGCTCGTCGCTGACGTTCATCAGGGAATTTTCGAGCTTCTCGATAGCCTGTGCCGCTCGTTCGCGCCGGGCCTGAATGGCTTGGTAAATTTCGTCGAAGGTCAAAACGACTTCGTCGGGAATCTCGGTCGGCTCGGGTTGTCCATCGGCCTTGGCTTTTTGACGGATGATGTCCATGAGGACCATGGGGATTCCCGTCGCGCGCGAAAACTTGAGCGGCGCGCCGGACAGCTTACGAATACTCTGATCGAACGGTTCCCGGCTGAACGTATTGACAATGGAATTCCAGAATTCCTTGGGTTCGATGAGGGACCGAGACTGTTCGATGACTCGGCGGATCTCTTTGTTCATGATGAGTAGATCATCGATATCGCCGAGGGCTCGGAAGCTCAAGTCCCGCGTTGCTCCCGTATAGCCACGTTGGTCGACGCGGTCTCGGGATCCGAGCAGGTCGGCGCTGCGCGAAAAAAGTTTGTCTAGGCCATCGGTTTCTTTGGTGATGGACGACTCGCGAGACCGAAGCAACTCGACAGCCCGATCCATGGTCGGCTTGCGAAGTCGGTTGAAGACGATCAAGACACCTCCGAACAAAAGGGCTAGCGCACCCGCGACACCCGTCATGATTTGGCGAATCAACCGCCTTCGAGCTGCGAGTTGTTCAAGTCGTTGATCCTCAGCGGCCCATAACCTTTGCCCTTGCGCGACCTGGTCCTCTGCTCGGCGTAGGGTTTGGGTTAGATCGGGATCTCCATTGCGAGCTTTGGCATCCGATTCAACGAGGATTTGCTGGAGTTGTTTGATGGATTCCGCGGTTACCCTGTTAGGAGCTTGCGATAAGTTCGCAATGGATTTTTCCAGATCGGTTCGATTGGCTTGGTAACCTTCGATAGCCGCATAGCCATTGAGGTACGCATCGATTTCAGTACCGAGTTGTTTAAGCTGAGATTGGCTCTGGCCAGCATTGCTTTCGCTGAGCCCGTTCTCGATACGAGCAAGTTGTTCTCGCCAGTTTTCCACAGGTGGGTTGGCTAGTTCTCCTTGAGCATCTGTTTTGCTTTCGCGAAGCTTGTTTCGTTCGGTCTCTACCTGTTCGATCAAGTCCTTCACGTGGATGATCGATTCTTTCGCGGCCTGCAGATCTCGCAATCGTTCCAGTTCAGCTTGGCGAGCGGACTCCTTCTCTTCTTGAATAGCGCGATCCAAGCGTTGATTGATCGATTTCACGGTATCTTTGACAGCGTCGACGATGCGACCTCCACTGCGCATGGCACGGAATGCAGGTTGGTCCAATTCGCCGATCCAATTGGATTGCCCCAAACCTCGACGGTCCTGCGCTTCGGAGGAGAAGTAGCTGAACTTTCGCTCCTTGAGGAATAAGACGAAGATCGCGCCATCGGTTTCGCCCGTTGTCGGATGGGTTAACTGGCCAAAGGGAGTGCGATTGGACAGACCTTTACCCAGAGCGAATTCCACCGCATCCATGCCGAAATAGGAACGACGATCGGGGGCGGTATACGCTTCACCGTCAGCATCGCTCATCAACACGATGGTCCAGTGCGGTCCCTGTTCGCCGAGCCATGCAGCCAGATCAGCCAACTGCTGATCCGAGACAACGAGATCCCCTTTCACGAAGACCCGCCGGTCCGTGTCCCACAGGTCAATGACATCTTGAGCGGCCTGAATCTTTGTGTAGCCAATTGTTTCAGGAGTCGAAGATCGCTGCGCCAGAGCGTTGGAGGAAAACGCGATGAGCGCAAGGAAGAAACAAGAAAACAGTGCAAATGGAGGGGATGGTTTCATGGATGGCTGTGGGTTCGTGGTGCAGAACAGCTATGGCATTCGCCAATCACAAGAGGGATCTGCCTGTGCTCTCGCTCGTCGCAAAGGGACGGAAAGCAGACGCGTATAGAATACACGCAATCGTTCCAATCGTCTCGCTGTTTTTGGGATCCCTTTAGTCGGGGGGGGCGAGGTATTAGGCGGCCCGGCGAACCACTTCGCCCCGATCGTCAACTTCCTCGAATTTGACCGCCACTTGGCGAGAGACACCACTTTCCTGCATGGTGACGCCGTAGATCATGTTGGCAACGGTCATCGTCTTCTTGCTGTGGGTGACGATGATGAATTTTGTGGAATCGAGGAACTCATTGAGGACTGCGACGAAGCGTCCGATATTGGCTTCGTCGAACGGAGCATCGACTTCATCGAGAATGCAAAACGGGCTGGGTCGATACTGAAAGAAAGCCATGATCAACGAAACGGCGGTCAGCGCTTTTTCGCCACCGCTCAGGAGGCTGTTGCTAAACGTTGTCTTGCCGGGGGGAGTCGCGAGGATTTCGATCCCGCTTTCCGGATCATCGGGATTTTCCAGAATGATGTCGGCGGACCCGCCACCGAAACTCTTGCGATAGAGTTGCTGGAAGTTGACCCGTATGGTTTCCAGTGTTTCGCGGAAGAGGGATCGCGCGTCCTCATCGATCTTGTCCATGGTTCTCAGGAGACCATCTTTGGCGTCGATGAGATCCTTTTCTTGCGAGGCCAAGCGATCGTGGCGTTTCTCGAGATCTTCAAGCTCATCGAGGGCTTCCATATTGACGCTCCCCGCCGAGGCGATGTCGTGCCTGAGTTGCGACAAGTCGGCTTCGATTTCATGGCGTTTGTGAGAGCCGAGCATTTGCGCTTCTGCGACCGACAGTGAGAGGTCGATCTGGTACTCATCGAGATAACGGGCGAGCAAGTCGTTTCGCTGCTGAGATAATCGTTGATTATCTTGATCCATAGCAGCGATGCGATCTTCAATTTTTTCTAGTTGGCGAGAGAGCGAATCCCGTTGCTTCACGGAAGCATTGACCACTTGCTCCTGCGACAGTCGCTCTTGATCGCATGCGTTCCGTTTTTGTTTCAGTTCTGCGGAATCGGAATCGAGTTCATCGATACGGCTCGATAGGAAATCCCGCCTGGTTTTCGCCTGTGCGATTTTGTCTTCCAGCTGCGTCCACTGTTCTCTGGCTGCTTGCAGATGATGCGTTCGCTCCGAGGCATCCTGCAATAGCTGCTCGAGGGTCAATCGCAGACCATCGAGGCGTTGCTCCTGGCGAGCCGATTCGATACGATGCTCTACCAGAGACTGCTGAACTTGGTGGCACTCGGTTTCGCGATCGCGGATTTTCTGAGCGATCTGTTCCAAGTCGGAAACGAGGCCAGCATCGGATTGTTCGAGATCGAGTCGTTCCTGATCGAGAACGTTCATCGATTGATCGAATTGATCCCTTTGTTTTGTTTTGTAATCCAATTCCTCGTTGAGCAAATCGAGCGAAGTGCTCTCGGTTGTTTGCTGATCTTCGAGGGAGCGAAGTTTCTGTTCGATACCTGCTACGCGACGAGCTGCGGCGACGACCTCCAAGTCTGTCTGGTGGACGTGCTCGCTGGCTGATTGCTGTGCTGCTTCGATCGACTCCAGGGCCGTTCTGGCTTCTGCCAGGGAGATCTCGATGGCATCTCGCTGCTCTGTTGTCGATTGCATTTCGCTTCGGCGAGAGACCAAGCCCAACCCTGTTTGGAGAGAGCCGATGGTGATGCTTCCATCGCTATCGATCAATTGGCATTCGGCGGTAACGAACCGCAGGCCTGCGCCGCGGAAATGGCTCAGGTCCAGTGCAGTGGCGAGCGACTCGACAAACCAAGTGGTCCCGAGCAAAGCGCGAACGAGCGGTTCGTTCGCCGCATCGAACCGGACCAAGCGATCAGCCCGGCCGAGAACGCCGCGAAGGCCATCGAGTTGAATTCGTTCGCCGGTTCGACGCGTTGGCAAGCGATCCAAGCGGAGGAGGGTAACTCGTCCCTCGGGCATTAACCGACCCTCATGGATCCAATCGATCAGCTTTCCATCGCTCATGACGATCGCATCGGCATAAGTGCCCAAAGCGACATCGACCAACGGAGCTAAATGCAACTCGGTTTGAATTAAGTCGGCAACGATGCCTCGAATAGAAGAGTGATTCGCATCGAAAACGGAACGGGACTTTTCCATTTCGAGGGCGGAACGCATGAGCTGCTGTCCGCCGCGACCTGCGTTTGCAAATTGATCCTCCAATTGCGCCAGCAGATTCCATCGTTCGTTGAGGCCTTGGATGCGAGTCTGCAACTCCAAGCAAATTTGTTGCTGACGGCGCCGTTGCTCGACGATCTCGTCGTGTTGTTTTTTGGCGATTTCCTTATTCGTTTCCGCAGAGTTGTAGTCTTGTCGCGCGGTGTTCAACTCCTGGCTCAACTGCTCAAAATCGCGTTGAAGCTTTTCAATCGTCTGCGATTTATCGGCGATCTGTTGACGCAGTCGCAGTATCTCGGTTTCAGTCGATTCCAAGGCATTGAACTGCGAGGATGCATCGACTTGGATTCGCGCGAGTTGCTGCCGGAGGGTTTCCTGTTCTTCCCGTCGGTTATCTCGTTGCCGACGCAGTTGCTTTAGAATCTCCTCGCGCGAGTGCACATCGGCATCCAACGCGGTTGTTCGGCTGGCAGCCTCGGTGCAGAGCGATTCCTGTTGTTCGATGATTCGTTTGCGTTCGACGATCTCCTCTTCGCCGATGGTGACGCGGCGCTCGAGCAATTCAGTTCGCTCCAGCAAGGTGCTGCATTGAGTTTCCCATTCAGCCTGCCGCTGCTCGATCAGTACCCGTTCGCTAGAGGCCTGGATATGCTCTTTCTGGTTGGCTGTTAGCTTGTCCGCATAGGTACTTAATTCATCGAGAAGACTCTTCAGGATGGTTTGCTGATCGTTGAGCGATTCCTGAATCGTGGCCGCTTGGGCTTGAGTGTCCGCCTTCACTACCGTTGCATCGCGGTATCGCTGATCGAGCGAATGTCTCTGCGATTCGAGATCCAGCAGATCGAGTTGCCCGAGCAATGTTCGCTTCTGCATCAACTGCTGAGTCCACTCCCGGTAGCGCTGGGCTTTGGTTGCTTGTTGTTTGAGCGTGGAGAGTCTCCGCCCTAATTCGTCGACCATATCGCGAATTCGGAGCATGTTCTGGTCCACGCGAGCTAGCCGGCGTTCGGCTTCCGTTTTCTTGGCCTTGAATCGCGAGATGCCAGCGGCTTCCTCAAAGATCGCTCGTCGATCTTTTGCAGAGGATTGCAACAAACGATCGACTTTGCCTTGTTCGATCAAACTATAGGAATCGACACCTACCCCGGTTCCGCGAAACAGGTCGCGAACATCTTTGAGTCGGCAGGGTTGGCCGTTGATTGCATATTCCCCTTCACCGCTGCGATAGACACGGCGACAGACCTGCACTTCGTCTGCGTCGAAGGAGATCAAGCGGGATCGATTGTCGAGTATGAGGACGACCTCAGCACTGTTGGCCGGTTTTCTTCCTCCCTCGGCTGAGCCTTTGAAAATAACATCCGTCATTTCAGCGCCACGGATAGCGCGAGCACTGTGGGCGCCGAGTACCCATTTGATCGCATCGACTACATTGGATTTCCCAGATCCGTTCGGACCCACGACAGCGGTAATACCGTCCGGGAAATCGAACCGAGTTCGATCGGCAAAACTTTTGAATCCTACCAGTTCCAGTGCCCTGAGCATGACTAAGGCTGGCTACCTTCTTGTTCTTCCATATTCGTGCCGGAATTGGATGCGTCGGCATCCGACTCCTCGGAATCGGATCGGTCGTCTTCTTGTTTTCCTGACGGTATCAAACTCGGCATCGAGATGGTCGAAATCCAGCTCCGTTTTGACTTTTCCTTCATTCGCGAAGAGGAATCAACCTGCACGGACTCGATCACTTCCTCGATAGGCTCTTGTTCGGAGGTGTCGCGTTGGTAGATCCGCCCTGCTCGCGGCCTGGGGTTCATGGCGACTTGACCGGTCAGGTGTTTGCCGACACCGAGCTGATCAAGTGAATGAACGACATCGTCGTAGCTCGCATTGATCGAAGGCATTGCGTGTAGAAACGATTGCAGGTCGTTGGAGATGATGCTTTGAAGAATCTCCCCATCGAGCTGTGTCTTTGCGATGCGAAGCAGGCCTCCCGATAGCGGTGCAATTCTGAGCGTTGGAGAGGGGGACAACTCCCGATTCAGGTCGATTGGCGAGTTGTTGCCGAAAATCACGATTTCCTTTTGCTGTTCCAGAGAAACCGCGACGATGTTGTTTTTGCTCGGGAAGTGAATCAATTGACATATGTCCCCGATCGCTTCCCCGAGAACAGCCGGATCGCGAGGGTTCTTTTGTCGCAGGGCCAACATCGCGCCGTAACAGAGTTCCGATTCCTTCTCCTGTAGTAGTTCGAGCAAAGCTTCGCGGGCAGATGGATGCTCGTTTACCCCAAGTCCGATCAGGCACAGCGGGCGAAATGCAGGTTCTTCGATAGCGAGTTTGTGCAGGATCGGTACACACTCCATGCGATCTAAATACGCGAGCGAATACGCGGAATAAAATCGCACTTCGGCATCAACGTGCAAGAGCCCTTCGAGCAATACCTCAATCGCCTTTCCCTTGCCAATCGCCTCCAGTTCGCAGGAAGCTTTTCTCGCAGTCTCTCGACGCAACAAAAGCTTTCTACAGCCTTCGATGCGTTCGGCTACCTGCGTTTCAGTTTCGCGAAAGCCGATCGACATCACTGTCGACATGTAATGCATCGGATCCCAGCGATATTTCGGTACGGTCTGCAACTCGATATGCCAGTCGTTTTTGCCCTCGGCTACCTTTTGCTGACGACTACCGTCTTTGTAAAAAAATCGTTTGTTGATTGCGTCTGCAATGGAACCGACTACCAAGACATGCCGCCAATCCTTGCCGACACGAATGCCGAGTTTTGGGGTTTCAAGCATTTTGCCCCCTCCGATGACAACTCCTCGCAACGGATTCACTTTGTCGTCGCTGCAAAGGGAGGCAGGAATAGAGACGAAATCACCACTGGCGTTGGTCTTGTCGTTGCTGCTCCGATTTCTTCCCTCGAGGAACATGTACTCTCGAAGGAGCGTTGGCATCAAAAATCCACCCCGCAGATCGGTAGCGTTGCATTCATCAGAGCACTCGACTAGCACATCCAAATGGTCGCTCTTGGTCGCACATGGATCGACAAAGACACGAACCTTCGCGATCGCAGTGGAAGGGGAATCGAGAATCATCTCGGCGTTGAGAACGTCGTGACGACGCATCTCGGTCAGCATCATCTCGCGCTGCGCACTCGGATTGACCATCCCACCTGTCCCTGGAAGATTGCTGACCAGTCCAATTGCATCGTAGCGACGTATCGTTAGCCCCAACGGAGAAGCAATTTCACCCGCTAGGCGAGGACGGTCCGGGTCGGCTAACTTCTCCTTCATCAGGCGTATTTCTTTTTGATGCTTTTCCTCCTTCTTGCCCGTGATCCAGGATTGGCATCCGAGACTCATCGCCATGCAAAAGAGCACGACGATGGCGACAGAATTTCTCGATCCAAGCAGGGGAATCCCAGTTGCGATAGGGGGCATTGGAAGTACCTGAAAAAAGGTTTGGGCACTTTGAATCAACGACCAAGACATCCTTCGGTGGATATCCGGAACGCATGCGCAACGTCAAGAGTGATCGATTTCAGAACCCGTCTACACGGATAGATAGCTAAATTATTGATGCAGCGTCGTTCGTTTTAGGCTATTTCGGCTGGGAAACAGATGACTTCTTCCAGTCGTTTCGCGTTGCATGCAAGCATGACCAAACGATCGAAACCCAGCGCGCAACCGCAACTGGCTGGCACACCATATTTCATCGCGTCCCGCAATGGGTTCTCGATAGGCAGAGCATATTTGCCATGTTCGAGACGTTCGATATTGGCGGTATTTGCCCGGCTCTCCAATTCCTCGCTGGCAATCAGCTCATCGTAACCATTGGCGAGTTCGACCCCGCGATAGAAGAGCTCATAGCGGAGAGCAGTTCGTGGATCCGATGGTTCGAGGCGAGCGAGGGCAGCCTGAGAGGCCGGGAAGTGGGTGAGCAGCACGGGGCGTTCCCACCCCAAATGCGGCTGGACGACGAACGAAAAGATCATGTTGACCCAATCATCCCAGTCGGTCGACCAGGATGCGGAATGGACGAAGCCTCGTTCCATGCTAAATAACGCCAATTCATGCTGATCGGCAGACCAGAGGTCGATCCCTGTGTGCGTGCGCCATGCATCGGCGAACGTCACGCGAACCGCCTCATCGGTATCCAGAAGCGTTCGGCAGAGGGTATCGAGGGTCGTTAGTCCCTGTTGGAACTGCGCACCGACCTCATACCATTCCGCCATGGTGAATTCCGGGTTATGAATCGATCCCAGCTCGGTGCTGCGGAATACCGGACCTAATTGGTAGATATTTCCCATGCCGGATGCCAGCAGTCGTTTCATCGACTGTTCCGGCGATGTTTGGAGAAACCAAGTGTCAGTGCACTGAGGACCCAGTACCTCGGCTCCCTCGACCCGAATAGGATCCAAGTGGCGATCGATGATACAGGATCTGGAGAGGATCGGGGTATGGACTTCGACGAATCCTCTCTGATCGAAAAACGCACGCAACGATCGCGCGAGTTCGGCCCGTCGTATCAGGTTTGCGATCGGAGCGAAGGTTCGGAAATCACGCACCATTCGATAACACTATCGACGCAGATTTAGGAGCTCTTCAAAGAGCTGCTGGGTCGCCGTAATGATTCGTGCATTACTTCGGTATTGCGTACTGGCCAACACGAGTTGGATCAAGTCGTTACCGACGTCCGTATTGGACAGTTCGAGAGCACCTGCTGAGATCGAACCGATACCGTTTTCCGTGGGTGCACCTTCGATCGGCAGACCGGTGTTAACGCTGGGGGCATAGTTGTTTCGACCGCGCTGTTCCAAACCCATCGGGTTGGTGAATCGAGCGAGTCGCAATTGCCCGAGGTCTCGCGAGATACCGTTGCTGAACACCCCGCGGATCTTGCCGTCTTCACCGATCACATAGCTATTCAACACCCCTGGTGGCGAACCGTCCTGCCGGGATGCAGCGAGCGATGCCGTGGACGTTGCAAGACCATTGAGCAAGTCAAAATCCAAATTGATCAAAAGCGGTTTTTCACTAGGGAAACCAACACGGTTGATAGCGACAGTGGAATTCGTTGCTGAGGTGAAGGTACCGTTACCATCAAATCGGATGATTCCCGTTCCGACATTGATGCCCGCACCGCTTGCGGACAAGTTGTCGGGGCTGTCTGCGTACCATCGATAAATGGTCGACTGGTCGGTTCGGGCTTCGAGAACCGCCGTGACACGAACTCGGATCGGGAAGCCGAGAGAGTCATAGGCGATGAAGTCGGTCACCGCCCCTTGCCCCTTGCCTTCCTGAACGGTGGTGAAAGGGATACTAGGCGTAGACACTAGTCCACTGGGTTCCTTGAGTTTGAGTGACGACAGGTCGATCGAAATGTTGTTCTGCGACCCCGCGTTACTGACAACCCGAATCGAACCGTTATTGATGTAGGCACTAGGATTCAAGGTTCCAGACTCGCCCGCGATCGTGTTCTTAGTGGGTACAATCGGATTGAGGGGATCGTTTGAATCGTTGATAATCCCCAGCGCGCTTTCAAAAAAGTCCATCAACTCCTGAACAGTGGTTTGATTGGTGACCGTCAGCGGTTTTTCATCGAGAAACCGTCCTCCTTTATTACCGCGGAAGGTGAGTTCTCCCGCTTTGAAAGGACTCGAGTAGGTTAGGCCATCTCGAGTTATCACGTCCACCAATCGGGTCGCTGCATCGACGGTGGGGCCGTCGAAATTGACCTTCTTGAAACCTACTTTGGTCGTGTCGGTAATGTCCGCGTCTGTACGACTGTCTGTATAGGTACCGGTCGGTGCAATGGTGTCGACCAGAAAGAAAGAGTTGGGGTCGTTGGCGACGTTGCGGTAAATGCGAATCGAGTCATACAACGGGAAGCCACCATCCACCGGAGGTACAGGCGGAGTTGGGAAACCCGTCAAAAATGCACGACCGTTAGCAAGACTCACTGGGCCAACCAACGGCGAAGGACGCGTTTCCGGCTCCCCTGCTTTGAAATACGTGAATAGATAGGAATAGTTCCCCGTCAATCCGGCTGTGTTCAGTGCGGTCGCCGAGGAAGCGGCACTCGTGTCCTGGAACGTTGCACCTGCAGCACTATCACCCGCCAAGAAGAAATTCGATCCTCCAGGAGCGGTGCGGTAGACACGGACTTGGTTGTACTGGGTTGTCGCAGGTGGCAGGTTGAATGATATCGTGTTGTCAGCGATTCCGTTTCCAGCGGGAACCGTATACGAAACCGTCGACGATATATTGCTCTCTTTGCCATTGCTGTCAACGTACACGAATCGATACTGATAGACGGAGCCTTCCGCGTGATTCCCGGCTCCCCCCTGAGTTGTCGAGAAGTTAACGCCCAGAGTCGAAGGGGCGGATGATCCCTGCGCAGTCATGCCTGTCACAACAGGACGCGGAATGCGACCGTTACCAAGTACCGCGCTTTGGATCACATTGGATACGTCCCCAATATCTCCCCGAGGAGTGAGTGTTCCTTCCAGTTCCACCTTCGAGGTCTCTTTGGCGATGGTCTCGGTACCAACCGGAATCGTCAGAGGAACGACTTGCGTCGATTGAATGTTGAACTTGTCATCGACACCGAATCCGAGAAGTCGGAAACCGTCTGACGTGACCAGTTCGTTGCTACTGTTGAGTCGGAAAATTCCGTTGCGTGTGTAAAGCTTTTCGTCTCGCGCACCGGCTACCTGAAAGAAGCCTTCCCCCTGAATCGCCAAGTCGGTCGAAGACGAACTGATCTCAATCGTTCCCTGGCGAAAGTTCTGGTTGATCGCCGCGATCTGAACACCCAAGCCCGCCTGACGAGGGTTACGACCACCGTTGTCCGTAGTAGGCGCGGAACCGAGCGATAGAGTTTGAAGAAACTGGGTCGAGAAGACCACGTCCGATGACTTGAATCCAACCGTCTGGGAGTTGGCGAGGTTGTTACCGAGGACGTCGATCTGCGTTTCCGCAGCATTCATGCCCGTCAACGCTGTGCTGAGTGCGGATGTTAAACCCATAGAGACGAAGCTCCAAGCAGCGAGGAATCTGTGTCGATATCAGGAATGCTATCGATCGCAAACCGCGAGAGAATTAATTCTCGACGATTTCACGAACGTTCTTGATATCGACAATCTGACTCCCAACATGTACTTGGACCTGTCGCTTGTTACGATCTTTTTCGTCAATCTTTACCGAGACGCTCGAGACTGCTCCGTTCACCTCTTTTGCTTCTCTATCCAAACCCTTGATCTTCTTCCCAATCATGCTGCTCGCAGTGGTGAATTCCTGAGTCGTTGCGAAACTGCTTAACGTGCTCATCAATTGATCATTCGCGGTAATCGATCGCAACTGTCCAATCTGTTCCATCAATTGCGCGTTGTCGGTCGGGTTCAATGGATCTTGATTGCGTAGTTCCGTCATCATCAAATCAAGAAACTTGGTAACGTCGATATCATTCAATCCGCCCGTCGGCAATGTACCTGAATTAACATTAGCGATGGGTTTGTCTAGATTGCTAGCGATGCGCGACATGTTCGCTTCCTCAAGAATTAGTACCGGCCGGTATAAACAGGGGTTGAGGATGGATATCGGTTCGGTCCCGAGTATGGGGCCAAACTATTGCTGTTCCATGCGTTGTTATTCCACTGGTTATTACCAAACGTCGGCGAAGCGACCAGAGGTGCCGACGAACCGTTGTGAATATACTGATGGACCTGTGCATCGGGCCAAGCAACATTCGATGATGCGACGTTGGAGGACCTAGGATCGTAGGTAGTCCGAGGGTCGTAAGAAACTCTCGGATCGCTTATTGGATAGCTTGGCTGGCTCCAAACTGGGTAGTAGGAACTGACGCCTGCCGAGCTAGGATAGTTGCGGTAATAATCATTGCTGTAATCCCCAACCAATTGCGTTCGGGGGATGTACGGCTCGGGGTTTCGTCCCATGTTGAGAATGTCGCTGACCAGCGAAGGGCGCAGGGCGATGAGACCGAGGATCAGGAAGCCTATCTCCACCCAATAGATCCGCTGTTTGCTTCTTCGCCGGACCATTCTCGCCATGGCTACCTGATTCCTTGTTTGCTCGATGCGGACCCCTCCGCCACACAGAGTTCTACGATATAGGAACTGACGAAAGCTAGATCAATTCGACCTCGCAGCCCCTCCGCCCCTCCGCCTCAGAACCATCCGGTTCACTATCCCGCCTTGCCTCAATTGCCTGGTTTGTGCTATTTCTTTCGCATTGTGAAAACTCGACCGCATCTGATCGCGCATTGAACGGAATCATGGTGACTCTGAGCCGAATCTTTTCAACGATCCAAGGCACTTTGGATGGAGTGATCCGCAGTCCGCTACCACTGCTATCGCTTGAACAGGTCTGCTGGACGGAAGATCTATTCATTTACCACCATCTCGGGCTTGGGGACATGATCCACTGCAACGGGATGGTGCGACATTTACTCAATCGCTTGCAGCCGAACCGATCAGTTCATGTTTTCTGCAAGACTCGGAACGCTTCGATGACACGATGGATGTATCGAGATGATCCGAGAATTCGTATCATCGAATTGGACGATCGCGAACGAGAGAAGCCGCAGGTTGAGAGAATCATTCGTCAGGTACCGAGCAGTAATTATCTTTGCGTAGGGCATCGCGAACTCCGACCCCTTCTCAAGCAGCATCCACGTTTGTTCTTCGACGAACTGTTCTATCTGCAGCTTGGGATCCCCTATGACTCACGATACAAAGAGTGCCATTGGGATCGGGATCTTGTCGAAGAGGAACGCGTATTTTCGAAAGTGGCACCCAATGCACCCTATGCGTTTGTGCACGATGATCCAGGGCGAGGTTATGTAGTCGATACCAGTTCTATCGCGATTCCGATTGTCCGAAACGACCCCAAGGAAAGCCTGTTTCACATGGGTTTGGTTCTGGAACGCGCGTCGGAAGTTCATTGCATGGAGAGCTCGATCCGGTGCATGATCGAGTCGCTGGATATGAGTCGAACTCGTTTGTACTACCATAATTTCCGTTATCCTGAGCGGCCTCTCGGGACGGCCACGCGGCAAAAGTGGATTTCGATTGAATACACCCAGGAAGGTTGCGCAATCGGTGCATGATGTCCCGCAAATTGATCTCTTTCTCACTCTATGGAACCGATCCTCTCTACTACCAAGGAGCGCTACGCAACGCGATCCTTGCACCTGTTATTTATCCTGGCTGGACGGCCCGATTCTATATCTCCCAAGAAATTGACGACTCGATCGCGATCCGACTGAAGGCCTCGGGTGCGGAAGTCATTCGCAAGGAACGACGCGGGGCGATCGATGGAATGTTCTGGAGATTTTTGCCCGCTGGAGATGATTCCCTCGACGCTGTGATCATCCGCGATGCCGATTCTCGAATCACTCGCCGTGAAGCTCTTGCAGTTCAGGAATGGGTTGACAGCGGTAGACGGATGCATGTAATGCGCGATCATCCTTGCCACCGGGTGGTGGTCATGGGAGGTATGTGGGGGTGCCGTGGCGGAGCCATTCCCGACATCAAACATTTGATCGAGAAATGGAGCGTCTGGCACCGCAAAGGGCACGATCAGGACTTCATGCGCGACCAGATCTATCCGAGGCTCAAGCATTCCATGCTGGTCCACAGCGATTTGTTCGCGTACGAGGGTGAGGATTGCCGTCCCTTCCCCATCCCCCGGTCCCGAGGTCATTTCGTGGGATGCGTGATCGACCCCGACCGGGATGAACCGACCGATCAGCAAGCTTCTGAAAACGAAAAGCTCTTCGAAGGCAGGTCACTGGAACGACTCCATAGAGCAAAACGGCGGAGACGTTGGATTGTCCAGCTCGAACACTACGTCCGTTTGTGGACCCGACCTTCCAAAAAGGATTCGAACGCGGCCTAAAGGGGATCCATCCTGCTTAGGCCCAGACTTCATGGCTTCATGGCTATTCGTCTTCGAGTCGCTCAGGAACGCGCGACAGGGAATCAGGCCACTGGGCAGCCAACCCATCACCGACCGAAATGGCGGGATGAATATGGCGTGCTGTAGCAATGCGATACTCGTCGGCGATCAAATAGGTAAACGCGCGACGCGTTGGTTCATGGGATGGGCCGTCATGGGAATGAAGCGACCAGACGGGGATCGCCCTGCGCACATAAAGTCCGCAGTTTGCGATGGAATCGTAACCTTCGACTTCATCCAAAACGGCAAGCGTCCGAGGCATATGATTCTCCGCGAGGGTCCATAATTCGCCGAGAACCCATTCATCCCCCTCGATCAAACCTGGATAGGCGCCCAGATCGAGAAGCCGACCACGCACGATCGCTGGCTCGATCGATTGAGGCGTATGAGGCCACATGCGACTTCGCAGATAACCCGCCTTGAGAGTTCCGTAGACGAATAATGCATTGAGTGCCGTGAGCATCTGGATTCGACCCAGTAAATAAAAACAGCCGCCAATAAAAACAGCCGATGCAAGTGCACCGGCCGTTTGTTGTTAGTTGCTTGGATTGACCAACGGTCGAGGGTTACTCGGCCGGTTTGATCAATGGACCTTCGCTTCCCAAACCACCCTTGAGTTCGGCCTGCTTGTCGACCTTGGCTTGGATTTGTTGCTGTTCCTTCTCAGCTTCGACGCGATGCTGTTCTTCGGTCCAGTCGACTCGTCGACGGGACAAGCCGATCTTGCGCTCATCGCTATCGACGCGGAGAACACGCACTTCGATATCGTCCCCAACTTTGACCAAATCTTCGGGGTTCTCCACCTTTTGATCGGAGAGTTCGGAGATGTGGAGGAGTCCTTCGAGATTATCTTCCAAGCCCACAAAGACGCCGAAATTGGTGATCTTGGTGACTTTGCCGCTGACCAATTGGCCAGGCTTGTACTTCTCGGGGATGGTGGTATGCCATGGATCATCGTCGAGTTGCTTCATACCGAGCGCTATGCGTCGGCGCGTTTGATCGACGTTCAGGACTCGGCACTTGACCACCTGACCCTTTTGAAGAACTTCGCTGGGATGGCTGATCTTGCGAGTCCACGACATGTCGGAGACGTGCAACAGGCCATCGATCCCTTCCTCGAGTTCGATAAAGGCACCGTAGTTGGTGAGGTTGCGAACCTTGCCGGTGACTTCCGCGTTCTCTGGATAACGCTGCATGATATCGTCCCAAGGGTTGGCTTGGGTTTGCTTGATACCCAGGGAGAGTTGCTGGCCTTGAGGATCGACGCCGAGAATTTTGACATCGATCTTGTCGCCGATCTGAACCATCTCGCTCGGATGGTTGATGCGGCGGGTCCAGGACATTTCGCTGATGTGGACCAAGCCTTCGATGCCCGGTTCCAGTTTGACGAACGCCCCGTAGCTCATGACGTTGACTACTTCCCCTGGAACCGTTGTACCGACCGGATACTTCTCGGCGATGTTGGTCCATGGGTTGTTTTGCTTTTGCTTCAGACCGAGAGCGATCTTCTGCTTCTCTCGATCGATCTGCAAAATCTTGACTTCGATCTCTTGATCGATGGAAACCATCTCGGTCGGATGGCCGATACGTTCCCAACTCATGTCGGTGATGTGCAACAGACCATCGATACCGCCGAGGTCGACGAACGCACCGAAGTCGGCGATGTTCTTGACAATACCCTTGCGGATCTGACCGACTTCGAGTTCGGCCATCAGGTGTTCGCGATCTTCTTCACGCTGCTTCTCGATTAGGGAGCGGCGGCTAACGACGATATTGCGGCGAGCTTCATCGATCTTGAGAACTTCGCACTGAACAACGCGGCCGATGTAATCGCCGATATCGTTCGGGCGGCGGATGTCGACTTGGCTGGCTGGCAAGAATACGTTGACGCCGATGTCGACCAACAAGCCACCCTTGATCTTGCGGGTAACCGTGCCGGTGACGACCTGTCCCTCTTGGACCGAGGACATCATCGTTTCCCACTGAATGATCTTCTCAGCCTTGCGCTTGCTGAGGCTGATCATGTTCCGAACTTCTTCGAGGTTCGTGTGCTGGTCTTCGACCTCTTCGATCAAGACCTTGATCTTCTGGCCGACCTCGGGTGGGGCTTCCCCTTCTTCCCACTCGTTCCGGGGAATCGCTCCTTCGCTCTTGAATCCTACGTCAACGACGACAAACTCTTCGTTGATTTCAACAATTTTGCCCTCGACGATTTGATTTACGTCAAACTGTTTGTTGGCGTCTTCGAGGGAGTCGAGGAGCATTTCCTCGGCTGAATCGCCAAACATGGCGTTCAATTCATCTTCTAAGTTGTCGTCCTCAAGAGAGCGAATAAGGGTGCGATTGACCATGCAACTGTGTCCTGCGAGGCTCGCTCAACGGTCGGCGGGAGAGTCCCGGGCTACCCCTCGGAAGTGTTCGGGGAACCGACGCTTTGCATGGAAAGAAAGAAACCATCCAAAAGATCGATTTACGCAACTCCTGCTGGGGGATAAAACTCTCGGGATCGAAGGCCGACGGAGCAAAACGGGGGTAAAAGGAATTTCGGATGTTCCGGGCGGAGGGCTTACAACGCCTTTCGCTAAGGACCGGATCGACCGGGCCACGAAGTTTAACAACGATTCCCTATCGTATCAACGGCGCAATTTTCATTTCTTGGGATTGATATGAGCCAACAACCTCTCCAATACGCTATCGCCGGTGACCACGCTGGCTTCACCATGAAGACAGACATTGTGAAGTTTCTCGGCCGGCTCGGGGTCGAAGCCGTCGATTGCGGAACTCACTCCTCCGATGCTTGCGATTTCCCCGATTTCGCAGAGACGGTCGCCAAGAAACTGATCGCTGGAGAAATCCACCGCGGAATCCTCGTATGTGGTTCAGGCGTCGGAGTTTGTGTAGCCGCGAACAAATTCCCAGGCATCCGCGCGGGAGTATGCCACGACACCTACTCCGCTAGACAGGGGGTCGAGCATGACGATATGAACGTCCTGTGCCTCGGAGCTCGCATCATCGGCTCCGAACTGGCCTACGAGATCATCCGCTCCTTCGTCGGCGCTCGCTACTCTCCCGCCGAGCATCACGCCCGACGAATGGATAAAGTAGCCGACATCGAACGCCGAGTTCTCCGAGGCGACTTCTCTAAACAGCCATTCACATCCCATTAGCCCAACGCATCCCATTGGGCCCCACCTAGGCCGGTTGGGATTCCGCCGACCGTGACGGTTACGAGCCAGCAACCAAAGAAAGGAAATTCTGATTTGCTAGCGAACCGATATTCCCTCCTAGGCACGTGGCATGGATGCTACATGACCAAAAAGTTCGGGGTGGTAACGACCCTATCGATTCAATCCAAGGAGGGAGGGCATCGACCTGCATTTCATTGCTGCTATTGGAAGGAATAGGCTTCATGGCCAAGAAAGACTTGTTTCGCGTTGTGACCCGCGCTTCGGACGGCTCGGTCAAGATTCGGGACTTCCATTCGGCGGAAATGATTTTCAAGACACACTCGCAGGTCGGTGTAGATGACAGCAGTACCGATTTGGATCTTCGTGGCATGCCCGTCTTTCGCGGTCTTATCGGTCCGATTCCCGAGGGGAAGAACATAGCCCGATATGAGTCGCCGGAAGTTTTCGAGATGATGACCAAGGAGTGGGCTGCGGTTCGACCACGTCGCCGCCGTCGCCGCTCTGTCGCTGAGGAAACCGAATCAACGGTCAGCAGCGACGCCATAACGGCGAATTAGATCGATCTCGGCAGATTAGATCGGGTTCCCTTTCCAACGAGTGAACGCTTCGAGAGCGAAGAACTCGGGAAGTCCGACGCGGTTGTAGCTGTCTGCGGTACCGCGATTGCGATCTTCCGCACGCTGCCAAAACTCCCGAGGATCGCTTCCTGGGAAGAGAGCTTTGTCCTTCTGGCTCTCGTGCATGAAGATAGCTTGTCGTTTGAGGGCAATCTCGCTGGGGCTCAAGGGGACGGCGATTTCGATTTCGTGGAGCGGATACTCTTGCCACGCGCCGCGGTACAAAAGGACATCCGGAATAGCTTCGCCGCGAGCTTTCCAGTTCAAGAGTACGCTGAAGATAGCTTCCGCGCAAACGCGATGTGTGCCGTGCGGGTCGGCCAAGTCCCCTGCGACATAAATTTGGTCGGGCATCACTCGCCGTAGGAGTTCATCGAGGATGGCGATATCGTCGGCCCCGACAGGATTCTTGGCGATTGTCCCAGTGCGATAGAAGGGAAGATCGAGGAAGTGTAGGTTGCTCTCTTTGCAACCGATTGCGATAGCTCCAGCCCGCGCTTCGTTCTTTCGGATCAATCCCTTGATATTCAGGACAGATTGCGTGTCGGGTTGTCCAGGGCGTTTGTTTTGAATGGAGGATCGGATTTCCTCCGCCAATGCCGATGATCGATCGGTCTCGATTCCAAAGATACGGTTGTATTCCGAGACCAGATCGGCGACCATGCGAGCATCGTGATCGAAGACTGCAATGTTGCCGCTGGTCATGTACGCGATATGCACATCATGCTGATCATTGATCAAGCGGATCAGCGTTCCACCCATGCTGATGACATCGTCATCGGGGTGGGGGCTGAAGCAGAGAACGCGTTTCGACTCCGTGCCCGCTGGATGATAGTCAATGGTATTGAGCATCCATTGAAAGACCGACTGCGACAACCGTTCAGGAGGTCCATGATGCCGTAGCAACTGATGCAGATCGTGCGCACGGTAATCATCCGCATCGAGCTTGAGTAGCGACTTGCCCGTCTGGCTGCACAACCATAGAACCGCTCGCTTGATCAGGTCATCGTTCCAGTCGACGTTGCGAAGTCGCCAAGGTGTGGAGTATCCCTTGAGCAACGATGCTGCAGGTGTATCGAGAAGGGTTCGGACATCGCCGTGCTCTTGAAGAAACGATGCGGGGACCCGTTCTGTGATCGCACCCTCGAGCGCTTCGACGATGATCTTAGCCTTGTGTTCACCGATCGCCATGAGCAGGATACGGCGCGCGGATAGGATTGCGTTGAGGCCGACCGTGAGCGCCTGCGTCGGGACATTCTCCTCTCCGAAGAAGTCGCTTGCCACACCTCGGCGTGTGATCGGATCCAGGGTGCACAATCGAGTGCGACTGCGTCGGGCGGAGAAGGGTTCGTTGAATCCGATATGCCCATTCATCCCGATCCCCAGCAGGACAAGATCGAAGCCTCCTTCCTGTTGAATGGCTTCGTCGAATCGTCGGCAATGGAGGTCGACGTCGCTGGCGTGTACATTCCCATCCATGCAGTGAACCTGTTCGGGTGGAATGTTGACATGCTGGACGAGTTGCTCATGCAGCCATGTGCGGTGCGACTGGGGGCTTCCTGGAGGCAAGCCGTAGTACTCATCGAGCAGAAACAGGACAACATTCGACAGGTCGAGTCCTTCGTCCCGATGGAGTCGAATCAGCTCTCGCAGGGTCGAAAGCGGGGTGGAGCCAGCGGGCAACCCGATCACCGTCTTTTGTCCGAGTGCGGCTCGTTCTCGCACCAATCCCGCCACAATGTATGCTGCATAGTGGGCCAATTCGTGAACCGTCCCAAAGCAAAACGCGGGAATGTGGGTTCCTGAAATAGGGCGAGCCTTGGGGCTTCGCGGCGAAGATTCGTTTGCGAGCACGTTCTCGGAGATACAATCAAAGGCGGGAAATCAGGGGGCAACATCAAGGAAATATTAGTGTACTCGGAAACATTGAATTTGTATGCGTCACTGCGTCGATTCGAGCATCGGCTCGTGCTGGCAGAAAGCTGCACCGCAGGACTAGTGGCTGCGGAATTGGGTGGAATCCCTGGAGTCTCGAATTGTTTATGCGGCTCGCTGGTGGTCTACCGCAATGATTCAAAAATCCGTTGGGCGGGAATTGAGCCTGCGGTGCTCGAGGATCCCAACGTGGGACCGGTCAGCGATGTGGTCACCGCGGCTCTAGCCCAATCGGCCTTGCAACGCACCCCCGAAGCCACTCTCTCGGGAGCGATCACTGGACACTTGGGCCCCGGATCCCCAGAGCATCTCGATGGAATCGTTTACTGTGCAGTAGCCGTTCGCAACAAAACGTTGGCCGCGATCTGCAAAGAGTATCGCTTATCGTCACCTTCGCCCAAGTCCTCACAAGACATCGCCGCTCGCTGCGCTCGTCAGACACAAGCGGCCAAGCTCATGATCATGACCCTGATCGAGTTTCTAGAAGTCAGCAACATCGAACATACCCGGCACTTACCCACAAATATAAAAAAGGGGGATTGAAATGAATCGCTTCCGAGACACGGTGAATTTCTGCTGGCTGAGTCTGATGCTCGCGTTCTGCAGCACGGCGTTCGGGCAAAGCATTCGCCCGCAGGGGTCGCCAAGATCGACATCACAAAATTCGACGCGGGGCCTGTCAACGACCCGCTCTACGCCAAAGCGATAGTGATTACCTCCGGGAATTCAACTATCGTACTCGTCAGTGTCGATGCCGTCGCGATCCAAAGTGGCAGGAGAAATTCGAACCCCATGCGGTAAAGACTCTTCAAGGAATTTGATCCTCGATATATCTTTTGCCCGCCATCTTTCGCAATTCGGTTTTCGATCGAGGCTCTTCGGGCACGTGAGCTGCTTTTCTGTTTAGCGGAGGACATGGGATTCGAACCCACAACCGGTTTCCCGGCGCCTGATTTCGAGTCAGGTTCCTAACCATTCGGCTATCCTCCAAATCGGTGGCCAAAACCACGGCCAACAACACCGTAAGCATTATCTTGCAAGCAAAAGAAATCTTCAAGCCGTGTCGGCATGGTATATCATGTT
This sequence comes from Pirellula sp., assembly GCA_044370255.1. Lineage (GTDB taxonomy): Bacteria > Planctomycetota > Planctomycetia > Pirellulales > Pirellulaceae > JBKCUI01. The sequence continues at coordinate 23,006 of JBILVV010000027.1, forward strand.
TGGTGATGCAATCTCCTGTCCGTCCACAAATCTGCTCCCGATCCATCAGCCGCCGACATGCTCTCGCGCTGGCCGCCTCCGCTTTCTTCAGCGGCTGTGTGGCCAATCGCACCAGCAACCTCGGTTCCCCCGATCTGGTAATCGGGCA
>JBILVV010000256.1:0-7018 GCA_044370255.1 Pirellula sp.
AAACAGAGAACAGCCTTTGACATAAAACGGTCCAACGGGAAACGGCGGCCTCGCGTCGCGTCCCGCCATCAGCACCATCCTCCCATTAGGTGCCATGCAGGCGACTCCTAGATCGAAATCGGGCTCGCGCAACGTCTCCCAGAAAACATCTACACCCTTGGGCGAGAGTTCCAGCAACCGCGTCTTCAAATCGCATTCGCGATATTCGATCACTTCGTCGGCACCTAACTCGCGACAGCGATACGCTTTCTCAGAACTCCCGGCCGATGTGAACACCGTCGCACCCGCAGCCTTAGCCATCTGCACCACCATGGCCCCCACTCCACCAGTACCACCACGCACAAACACAGTTTCATTTGCCTTGAGCCCTGCGCGATGAAATAGACCCAAATGCGCTGTGATGCCGACCAGGGCACATGCCGCTAGATCGCTGTCAGATACCGAATCAGGAGAGGGATAAACCCACCGCGGCTCAATCAGTGCATACTCAGAAAACGTTCCCTGCCGTCCCATCAAACCCTGATTCGATCCCCACACGCGGTCCCCAACCTTGAAGTTCTCAACGTTCTCCCCAACCGCCACGATCTCCCCCGCGAAATCGCAACCGATCACGTAAGGACTGGGCAGCGGCCAAAAATTCGCGCCATTGCGAATGTAGGTGTCGATCGGATTAACCGATGATGCCCGGACTCGCACCAACACAAGGTTTCTCGTGCAAACCGGGGTCGGCACATCGCCAACTTGAATGCAATCCGGCGGACCAGGCTGTGTGAAAAATGCTGCTTTCATGTTCCTCAAACTCATCTCGTCAGGTAACGCGAATGTAGCAAACCGAAACATGGCCCGCAACGATCCCTTGCGTGGAACGATGCTAGCGCGTCAGCTTAAGAGTGTCTTGCTCGATTCGCCCGGTATCTCCTGCACGAATCGAGGGACAGCATACCCAGGCAACCGCTTCCGCATGGCCGCAACCAATGCGAGTCCCGAATCCACGGAGCACTCAAAGTGCGCGGCTCCCTGTACCCGATCCAATTGATGCAGATAATACGGCAAGATCCCGATATCGACCAATCGCATAGATAGCTTGCATTGCGAGTCAAGCGAGTCGTTGATGCCACGCAGCATCACCGACTGATTGAGGTGTTGCACGCCAACTCGTCGCAACTCACCAACGGCTTCTGCCACATGCTCGTCGATCTCGTTGGCATGATTGATGTGCCAGACCATCAGGGTTGCAAGCCGCGTTTGACGCAACAGTTCCAAGAACCCTGAATCAATACGGCTCGGGATCATCAACGGAAACCGAGTGTGAAATCGCAATCGCCGCACATGGGGAATCGAGTCGATGGCCTGAACCAACTGCTGCAGTCTCGCATTGCCGAGTGAAAGAGGATCTCCCCCAGACAAGATCACCTCCTCGACGCTCGAATCCTCGGCAATCGCTCGCAATGCCGGTTGCCAACTCTCGATCGACTTCGGCTTTTCGTCGTAAGGAAAGTGCCGTCGGAAGCAATATCGGCAATGCACAGCACACATGCCTGTGGCGATCATCAGAACACGCGATGGGTATTTGTGCAGAAGACCAGGAGCCGCCTCGCTCGTCAGATCACCAACGGGATCAGAGACGAACCCGGAAGCAAAGCTATTTTCGAGCCCCCGAGGCAAGACCTGCAGCAATAGTGGATCACGCGGATCGCGCGGATGCATCCTCGCAATATATTCCCGCGGAACAAGCAATGGAAAACCACTTGCGCGATCACAGTCCGGAACATCCTCGAATCGCAACTGCAAGAGCGACAACAATTCATCCACCGAACGAACAGCGCCTTGCAACGCACTCTGCCAATTCGTTGCCTTTGATACTTGACCGGAACTACCCTCCATCGCCGGTCTCTGCTCGCGTTAACGACGGCGTGAATTCATTCCTGATGAACAGGGCGATCGCCACCAAGAACGGTAAGAGATAGTAGATGATGCGGAACAGTATCACCGCACAGAGTACAGGCCCTGTATTGCTGGAATCAGGCCCTTCGAGAAATGTTAGCAAGATGGCTTCGAGCAACCCATATCCGCCTGGAACGTGCGTGAGAACCGCCGCAATCTGAGCCGTCAAGTAAGCGATGAGAACCGTGGAGAAATTGATCTTGTCCGGGCCTACGATATCCGGTGGCAACAGAACGTACAGAGTCGCCGTAGCTAACAAAAAATCGCCAGCAGAAACAATTAATTGCATCGACGACAAACGAAACGGTGGGAGTGACACAGAGAAATCGCGAAACCGTATCGGTTTGCGTATCACCAAACACGCAAACAAGTAGGCAAGTACACAACCTAAAAAGATGCCGCCGAGTAATTTCTGCGAGAACGAAATATGACCCCACAACTTCGACTCGAAGGTCAACATCTTCAAAACGTCGTCGGGTAAATGCACTGGCAAAACAAGGAACGCAACACCCGCGAGAAGAAATAATCCCAGCCAAAACGTGATCGACAGAATGGAAACCAACGCAATGATCTCGAGCGTGGAAAAACCCCATTTGGAGTACATTCGGTAACGAACGATATTGCCACCAAACAACCAACCCAGCACGTTGCCGCAAGAGTAACCGACTACGGCACCTGCGATCATCTTTGAAAACGGAAGCTTCTTCTTCAGATGCCGAATCGCGATCCAATCGTAACCAGTCAGGATGAAATAGTTGAGCACTGTCAGCAGGATTGCCACAACGATGTGACTGACGGGTAGATTGTCGAATCCGCGCTGAACGTCGGCCCAAGTGACACCCTTGAGTTTCTTGGATACAAACCAGAAGGCGATCGCCATGATCATGATCACGGCGGTAATCTTGCCTGTCTCGCCGAGTCGCCCCACCATCGAACCGGCATTGCGATTTCCAGGTGAACCGTCCGAAGACATTGCGTACGGGTTCGGCTTCCCTAAGCCGTTTGAGTTCCCATCATCGTTCTGGCTGTCGGCAACTGGCATTCTGTGGCTATCCGAGAGGACGCAATAGGTTTCCCGAGGATTCGTCCAGATTAGGGAGCCCAATCGAGGACACCCCCAATCGAGGACACCCCCAATCAAGGACACCAAGGATCTTTCCAACACTCGTTAAGGTACGCAATTTGGGGTCAGTTTGGTAGCTCAACTGAAAATGACGGTTTTTCCGTCTGCGGGATCCGATAGGGATTTTGTGGAATCTCCGTGATCCCGAACCGGGTATTCATCAAATCCAAACACAGGGTGGGACTCTATGGCCTGTTTATCGGTTGCTCGAGGTCTGCTGGTCGGTGTTTCTTTGTGCTCGATTTGGGCCCCAATCACGTTCGGCCAAGGCCGAAGCGAAATTGTGGTCCCCGGCACCGGTGTGCAACTCAAACAGGTCGGTGACGACTTCGAAGATGAAAACTGGGGGTATGTACCACAAGACCCGAAAAGCACCGAAGACATCGACGAAAACCAACGGATGCCCATGGGCAAGTCGAACAACGGTCGATGGTACGAAGGGGCAAAACGCGGACACCCAGATGTCGTCAAGCGAGTTCCCACACCTTCAGGCGGCCTACCGGGTAGCGAAGGCTCGCTCCTGATGCGTTCCCTTTTTACAGGGATTCCCAACCGACCCAGCAACAAAATGCACCAAGACGACTTTATCTGCAACGTGCAGTATCGCATGGGCGGCACTCTGAAGGTTTCGCAATCCCCCAACATCACGACCCGCGTCTTCATTCCTCCCTTGCAAGAATGGGAAAAACGGAACGGACCTCACTTTGCATTCCGGGCTGCCGTCGAAACGCGCGTGATGGAAAGCAAGCAAGTCCTGTTCTTCTCGAGCAAATCAGAAAAAGACGAAGTCTACTGGCCGGGGTTATTCATCCTGCGCGGGACACGGCAAGAGAACGGTAAACTCGTTCCCTATGCCTACTTCCGTGTACGTGCTGATCGAAATGGCGGGGATTTTCTAGGTCCTGAGATAACCGGCACAGGCTGGTGGACATTGGGCATGTCATTCACTCCGGATGGTCTAGTTCACTACTTCGCCAAGCCAGGTGTCGAGGAACTCACGCGCGATGACTACATCGCGACGGCGATGCCCTACGGATACCGGTGTGAAGAAATCCGATCTTTCTTCTACAATGTGGTCAATGGAGACAACGGCCGCGATTGGAGCACCGATTGGATAGTTGACGATCCCAAGCTCTATGTGGTCCAAAACCCACGCGTTGCAAGACGAAATTAGGCAAAACGTTCGTCGCTCCAGGCATCGTCAGAGAAACAACTCTCGATGCGATCCGACACTCGTTCGATTGGAGCAACGACCTGTTCATGCAAAACCTCCCGATCGCAGTTTTGATTTCCGGCGGTGGAACGACCCTCCACAATCTCATTGAGAAAAAACGAGCGGGATCCTTAACCGTCGACTTTCGACTCGTGATCAGCTCCCGCAAAGATGCCCGCGGGCTTGCGTTTGCGGCAGAAGCGAACATTCCTTCGCAAGTTATTCGCCGCCGCGATTATTCCGATCCAGAACTTCACTCTCAGAATATCTTTGAGGCAATTCGAAAGTCGGGCGCTGCACTCGTGGTTATGGGAGGTTACTTAGAACACCTGCTCATACCCAGCGACTTCGACCATCGAGTGATGAATGTCCATCCATCACTCATCCCGGCGTTCTGTGGGCATGGTATGTACGGACTCAAGGTGCACGCTGCAGCGATCGACTTCGGGGTCAAGATTTCCGGCTGTACCGTCCATTGGGTCGACAACCAGTACGATCATGGACCGATCATATTGCAACGCGCCTGCGAAGTATTGCCTGACGATACTCCGGAATCGCTCCAGCGCCGCGTATTTGCGCTGGAATGTGAAGCATTGCCGGATGCGATCCGACAATGTGCCCACTCCGTCGCATAACGAAAACGATCACCGAAGACGAGAATTAATATCGCCAAGAGCAATCGCGCCGACCGAGCTTTCGGTGCATCGGCTTGTTCAGGCTACTCGTCGTACTCGTGCTCAGTCCGACTGGACGGTACTCGTGCTCGTACTCGTACTTCGTTCGGATCATTGCAATGTACCACTATGTCTCGGTTCGGAGTATCGGACCGTCGCGATGCTGCTATCGACGACGAGCCATCGAGTACGAGTACCGAACGCTTATGCGTCCTGAGTACGAGTACGAGTACGAGGACGAAAAGATCCTGTTCCGCGAGGGCTAGAACTCTTCCGAAATCACCTGAACACCGATGACCACGCGAATGCGTATGCCACTCGGTTTCGGTCTACGTGAGATGGGGCAAGTGTCCGCGGCTGTCCCCCAGCTTCTCCATATCGACCTCCATCCGGTCGAGCAGTGACAGCCACAAATTGCTGATCGGTGTCTCTTTCGCGTATCGCAGATGCCGACCGGTCTGCAAGGTTCCGCAACCTCTACCAGCCACTAATACCGGCAAATCATCGTGGTTGTGCGCGTTCCCATCGTGAATGCCACTTCCGTATGCAATCATCGAATGATCGAGCAACGTACCATCCCCTTCCTGAACCGATTTCAGTTTCTCTAGGAAGTACGCTAGCTGCTTGGTATGAAACAGATTGATCTGCTTGAGCTTGGCCTGCTTGCCAGCATCCCCGCCATGGTGCGAAAGATCGTGGTGCCCTTCGGGAACATCGATAAAGGCGTACGGTTTGTTGCTACCTTCATTGGCCAGTACGAACGTTGCAACGCGCGTTACATCCGCTTGAAACGCCAGAACCATCAGATCAAACATCATCCGAATATGCTCTTCATAAACCGCCGGAACCGAGGGTGCTACCTGATAGTCGGGTGTCTTCACAGGAGGGAGTTTCTCCGCTCGTTCGATGCGGACTTCGATATCACGAATCGAAGCAAAGTATTCGTCGAGTTTCCGCACATCGTTCGCTGCCAATCGATGCGCCAAGGACTTAGAATCCTCGCGAACGAAATCAAGGACACTTTTGCGACGCAAATCTCGTTTGGCTCGAGCAGGATCATTGCTCGCACCAAATAGACGGTCGAATACCACTTTCGGATGGATCTCTTTCGGCAGCGGTTGCGTGGCAGACCTCCAAGACATGGTCGAGGAATAAACGCAGCTGTATCCGGAATCACAGTTCCCTGCCATCGCGCCCGCTTCCGTCCCAATCTCAATCGATGGGAGCCGCGTTTGATCTCCGATCCGAGCTGCAGCAACCTGATCGACACTGACCCCATTGCGAATGTTGATGCCATCCGTCTTGAGAGGCCGCGCGCCGGTCAAGAATGCGGACAACGCTCGCGCATGATCACCGCCCCCATCGGCATACGCTCGCGCACCATCAGCGGTCAAACCAGACAGCACCAATAACTTGTCCTTCACTTTAGCCAACGGCTCGAGGATCGGAGTCAACTCAAACCCGGCCCCTTCCGTGCTCGGGGTCCAGTCGGCCATATTCTTGCCATTGGGAACATACAGAAATGCCATTCGATTTGGAGCCGCAGTTTTCGCAGCCGCAGAATCGGCCGCAACATCTTGAGCCCAACTGGTCACTGGCCCCATCGCTTCAAGCCACGGCAACGCGAGCGATACCCCCAGTCCTCGAAGCACCGTTCGCCGAGCAATAGCTTGGCTTGGAATCAACATGTTGAGACCTCCCAAAGAATGAACATGGCGCGACCGATTGGGGTGACGTTCATTGCGACACTCCTCGTCGTTTGAGAAATGGTTCGCTCAAAACAATTTGCTGAATCAACGACTGCATCCGATACTCGTGGCCGGGCATGGCTTGAACGATGCGTTCAACCGCCGGGCGATCATAATACTCGACGCCTCGTCCTAAAGCATAGGTCAGCATTTTTTCGGTGAGGCATCGGACAAAATCCTCCTTCTTCGCTTGAAGAATCGTTTTCAAATCCGAAGGGCCGCTAAATCGAGAGCCGTCCGCAAACTCGCCCGACGCATCGATATCGAACGAACCATCCTTCGTTCGAAATCCCCCAACGGCATTGTAGTTCTCCAA
>JBILVV010000362.1:0-5202 GCA_044370255.1 Pirellula sp.
GAAGGCAAAAGTGCAACCATCCCGTCTGGCCTCTCGAACTAAGCCGAGAACTTCGTTGCGAACCGATGGGTCCAGGTTCGCAGTCGGCTCGTCCAGAATCATCAACGGACTCGGGCATCCCAAAACACACGCGATGGCCAGCTTTTGGCGCATCCCTGTCGACATGAAGGCGACTCGACGATTCAGGTCCAGATCCAGTCGCTTTGCAATCCGCTTGCTTCGGTCGAAATCCCCTCGGGGATGAATCGACGTAAAGAACTGCAAGCAGTCCTCGCCTCGCATCAGCCGAAACAACTTCGATTCCGCAGGCAGATAGCCTACGCGCTGACGAACTTCCAAGGATTGCTCCTTACAGTCCAAGCCACAAACGTGGGCTCCACCGCTCGTTGGCTTCAAGAACCCGAGCACGCATCGAATCAGCGTGGTCTTGCCAGCTCCATTGGGTCCTAGCAGACCGAAGATCGAGCCCTCGGGTATATCGAGGCTGCATTCCTGCAGCGCGGCGAATTCGCCGTACCGCTTCGTTAACCCAACAACTTGTAACACATTTGACGACAAGAGCGCCCACACTCGGATGCGTAATGAATCTCACGAACGGAAGCTCGGATGGTAGACCCGGCCGTCGCTTTTGTCTATTCCCTGAGCAATAGGCCAACCGTTGTTCCCGTTCCCAATATTCTTTGGATTAGGCATGGGAATTGTAGTGCAAGGGGAATAGTCGCGGATGATTCCAAGTTGAGGTCTATCGGCCGCGCTACGGGGCCTCAGAAGATGAAAGATGGGGGTTTAATCATGGTGGCGAAAAGTTGGAAATCATGGATGCTCGGAACGTTGCTCGGAGTGGGCGGATTAACATCGATGAACCAGACGGCAGTCGCAGATCCTCCGTGGGGGATATCGAACAACCGAGGCGTGATCGTGACTCGAAACGGAGTTCATTATGGGAACGGCAGTCGGGTTTTTGTCCCAAATCCCAACTATAGCTATAGCTACAACTACAGCTATCGGTACGGACAGAACCCAGCGTGGGGTTACCATCATCCCCATCCTTGCCAACCGATTTACGGTGTTCCGTACCACGGTGTTCCGCAATACGGGAGCTACTACGGGAGCTATTATTCCCGTCCGACTCCCAGTGTAGGGATCGTGATTGGTGGCTGGCCGAGCGGACCATCGTTCGGAGGCGGAGGTTTTCCTGCTGGACCGTCCTTCGGCGGGGGCAGCACATTTCGCATCGGCCGTTAAAGGCTGACCTAACTCCGTGCCTGATTCACAGGTCAGCCCGGAACGGTGAGCTATACTGTGACATCGGCTGTTGCCCCTCGCTCCCGTCCGACATCCCAGGCTCATCCATGTCTTCTCCTGCATCGCAGCACGAACCGCTCCGCTACTACGGCCAGCCGGACCCGTTCGGGCTAAACCAGTTGGTCGAAGGCTGGCGTTCGCGGGAACTTCTCTACAGCTTTTTTCTTCGCGATCTGCTGATCCGATATCGGCAGGTCTTTATCGGTGTTCTCTGGGTTCTGCTGCAACCGCTCCTGAGCACTCTCATCTTCATGGGGCTGTTCTTTATCTTGGGAGCTGGCAATGCAGGTGCGACATTTCGATACGCACCGATCATCTTGATCGGAATGCTATGCTGGCAGTTGGTCAACAACAGTCTCCGCGATGCGACGGGCTCGTTGGTGAACTATCGCCATGTTGTAACTAAGATCTATTTTCCTCGGATGCTGCTCCCCTTATCGAGTTTATTGTGTGCGGTTTTCGATCTTTTGGTTGGGTCCGTCCTGATCCTGCCGCTGTGCTGGGGGCTGGGAGTATCGATTTCCTGGAGCACCCTCTGGGTCGCTCCGGTGGCCGCGATGGGATTGATCGTTTTCTGCTTCGGTTGCATCCTATGGCTCTCGAGCTTGAACGCTCAATACCGCGATGTCGGCTATGCGCTTCCATTCGCTCTACAAATCGGGATGTTCGTCTCGCCGGTCGTCTACGATGCAAAACGTTTGTTGCCGATGCTCGGTCAAAACTGGATTTGGCTTTATGAAGCGAATCCGATTGCAGCGAACATCGGATTGGCGAGATGGGCGATCCTCGGAGAACCGTTTCCGTCGATCGCGGGTTTGATCACGGCCTATGCGATCACGTTCATACTCGCGATCTCGGGATTAGCGTGGTTTCGATACGCAGATCAATGGATGGCCGACCGGATCTAGCCGCATGACGTCCAACCCTCACGAGTTAGCGATCCACGTCGATGCCGTATCCAAACGGTTTCAGTTGGGAGCGTATTCCGAATACAGTCGATTGACCGAGGTGGCGACTCAAGCCGCAACCTCATGGCTTCTTCGAACCCTGGGTCGCGCCACGTCATCTGTGTCTCCTGCTCGTCGCGGCGATGCTCGTTTTGAGTCGGATGGCTTTTGGGCGCTTCGCGACGTGAACTTCTCGGTCAAACAGAGCGAAGTTGTCGGAGTGATTGGACACAACGGGGCCGGCAAAAGCACGTTACTCAAGATTCTGTCTCGCATCGTCACTCCAACGCGAGGCCGAGTCGGTGTGCGAGGAAGGGTCGGAAGCCTTTTGGAGGTGGGGACAGGATTCCATCCGGAACTTACTGGACGGGAAAACATCTTCTTGAACGGCGCGATTCTGGGACTGAAACGATCTGAGATCCGCAAGCGTTTCGATGAGATCGTAGCCTTTGCGGAGGTTGAGTCCTTCTTAGATACGCCGGTGAAACGTTATTCGAGCGGCATGACCGTGCGACTTGGCTTTTCGGTAGCAGCCCATCTAGAACCGGATGTGCTGATCATCGACGAGGTCCTGAGCGTGGGAGACCAGGCTTTTCAACGCAAATGTATGGGGAAAGCAACCGAACTGGGAACCCAAGGTCGCACGGTACTCGTCGTGTCGCATAATTTAGCGGCGATCGCCAACATGTGTTCGCGGGTTGTTCTGCTCGATCAAGGACTCTTGGTTGCCGACGATTTACCCAGCAAGGTCATCGAGCGATACTTGGCTGCTATGAATACCTTGGATGGAGTCGTTCATTGGGCCGAAGATCAAGCGCCTCGTTCTGCGAATGTGCGTTTGCGAAGCATCTCTGTCAATGGAACCGCGTCCGATACTCCGACACCGCAGGTCGATATCGATGCAGAGATCGGCGTAACGGTAGAGTACGAAGTCACAACTCCAGGCACGATCAACACCGTGCAGATATTGCTCAAGGATGAATCGGGCATCCATGTGTTGACAACCGCCAACGCGCCCTCCATGAACACTGCGTTCGATCCGTCTTTTGGATCCCCGCTAGAACCGGGTGTGTATCGGACTCAATGTTGGTTCCCTCCGAATTTTCTGAACGACACGAGGTACTTTGTTACGGTCCATTTGGGGCCGGAGCTCGGCAAGCCGACGATCAGCCTTGATTCGGTCCTCAGCTTCCTTGTGCACGATACAGGTGCAATGCGCAAGGAGTACCTTGGCTCGTGGTCTGGGCCCGTGGTGCGACCGCGATTGGCTTGGACGACCCACGGCCCTCTTCCGTCCCATTCGGACCTCGGTGACCAAGCTTCGTCTGGGCTTAGCTGAAAAACCTGCAAGCCTCGGTGGTTCAAACAAGAATCTTCCATCGTGAGAGCAGCTTGCGACTCCCGCGTGCGAATCGATCGGATATGCTGGTAGAACTTTGATCCATTGAGAAAGGGAACCAAGTGAACTTTGCAGAGCTGACAGCAGCGAAAATCCGGTCGCTGGCCCATGATACACCCATCGTCTTTCCCGTAGCCGCGATTGAGCAGCATGGTCCTCATTTGCCTGTATGGACCGACAGCTTGATACTCGGCACGATCATCGAGCGCACGCAACAAGTGATCGGAGAGCAAGTGATCTTCGCGCCGCTGATGTGGCTGGGTAATTCCCATCATCATCTCGATTTTGGCGGGACACTCTCGGCGGCGCCGAGAACCTATCTCGACATGATCAACGATCTGGTCGACAACGCGATCTCTCAAGGTTTTCGAAGGATCGTTTTCATTAATGGCCATGGGGGCAACGATGTGCCACTCAAACAAGCGACTTTCGAAGCTCGCCAGCGTTACAGCGCTCGGCACGATCTACTCCTTTTGATGCAAACCTACTGGGGCTTTGAAGTCGAACCATGGGGATCTCGGCCTGACATGGTGCAACGGGACATGGGGCATGCTTGCGAATGGGAAACGTCGATGATCCTCGCGATTCGACCGGATTTGGTCGGCGACTTTGCGAAATTGCAACCGATTGAGCCGGGGAATCCATTTCGCCCGGGGCATCGCGCGTGGAAAACGGCGGATCGAAGCCATCCCGGTTACATCGGCTCGCCTCATGTTGCTAATGAAGCCAAGGGGCAGTTGTTGCTGTCCCTGTACACCGCAGCACTCGTCGATTGGTTGCGGCGCATCGTGGCCTGGGATGGACACTCCTGGGATGGCTGATCCAGTGCAACGGATGCATTCCCAGTCGATGGCTAGCTTGGTAAAACCATAGGAGCCTGTGTCCCGTTTCCTCACAAAATATTTCCACTCAAGCCGTAGGAGTTTCTTCGTCGTATGAGCAAAAAAATCAGAGTCGCCATGGTGGGGCTGGGGTTCGGGGCAGAGTTCATACCTATTTACCAGCGTCATCCTCATGCGGAGGTTGGTGCAATCTGCCGACGCAACGAACAGGAAATGAATGCCGTCGGCGATCGATTCGGGATCGCGTCGCGATACACCGAGTTTGAAAAAGTGCTCGAGGATCCTACGATCGACTTTGTCCATATCAATTCGCCTATACCCGATCACGCTTGGATGAGTTTGCGCGCTTTGCGAGCAGGCAAGCATGTGATGTGCACCGTACCCATGGCGACCACCATCGAAGAGTGCGACGAGATTTGCGAAGCGGTGGCGACGACTGGTCGAAAGTACATGATGGCTGAAACCGTCGTTTACAGCCGAGAGTTTCTTTTCCTTAAAGAACTGTATCAGAAAGGGGAGCTGGGCAAGATCCAGTACATGGCGGCCTCGCATCCCCAAGATATGGATGGCTGGCCGGAATACTGGGAAAGGATGATTCCCATGCACTATGCGACGCACGTCGTTTCGCCGGTACTGGGTTTGGTCAACGGCCTCGCCGAGTACGTATCCTGCTTCGGCTCGGGAACGATTCGAGAGGATCTGGCCAAGA
>JBILVV010000257.1:0-6995 GCA_044370255.1 Pirellula sp.
ATCATCGATTATCAGATGGGGAATCTTCGCAGTGTCGAGCGAGGTGTTGCCCGTGCAGGTGGTGAACCGCTCGTCAGTGGCGATTGGCGTGAACTTCGGTCGGCTTCCCACCTGATCCTGCCCGGGGTGGGTGCCTTTCGAGATGCGATTCATGAATTGCATCAGCGAGATCTGGTTGGTTTCCTCCGTGAATGGGTCGAAGACAACCGCCCGTTTCTGGGCATATGCCTCGGATTGCAACTCCTTTTCGATGTCAGCTATGAAGGAGGAGAATACGAAGGGCTACGCATTCTCCCGGGCAAAGTGGTTCGGTTTGATTTTCCAGCCGACTCGCGACTTAAGGTTCCGCACATGGGTTGGAACCAAGTGGTGAATCGACAGTCTGACGAAAATTTACTGCAGGATATTCCTGACTCGTCCTACTTCTACTTCGTCCACAGTTACTATGCGATTCCAGATCGCCAACAGGACGTCTGGCTTGAAAGTCACTATGGTCACCCGTTCTGCGCTGCGGTGCGGCGTGGTAATCTAGCGGCAACGCAGTTTCACCCCGAGAAAAGTCAGGCTCTTGGACTGAAGCTGTTGAGAAACTTCCTGACTTCTTCGACGATTCCCACCTCTGCAGGATCCTGAACATGTTTCGACGCGACTTTCAGAGACTTTGTTGTGCCGCTGCCGCAACGTCCCTGTTTCCACGTTTCGGTGCACACGTCCAAGCCGATCAAGCCGGTTCGGGGGCTCGCACCACGAACCCGATCGGTCTGTCGACCTATTCCCTGTGGAGATTTAAGAACGACCAGTTCAAAGAAGTTTCCAAGTGCATCGACTATGCGGGGGAAGTTGGGTTCGACGGTGTTGAGATTTTGCTCTACCAAATCTCACAAACGGAGATGCTCAGCAATGCTGCCTGCCAGGCGCTTAAACGAAAAGCGTTGCTCGCAGGATTGACCCTCTACGGAATGTCGACACACCAAGGGTTCGTATCCCCTGATCCCGAAGTTCGACGGATGAATATCGAACTGACGATCGGTCAGATCGAACTGTGCTACAAACTCGGAATCCCCACGATGCGAGTCAACACAGGTCGATGGGGAACCAGCAAGAACTTTGACGAACTGATGGCCAATCGCGGTATCGAGCCTCCGTTGCCCGGATTTACCGAAGAAGACGGATTCCCGTGGGTCATCGATGCACTTGCGGAATGCTTACCGACTGCGGAGAAGTGTGGCGTGGTTCTCGGGCTCGAGAATCATTGGGGGCTCGGCCTGACCCCCGAGGGTGTGCTTCGCATCGTGAACGCGATCAACTCTCCCTATCTGCAAGTAACACTCGACACGGGCAATTTTTTGGAGAATCCCTACGAGAAGCTCGAGATGCTTGCCTCAAAAACGGTCCTGTTGCAAACCAAAACCTACTACGGCGGTGGAGAGTGGTACGAACTGGATTTGGACTACCAACGGATCGGCGATATCATGAGACGCCATAACTACCGCGGTTGGGTATCGCTCGAGTTCGAAGGGAAAGAGGATCATCGAACCGCGATTCCGAAGAGTTTGGATCTACTTCGAAAAGCCTTTCGATTCTCGGATGCGTCTAAATAGAACCGACGGCGTCCGTCCAGGGATAGAAGGGAAATGAACCTTTGGATGGAACCCCTGGCGGAATCTCCACAAAGCCATCGCTGCTCGAGAGGGAGATGATATCTCCGGAGCCCTGGGAAGGTAGAACCATTGCGTTTCCTGACCCATCTAGTTTCACCAACCGAAACCAAATCAGCTCGAGTGTCTTGGCGTCATCGCAGACGATAGGAACTCGAACCGCGATTTCCTCTCCTCGCATGCCGGAGACATAGCGGAGTAACGGCAGAGCGTATTTGCGGAATGTAACCGCGACACTCACTGGATTACCCGGCAAGCCCATAATCACTTGCCCTTTCGGCCCAACAGCGCCTAAGAGAGGCTTACCCGGTCGAATGGGAACTCGGTGAAAGACCACTTCGCCACCGCAATCGACAATCGATTTGGGTACATGGTCGGTATCCCCCATGGAAACACCCCCGGTCAGGATCACGGCATCCGATTCGGCGAGGGCTTGCGATAGGGCTGCGCGGATTTGCACTGGGTCGTCGGGCACTTTTTTGCGGAGCGCTCGCGCCCATGCGTGACTGGCAAGCATCGTGGAAAGTAATGGTCCGTTCGAATCCCGAATTTGCCAGTCTTGAATGGGCTGGCCTAGGTCAACGAGTTCATCGCCTGTGTTCAGTATGGAGATGCGAACGGGATCAAAGACCTCGATGCGATCTTCCTGGCTCAAGGAAACCAGGGAAGAGATCGCCGGGCCGTTTAAGAGCGTTCCTTGCTCCAGGATCAATGCTCCCTTAAGACCATTCTCACCATGCCGACGAATATGTTGACCGTCTCGAATGGAATCCACCGGAACGGTTATCTGTACGCTGTTCGTTTCCTCAATGCACTGCTCTCTAGGAACCACGCAATCCGCTCCAAATGGCACCGCACCTCCCGTGAAAATGCGGATCGCTTGCCCAGCGGGGCATACCAACGGCTTGGCTCCAGCGCTGGCAATACCATGGACCGACATGCGGCCAAGGATGGCATCCTGCAACCGAAGTGCATAGCCGTCCATCGCAGACACATCCACGGCCGGACTGTCTCGAAAGGAAAACAGTCTTTGGCCTAGGACCCGCCCCAAGCACTCGTCGATAAGCACCGAACGGGTCGGGACAATACGCAGACGCTGACGCAACGCGTCGATTTTGGCTGTGACCGAGTCTATGAGAGGCAACTGCATAGAGGCAGGTATCGCGACCTTGGGACCGTTACTTGACGTTCTTTTGTGGATCTTGGGCAGCCTGCGCTGGGCTGTCACCCTGAGGAGCGACCGGCACATAGTGGGAGCGGCGCGAGGATCTCCAGGGCTGCGACCAGGCGTTCTCGTTCGTGCCCTCGGAACCGACATAGCTCGGAGCAAAGGGAACGGGTTGATTTCGCTTCAGCAATGCGATCTGCCTCCGAATATTTGAGAGGTCCTCTTGGATGCTACGCACATCCGAAGAGCCATCAGGGGTCTCGAGAGCGTTTGCGGTCGCATGGTAGTCCAGGTAGATCTGCGAGATAGCGAGTTGCGACTGCAATTGAGCATTGCGATCGCTCAACTCGCGAATGTGGTCTAGGAAAGCGGTTCGCTCTTCGAGCAATTCGCGCGTCATCGCCAGTTGAGTCTCGTTACGAGCATGGTCAACCAGCAGGGAAACGAGCACGGATGCAGGGATGCTGACCTGGGATGCACGCAAGGAATCCATAGCTGCAGTATGATGCGGGTTCTCCCGGCCAACAGGAGATCGCTGTGTGAATTGGTAGCGCGGCGGGAGAGGCGGGGCGGCAGGAACTTCGATAATCGGTTCTTCCTCCGCAGGCGTTATCGAATCGTCGTTCGTTGAGGCATCGCCCGTGCGAGGAGCATCGCATGGCGTTCCTTCGATGACTCCCTCCTCAACCTCATAGCACTTTCCACCAGCGCACATCTTGTGGCCGCAGGGTGCGACTGCCGCAGCATCATTCTTGGTGACCTCATGAATGGCAAAGCGAACTGAGATCGTCTGTGGCTTTGCCATCCACTGACCGACCCACTGAGCAAATATCTGAAGCGGATTCGGGGCCGGGATCGGAGAGGGTTCGGGGGGCTGTTGCGCCCTACCTGGACTACCAAAAAACAAAGTGCTTAGAAAAACCAGGAGCAGAAGACCGGTTCGGGACGCGGCATCCATGCTTGCATCTCCACTTGCAGATAACAAATCGTGATCAACAACAAGTCGTTAACGCACTATAGCAGGATCGATCCTTCGAATGAAGATCGATACGACTGACCTCGACCTGAATCGAGCAACTAGTCTAGACTGGAGGCTTGATCCTAAAAAAATGCAGGCATTTACTAGGATAGAAAAGGATAGGAAGTCCAATCATGAGACGAGTTGCCAAGGAAGCCGGGTTTCAGAAAACACGAACGCGACGTTGGAAGAAACGGCACATCATCGCCGTCGTCGTCGGTGGTTTTTTCCTCGCGTTGTTCTTCGGAGTTCCGATGCTGTTGCAAAACCGCGATTTCGCGGTCTCGATGATCAATCGCAACGCTGGCATCAGTCCGATGCGGATCGACCTAAAGTCTATCCAAGGAGGCTGGTTTCGACCGATCTCGGTAACCGGCCTGCGATTGATTGACGAGGGTGGTAGCGATTTGGTGCAGGTCGGCGAGGTGAATACACAGTTATCTCTCGTCTCGCTGATGACGAACTACAAGAGCCTCGGGACTGTCGAAATCCGGGACGCATCCATCGCGCTGGACGTGCAGCCTGGGACCACGAATCTCGAAGAGGCGTTCAAGCCGTGGTTGGTTGCATCCCCGCCGACCGACGAGCCCGCACCGAGTGGCAGCACATCCGCATTCACGGGCAGAATACGATTGGCCAATGCGGTCCTCTATGCAAGAGATAGCGTCGACCTGACCGCATGGGAGATTCAATTCGAGGAAGCTGATCTTCCGTTGCCCACGGCAGAGCAACCCTTTCCGCCGATGACTTTGGTCGGTCGCTTGCTTCAGACCAACGCGCTTCCTGGAGAATCTCCTGTGGGAGGCAGTTTTCTCATCCGTACTCAATCGACCGCGAATGATGCAGGCATGACGGGGACGACTAGCTTGCCCGGTACGACAGGTTTGTCGTCGCTTCGCATGAGCATTGCGACGCAGGACATGCCATTGCAATGGGTTAGCCTAATCAAACGCCGGATGCCAGATCTACCGATCGACCGCGTGGTTGGTCAGGCAACGGTCCAAGCCGAGGTTGGGTTTCCCAGTCAGAATTCCATGATGGCCAATGTTCAAACGGCGCAGGTCGACAATCTTCAGGTTATCGCACCGGAGCTGCTTGGAGCTCGTGGGGCTCAATTGGAGCAAATCAAGCTTAGTGGCGACATCCACATGACCCCCAATCGATTGAGCACACGGGGTTCAAAGTTGGATTGTGATATCGGTTCGATGTTCGCGAAGGCCGATTTTGCATGGCCGATTCAAGTACCGACCATGACGAAACCATGGTTTGAGGATTCCGACTTGGATTTGCAAGGGAGCGTCGATTTGCCTCGATTGAGTCGCGTTGCTCCCGACTTGATCCGAACCCAAGATCAGGTTGAATTGCTCGCAGGCGTTGCCACGCTCAACGCGGTCCAACATCGCGTTGCCAAGACAGATTCCGGCTTAGTATCCCCACCGACTGCCTCATGCCAGATCGAACTTGGGAAACTACAAGCGAAGGTACAAGGGAATACGATCGCCTGGGATCAGGCGTTAAAAGCTGCCATCCAAGTTCAAGGAGGATCATCCGATCTGCCCAGTTTTCGCGTGGACTGCGATTCCGAGTTCTGCATGATCGATGGTTCGGGGGATCCGCGGGATGGAAGACTAACGGCTCAACTTGATTTCGACAAGATGGAGAAACGACTATCGCAATGGTTTGTGTTGCCATTTGACAGTCTAAGTGGATCGGCTCAAGGGTCCCTTACGTGGAAAATCGACGAGGGGAATCGTTTGGTATCTGGTGGATCGCTTCGCACAACTCCTTTGCGAATTGCACATGGTAAGCATCAGATCGACGAACCTGCATGGGATGGTGAGTTCTCCTCGGTATCCCGTCTCGATGGACTCAGCTTGCTTCAAGTCGATCGCGCACATCTGGAGCTGAAGTCGAATGAAGAATCCTGCAGCGTTCATTTGCTCGAACCCTTGGCCTTAACCGCCGCGGCACCGGGCGAGCAAAAGCTTCCTCCCGCGAGCATGCAAATCAAGCTTCAGGGAGAACTTGCACGTTGGCAACGCCGCGCTCAGATGTTCGGCGGGATCGATCCGGGTGTTGATATCGCCGGGAAATGCAACTTGGAGGCTCACGGAGGTGTCGACCTCGCTCATTTCGAAATCACCAAGGCGGATTGGAACCTGGAACCATTCCGAGTATCCACCGCCGATATGGCGGTTCAGGAATCTCGCATGGTCGGAAAGTTCGCAGGTCGCTTCGATACCAGCGATATCGCGAGAACGAAAGTGGATTCTCTGCTGGTTCAGTCCGAGTCCTTCGCACTCCAAGCTCAGGATGCAGCTATACCCGGCAAATCACTCGCTCGCGACGGCCAAGCTGTATTCCGTATCGCTCCCGATCGCTTGATGTCTTCAGTGCAGTGGAACTCCCCCAATGGAACACCGCAACCCAGTACGTTCAATGTTACAGGCGATGTCACGGGGCAAGTGCATTGGACGATTGACCCTGAGACGATCCGCTGGCAGTTGGTTTCCGATGCTATTCAATTACGAGCGGTGCAACCGGGGCGACGACCAACTGGGCAGTTGGTCAGCACAGGCGGCGGACGCGCAGAGGATGAAGTGTTGTGGGAGGAGCCCCAAGCCAAACTCACAATTGACGGAGAATATTCGATACCTCAAGGGAAGACGGACATATCGAAGTTGCAAGTGCAAACCGAGTGGCTTGCGTATGGTGGCCAAGCGATAATCGAACAGCGTGCCGGCCAGACGTCCATCGACTCAGAAGGGAGCATCACTTACGATGCTGCCACAGCGGCGCAGCGCCTGCGACCTTACATCGGTGAACTTCTCGCTATCGAAGGTCAACGAACACAACCCTTGGATCTTGCGTGGACTTCGCACCCGACAGATCATTGGGCCCGATCGTTGCAAGCGACATCGAGTATCGGTTGGGATCGTGCAAACGTCATCGGTATCGACATCGGCCAAGGAGAAATCCCCGTCGAGGTTCGAGATGGGCGATTTGTTTCGAAGGCATCCTTTCCGGTTTCCCAAGGAACCCTTCGATGGAACCTCGATGGCGATCTTGCGGGTGAACCGCTGACGATACGGCAATCGCAGGAACGCGTGGTCGAAAACGTAGCTATCACACGAGAAATGTGTCAGCGTTG
>JBILVV010000359.1:0-5263 GCA_044370255.1 Pirellula sp.
TTGGCAGGACCCTCGCAACCCGATCCGAATTCTCTATCGCGGTGAACGGCTCGATCTCTGGTCGTTGCAAGCGATCCGCAGACCTTCCTTACCGACAGACATCGATGGATCCTCCCATCCGATCGATGCGTTCCTCGAGGCTGCCTGGCGCGACCAGGGTTTACAGGCCTCGCCTGAGATGAATCGCGCGGAATGGATCCAGCGAGCGACCCTCGATTTGACAGGTCTGCGTGCGACTCACGACGAAGTCGAAGCGTTCGTTAGCGATCCGTCTCCAGATGCTTATGAACGGGTTATCGATCGGCTGTTGGCATCACCCAGCTATGGCGAACACAGCGCGCGACAGTGGCTCGATGTGGTGCGATACAGCGACAGCAATGGCTTCGATTGGGATGAGTTTCGCAAAACAGCATGGCGTTATCGTGATTGGGTGGTGCGAGCAACCAACAGTGACCTACCCTTCGATCGATTCATCACCATGCAACTGGCAGGTGACGAACTGCTCGATGGACCGCCGCGCGACCAACAAGAGCAGGACTGCCTGATCGCCACCGGCTATCTCCGCTTAGGACCCTACGACAACGCAGCCAAATTATTCAACGAACAGGATCGAGCTCGTGTCGAGGTTTTGACCGACCTGACCGAAACAACCGCCAGTGCGATGCTCGGTCTAACCATGTCGTGTTGCCGTTGCCACGACCACAAAACCGATCCTCTATCGCAAGCCGATCATTATCGCATGCGAGCCTTTTTTGCGGCTACCCATTTCGCTGACGATCATTCGATCGATACCATCGATGTTCAGCAGGCTCGCGAATCGCACAACCAACGTATTCAAACCCAAATCGATAGCCGCCAGTCCAAAATCGAAACTCTGCGCGAACGAGCAAAAAATATTAAACAAGTCGATGCGCCGAAGTCAGAAGAAAATAGCGACGATTCACAATCGCAGAAAACGGAAGCCTGCCAACCCGAGGAGCCGACGGACGCACAGCTCAAGGAATCGTTGCCCGGCAACGAACGAGAGAACTGGGAGCGATGGGATCAGGAAATCGTCGCGTTCAAAGAGCAACTGCGGCATCCGGAAACAGGGCTCATCATGACGGATGATCCTGCGACGATCGACCCAATTCACGTCTTGTATCAAGGGGACCACCGCGCGAAGCGCGAGGTGGTCGAGCCTGGTTTCCCATCGGTCTTGTTCCCGAATTTGCCACGGATCGACTCGGTCGCGGGAGGTAAGAGCACGGGCCGGCGCCTCACACTGGCCCGTTGGATTTGCGGTTCAGAAAACCCTTGGACCTCTCGCGTCGCAGTCAATCGAATCTGGCAGCAGCTGTTCGGTCAGGGGCTCGTTGCAACCTCGAACGATTTCGGAATAACAGGCGCGGCACCGACACATCCAGAGCTACTCGATTACTTGTCAACCGAGTTGATCGAGAGCGGCTGGTCGATCAAAACCATGCACCGTCAAATCGCGCTGTCGCAGGCATATCGCCGACGAGCAATTCCCGGAGGACAACTCGTCGATGGCGATAATTCAAGCCGACGGGCTTCGATGCGCACCAATCTACGGCGACTGAGTGCGGACCAGTTTCGCGATTCGATCCTCCAAGTGACTGGCTTGTTGCAGCATCGCGCGGGAGGACCTCCCGTTTGGCCGAAATTGAGCGACGATATCCTGCAAGCCAACCCAGCAGTACTCGATGACAACGAGACGAGGACCAAGGGTTGGTATCCCTCGAAGGACTCCGAACAAAGCGTTCGAAGTGTTTATTTGGTTCAAAAGCGGGGGATGAAGCTGCCGTGGATGGAAACATTTGACCAACCCGAAAACACCGTATCGTGCCCAAAACGTGAGACATCGATCGTCGCGTCGCAGGCGCTGTCGCTGATGAATGGCGATTTAGTATCTCAGGGAGCGATGGCTCTGAGCCAATCACTATCGGACGAAATCGTCGATGATGACGAATCGGGGAATGAGCGTTTCATCGTCGCACTGTTCCAAAGGACACTGTCGCGCGAGCCTATCCGGGAAGAACTTGAGAAATGCATTCAGTTCCTCGAGCATCGATCGCGAACCGCATTGGCCTTGGTACTACTCAATTCCAACGAGTTTGCGTTCGTCCCTTAGACGCCAGAATCCCTGAGCCGGTACGAGGTCGGTTTGGCGAAAGATGGAGGGTGGAAAGCAAAGGCAGTTGACGGTTGGCGGTTTTTTTTAGCCGAGATGCGCGAGCATCCGGGTGGAAGCGGAGCGAACATGGCAACGTCTGCCTCAGTTCAACCCGACAGCTCGCGCTGTTCGGCTAGTAATTCATTCGCTCCGAGTGTGCGTGGGTGGCACGCTAGAAACCTTTGCGAAGCGAGTGAATGCGAAAACGGTACCTGCCACCTGTTCCGCCTTTCCATCGCCCCCCTTGCGAATGGGGGAGGGTTCACTTCCAATGGATGCATAAGCCGCCAAAAGTCGTGTCGACTCCGCATCAGCATCCAGGGCAAGTGATCTCATGGGATTAGAAAGTCTGTTTCAGCTGGAGAATCGTACCGCGGTCGTGATTGGCGGAACTGGTAGCTTGGGTGGTGCGATGGCCACAGCTCTGGGAGCAGCGGGAGCTCGTATTGCGGTGGTTGGCCGCAGTGCCGAGCGTGGAATGGAGCGAGCCGAAGAAATACGACGCGAGGGAGGTGAAGCCGTTTTTGTGTCGGCCGATGCCTTGGATCGCGATGCGTTGATCCATGCACGGGAGCATATTGAACGAGCAATGGGACCAGTTGATATTCTCGTCAACGCCGCTGGCGGCAATCAGGCGGGTGCAACGCTGCAGCCGGGGGATGATTTTTGTAGTTTATCATTGGCCGCTTGGGGGGATGTCTTCGATTTGAACCTGATCGGTGGAACCGTCCTACCATGCCAGGTGTTCGGCGAGTCGATGCTGTTGCGAAACTCCGGGAGCATCATCAATGTCGCATCGATGTCGGGGATGATTCCTTTGTCGAGAGTCGTCGCGTACTCCGCTGCGAAAGCGGCTGTGATCAACTTGACCCAGTTTCTGGCACGCGAGTGGGCACCACGAGGGATTCGGGTCAACTGCATCAGTCCTGGCTTCTTTCCCGCCGAACAAAACCGGGGACTGCTCTACAACGCAGACGGTAGTCTTGCCCCACGCGGAGAGCAGATCATCAACCACACGCCGATGGCGCGGTTCGGTTACGCGCACGAGTTATCGGGGGCCGTGGTCTTTTTGGCTTCCTCGACTGCATCATCCTTTGTGACCGGTCACAATCTCGTGGTCGATGGCGGTTTCTCCTCGACAACGATTTGATTGATTATCCGTTCAAACTATTCTCACTGTCTACTTTTCTCGCTGTCTATCTACCGACTCATTGCTTAACTTCGGAGGATTGATCCATGGCACAACTTGCCATTCGTACCGATGCGTGTGAACTCGATCTGCTGTCGCTTGGAGCTCTGGTGCATCGGCTCGATCCAGGCATCATTCCGTTTCGCAAGGCGCGCTCGTTCGATATCCATGTCTCCGGAGGAGAGTACAACGTCGCCGCGAATCTGGCCGACTGCTTCGGTCTCAAGACAGGGATCGCGACTGCGATGGTCGACTACGGCATCGGCGAATTGGTCCAGGGACGCGTTCGCGAGATGGGGGTCAAGCCGTTCTACAAACACTTCGAGCACGATGGCGTGCGGGGGCCGAATATCGCGACCGTCTATAGCGATCGTGGTCAAGGAGTCCGACCTCCGGTTGTTTTCTACAACCGCGCCAACGAAGCGGGCGGGATGCTTAAGCCCGGGGATTTCGATTGGAAGGGGATCTTCTCGGCCGGGGTTCGCTGGTTTCACTCGGGTGGAATCTTCGCAGCGCTTTCCAACACCACTTCAGAACTGATCGTCGAGGGGATGCAAGCCGCCAAGGCGCACGGAGCGGTGACATCATTTGATCTGAATTATCGGGCAAAGCTGTGGGCCACAATCGGCGGAGCCGCAAAAGGTCAGGAAATGATCGGCAAGATCGTGCAGCATGTCGATATGCTGGTCGGCAACGAAGAGGATCTCCAAAAAGGGCTCGGAATCGAAGGGCAAGACGTCGAACACAAGTCCGAACTCGATCCTGACGCGTTCTTCAAGATGATCGAACGCGCGGTCGCCAAATTCCCGAATATCAAGATGGTTGCTACAACACTTCGAGAGGTGAAATCGACCAATCGACATGAATGGGCGGCAGTCCTGTGGTATGATGGCCAGAGATACGTGAGCCCCACCATGCAACTCGATGTGATCGATCGGATCGGCGGTGGCGATGGATTTGCCTCGGGTTTGATCTACGGCATGTTGACCGGCAAGAGTGCCGAACAATCGTTGCGATTGGGATGGGCGCATGGGGCTTTGATTACGACCTTTCCAGGAGACACCACGATGGCAAAGCTTCCCGAAGTGGAGACGCTCGCCAAAGGGGGCTCCGCTCGCGTGCAACGTTGATCGCTTGATTAGGGTTCTTCGATGGCTCGGGACGCTTCCTCCTCCAAACCTAAAGAGACGCCGAAGCGCCCCCAGCAGCGGGTTCCCTCCTCGGCGAGCGATGCAAGCGATAAAGCAAATAGTCGCGTGCTAGAGCGTCTATTCGGCGGTGCATCGCTGAAAGAAGTCCAGAACTTTTGCAACCGCACCGCCACTGGCCTTCGCGCCGGAGTGGATATTCTGCGGATTCTCGATACCGAGGCCAAGGTCGGTTCGCAGCGGTATAAAGATGCATGCCGCGATACATCATTGCGTATCCGTAACGGGCATTCGCTATCGGAAGCCATGCGCCTGCAGGGGGATTTTTTTCCTCCGCTGCTTCTCAAAATGATCGAGGCCGGAGAACACTCCGGGCAGGTCGATCGCACCTTGCAATTCATGTCGGAGTACTATCTCGACCTCAAGAAGACCCGCCAGGATTTCATATCGCAAATTACCCTACCTATTATTCAACTGATCGCTGCTATCTTCATCGTCTGCATATTGATTTTCGTAAACGGCTTCCTGAAAGCTGGTTCCTCGACAGACGAACCATTCGATTTAACGGGAGTCGGCCTTCGCGGTGGAACTGGGGTCTTGATCTTTCTGACGATGGTCCTTGGTGTAGGAATAGTTGTCGGGATAATCGCGTTTGGCATTTGGAAGAACTGGTTCAACTGCCACAACACCCTTGTGCCATTGATCAGAAATGTTCCTGTGATCGGCCCGGTCTTTACTCAGTCTGCGATG
>JBILVV010000258.1:0-6982 GCA_044370255.1 Pirellula sp.
AGCATATCGAGATCACGTTGAAGAGCCTCGAGAATCCGGGTATCAGTATCGAGTTGCTGTTTCTTGGTCTGAAGATCCTCTGCTCCAAAAAGCATTTCGAAGATCTGCTCCTCATCATGCATCGGAGGAATCGCAACCCCGCGATCGTTCCAACTGCAACCCCAGCCGCGGTTGTAGATGCTGAAACTGAGAAATGGAAACCGAGTCTCGTTCCCGAGTGATTTCACGAGCACTTGATCGAGCGAGATCCCATTCACGAAATTCGAAGCTTCTGGATTCGGCGTACCTGTCAAGAACGACTTCTCGGAGTCATGGTTGCTCGTCTCCATGCCGGGATGAAACAGGTTTTCGAAAACCGTAACTTTGTTTAAGGATCGCATACCGCGGAGGTACTCGGACGCGGCCAAGTCGTCGTGCTTCTTCGGGAAAAAATAAGGAGCATGAAACCCGAGCGAATTGCAGATGAACAAAATACGGCGAGGAGGATTCTTCCCTTTCTCATCCGCTCGGAGCGACGCACCCCGCATCGACAGGGACTCCATCGCCAGCGGCAGTGCGAGCCCGAATTTTAGCAGCCTTCGCCGAATCGGATCGGGCTGCTCGAAGCTGGCAGCCCGGCCATCGTTCTTCGGGAGTTCCGTCTCGACTCGATGGCTCATGGCTGGTTTCCAAGGGTGGAGTAAATGATGACGCGAGCGATGAGATCCTTCAGTCGGCAACTCTCCGCATGATCGTCAATCATCGCATAGAGATCGATCCGCTGCTTCAAGGTCGGTTCATACCCGTTAGCGTACTCGAAGAATTTTCGAGCGAAATTATATGCGATATTCTTGTGATTGGAGAGGAGTGCCTTCTTCAGTCCCTGCACATCCTGAAATGCAAACTCGCCAACCTCGCCAGATGCATCTACTTCACCCGCAATCTGAGAATAGCCTTCCGGCCTATAGGAAAACGTTCCTTGATGGGGGACTTCGGACCGGTACATGGTCCGCCATTGACCGGTGGCATCGAAGTTTTCCAGCGCGAAACCATAGGGGTCGATGCTCTTGTGACACGCATAGCATGCAGCGTTTTGCTTATGATCTTCGATTTGTTCCTTGAGCGTTCTTCCCGTAGTGAAGCTTGCCTCGATGGCCTTGATGTTGGGGGGCGGAGGAGAAAGCGTATTGCCGGCGATAGTTCTGGAGATCCACGCCCCACGCAAGATGGGCGAGGTTTGAA
Source organism: Pirellula sp. (assembly GCA_044370255.1). Classification (GTDB taxonomy): domain Bacteria; phylum Planctomycetota; class Planctomycetia; order Pirellulales; family Pirellulaceae; genus JBKCUI01. The sequence goes on from JBILVV010000258.1 coordinate 1,222, forward strand.
AACCATCCGACGTCACCTTGAGAATACTCCCCATTGTCAGCAGACCGCCGCGTGGACTGTCCTTCGGGAACGCGACTGGACGCATCTCCTGGCCGAAGACCCCATCGATGCCATAGTGTTCCGCCAATCGCTGATTCAGAATCGAAAAATCCGAATCGATCAGTCGCGAGACCGGGAGGTCCTCCAGGATCGCATGGTAGAGATACTCCTCGGTTTCCCGGGGCAAGTAATAGTTGAGCAGGTCGTTGTATTCGGGATACAGCTTCAATGAGGGGGACACCTTGTTGAAGCCTCGAAGGTTCAGCCATTGATCGCAAAACGAGTGGATCATCCGCTTTGCTTTCGGATCTTGTAGCATCCGATCGATCTCGGTGCGCAGCGACTTCGGTTCAAGACCATCCATTCGGGCTCGTTCGATCAGTTGCTCATCGGGTATGGACAGCCATAGAGTACGAGCTAGATCAGCGGATACTCGGTACGAACGATTGCTATGAATACCGGGCGTTAGAAGAAATCGGTGCGAGCAGAGGATCGCTTTGAGCCCGGCGCGGCTAGCCGAAATAAAATCGCGTTGGTCGCGCCAGGTATCGAGGCATACAACATAGTAGGGCTCCAATTCCGCATCCGAAAGCTCTGAGCAAAATGCTCGCTCGGCAAATCGTCGCACCACACGTTTCAGATCCTCCTCGGAATCGGAATCGATCGTAATCGTCAGCGAGTCATCCGACGGATTCACGACGGCATCGGGTGTATCAAGAATCACATCCAACCCGCCGATCGATGCAAGCGATTTTCCGTCGAGCATCACTGCGTCGGTTACAAGAAAACGGATGAAACGCTTGTCGGTTTTATCTGCAAAGCGGATCTCTTGCTCTGCGGCGTTCATCACCTCCAAGGTTCCCTGAGCAACCGGTTCGCTCCATGCCTCGCCATCGTCCGATACGGAAACGGAATACGCTTTGACTTGTCCGTTCCCATTTCCTCCGGTCCACGTCGAATAGGACAATCCCGCGATCGGATAGCAGTTTGGATTTTCGACGATCACGTAGTGGGGAGGTGTTGCAACATCGGGAGTGAATCGTGTGTGCCAAAACGTTTTGCTGGAATGATCGAGCATCTTCTCCTTTTCCATGCCGACCTGGTAGCTACTGACTGAGACGCTTCCTCCCATACGCTGCAACGCGGTCGGCATCGTTGTTACTGTCTTGGTTTCTCGTTTAGGAGCTAGGATCGGAATGCCTTCGAAAATGTTCGTGACCGAATCGGGCGGCCAGTTTGGTAGCACAGGGCCACGAACTTGGAGTCGTTCGATGTAGGCCCCTTGGTTTCCTCCTTGCTGACGCCAAGTATGCCGCGAGTAGCAGTGGACCGATACGTTTTCACCCGGATAGAGGAAGCCTCGTAACGTGAATGGCTGGACCTCTTGGTTGCCGACCGACAAAACACCTAGCAAGCGCTGCGGTTGGGGACGGTCGTCTGCGTAGTAGTATTTGCCCGCGTAGACCAAGATGCTCACGTCCCCTTCGAAGTCACCGACTTTGGCAGCATCGAACGTCAGTTCGTACCAACCGCGCACCGGTGGCTCAAAGTGATCGTAGAAGTAGGAGTAGCTGTTCCCGTTGTTCGCACGCGTCCAAGAGTACAGCAAGCCTTGCTTGTACTCGCGCACATAAATGTTGTAGGTTTCGTGACTGTCCTTGATCGTGTTGGTCGTCCAACGTCGCTCTGCGGGGAATCCGTTCCTGGGCAAAGCGACGTCCAGCATCTCGTCCGCCGCTTTGAAGTATGCGGTGAGTTGTTCTCGCGAGAGCATGATGCGACGATCCGAATCAAAGCGATTCGTACCGCGGTCCTCGGGAATCTCGTCTGCGACATCCAAGTGGACGCTGAGCAGATCGTTGATACTGTGCACGAACTCGTGCCTGCTGATGCGTCGGTATGATTCTGCATCACGTTCCGTGGAGTGATTCGCTAGCCATGCAAGGATCGATTGCCGCTCGTCCGGAGAAGGTTGGCTTGCGTCCGAAGGAGGCATGCGTTTCGTGATCAGGTTCTCGAAAACGAGGGTCGCATCAAAGCGATCTTGACTTAGGAGCGATGCCAGATCGAGGCCCCCTTCCTTAGACGAAGCGTCATGGCAATCGAAGCAGTAACCTGCCAGCCATTTCTCTGCTTCAGCTTGCGAGCCGGAAGCGGCCACAGTGGATTCCTGCCCCCGAGCGGATGCAAGCAACAGCAGCACCAACCCTAGGGGTAGAATCCGATGTAGAATTTGTGTCCGCATTGATCCGATACTCTTACGCTCCAACGTGCCCCACGCATCCAAGTATTCGCCAACTTGCCACGTGAACGGCAGATGAAATGAGCCTTCTACCGTGACTATTGTCAGCAGAGCCTAACGCGCAAGCGTAACGTAAGCCCTCGAGCAACTCAATCGATACCGGTTGCTGATCGACTTATTCGACGTTTGGGTCGGATAGAACGGCTGTTTTCCGATAGTCATCAAACAGCAACCAGAAGGAAAGGGGGATCGCCAGCAAAACATGTGCAACCCCACTCCAGCCCAACCAGTATTTTCCCAGCCAGCCCCCCCCCAACCACCACCAACTGTACTTGACCGCGAGGTTTTCGTAGCCGAGCACTGCGAAGTAAGCACCTCCTAAAGACCAGTAGAAAAAGACATAGAGAAAGACGGGTTTTATTCTTGGTAACGTGTAGTTCGTTTGCCACCAACTCAGGGTACGACCGTAGAAGAAATGGGTGACGAACTCGCGAAAACTACCTCCCGCACTCGGATAGTACTGCTGGCGCGTTTTCAAAAAGACCGCAAGAATCGCGGCTACGACTACAGAGAGCAGAGTTTTGCCGACGATGACCAGGGGCCATGTTAAACGAAGGCCATAAGGCTTCAGGGTAACGTAAATCCAATTGCCTTCGTATTCGAAGTTGGGTTGATTCACGTAGGTGCCGATAAGATCGAATGCGTTCCCGATAACAAAGGTGATCATCACCGTGGGATAAAACCATGGTTGTGCCAAAATCGCCCCCCTCATCCATAACCTCCTCAGAAGAATACAATCATCAAAAAGTCCGGATCCGTCCGGGACAACCTAGAGCTAGCAATGAGATCGAATGAGCAATTCGAATTCCAAGCGAGTCCATTGTCTGCCAGCGGACCGAATTCTATGCAGCGTTTCTATCGTGGCTAGCCCTAGGCGACCTCGTGTGGAACCAACACCGCTTGGCAGCTTGACAGTCGTGGTTACGAACAACCTTAGCAACCCTCACGAGACGGTGGATGATCGGATGATGCCGCACCCGACCCGATCCCACACCCATCGCAAAGCTTCTGGATGTGCCATCTGCGTCGAGGCGCGGTTTGATTTCCTCTCGCATAGAATTTTTAGATCTTCATTTCTCGCTTCATGTTTTTTGTCAGCGTGAGCCTTATAAGCAATCGAGCCACCGGAGACCTTCGCATACCTCGGCAACGTCGGAGTCGGTGGAGGTGTGGCCTAAGCTGATCCGCAGCGTGCCGCTGTAGCGCATGGTATCGATGTCTTCGTGGATCGCGGCAGCGCAGTGGAAACCGGATCGGGTTTCCCAACCTCGCGCGCTGTCCATCAACATCGCCAACTCATGGCAGTCCATCGTCTCGCTCACTAGGCTGAACACAGGGAGCCGATTACCGATTTGCTTGGGGCCAATCAATCGAATGCGCGAGCAGTGATCGAACGCACCAAGAATCGTTGCTGACCATTTTTCCCAATCAGGAACATGCGGTTGACCCTTAAGCCACCGGATTCCGGCAGCGACCGAAGCCAAGGCGGGGACGTTCATGTTGCCGGACTCTACGGCATCTCGCCATGGAAAATCATCGTCGAGCGACTCACTGCTTCGTCCAGTCCCGCCGATCCAGGGAATCCGAAGCTTTTCACCGATGAGCGGATCCGCATACAGAAAACCTGTCCCCAGCATGCTGCATGCCCCTTTGTGCAAAGGTGCGGCGAGCATATCAATGCCCATCGCCGTGACATCGATCGGAACGAATCCGAGAGTTTGTGCTGCATCGACGAGTACCGTTGCTCCATGCGACTTGGCCATCGAGACCGCATGGGTGAGATCCATAATGGAACCCGTTACATTGGAAGCATGATTCAGTACGACCAAACGGGTATTGGGTCGCATGGCTAATTGAAGCCGGTGCATATCTACAAAGCCTTCGCGATCACACGGAACCATCGTGACGTTCAGGCCACGTGTTTTGCGCAATTGTGTCAACGGTCGCAATACGCTGTTGTGTTCGATCGCAGTCGTCACCACATGAACCGTTTCGAGGATCGGCTCATGCAGTAGGCCAAGAATGGCGGCGTTGAGAGCCATCGTTCCATTAGAAGTCAAGGCGATCGAGTCGCGATGTGGCGTGCCGATCAGCTCCGCAACCAATCCTCGTACATCAGAGATCACAGCATCGGCGCGTTGGCTGTTGCGGTAGGCGCTGCGGCCCGCTGCTACACCGATCTGGGTCTGGTATTCAACACAGGCTTCGAGCACCCCCGGTGGTTTGGGCCATGAAGTCGCGGCGTGATCGAGATAGATCCGTGGCTTGCCCGTAGGCTGAACTGGCGAAGGCTCTAGTGACGGAATGGATGAAGCCATGAATGGCGGCTCGCCGTACGAGGTGTTGGCATCGGCATCGCGGTCGGAGGGGCGTAGAAAAAGGGTGATCCGGTTCCTGCATGAGCTGAAGGTGCCCCATAACCAGGACCAGTCGGAGTCGTGCACACGCCACCCTCCATGCGACGATAAACTTCGGGGGAGACCATCCACCTCGCATCGCGCGATTGAGGAGGAGGACTGACGAATGGCAAACTGTTGACGGTCCCTCCAGAACGTGAATAAGTCGGAGTTGGAGTCGCATAGGGGGCGGGATTGGGTGAAGGCTGATAGCCACCAGCAGGTGGATAGGTACCAGCAGGGCCAGGAACGATATAAGAAGGTGGGGCTGGGATCACGTTGCTACCCGGAGGCGCAATCATCGCAGGCGAGCCGATCGGTGGCGATGTTGTGACAGGTGCGCCCATTACCGGGACTCCACTTGATGGGACGCCGAAGGCCGGTGGCAGGCCAGAACTCGGAGGCGCGGAGTAAGTCGGAATACTTCCCGAAGGAATCCCCAACGACGGAGGAATCATCGCCGCCGGATCGCCGACTTGGTAATTCGAAGAAACAACGATGCCACCTGAGGGGACGCTACCAAGGGTGGTAGCGTTCAGTGGTCGAAAACCGTCATCCTGCCAAGCACTTGGCACAACTGCCCCAGCGTTGGTTACGATCTGAGGGGGTGGATACAATCCGATCACAAAGCGCTCGCTTGGGGCAATGCTGGGTGGTCGGGCCTTCAGTCTTTGCTGGGCCTCAGCATCGAGGCTCGGTATGCGGCGAGCCTCATCGTCCACTTGCTCGTTGCGAACGGAATCGGCTCTCTTCAACTTGGCGGGCTCTTTCGGCTTTACGTAATCGCCCAGTGGGTTGATTGGACCTCGACTATCCGAGAGAGCCTTGAGCCGTTCGCGGACCGCATCGGCATCGCGAGTGGCCATCGGATCGGTGCGAGGACGAAACAGAGGCGGCTCGATCGCAACTTCGTTTTGACCCAGCGCCAAGTTTGTGACAGCAGAGTTTGTGGCAATCGACAGAAACGTAGCAAGCACAGCGACGGTAATCGGCAAGCGTCTCATCCCTATCCTTCCAGTTCTTA
>JBILVV010000259.1:0-6973 GCA_044370255.1 Pirellula sp.
ATCGACAATCAAGGCAAGGCTCAAGAACGGATCTACAACGTCGCCTGGGGTGATGCCGATCGACGCAAACTCGATGCCAAGGGCAACCTGCCTCCAGTCGGAAATACCGTCGATACCACCAAAGCGACCTGGACTAATACCATCGGAGATCCCGAGCTGATCGCTGTATGGACCGACCCAGACTTCGATCCCTCCAAGCATGCGTTTTACTACGCACGCGTCCTGGAAATTCCAACTCCGCGTTGGACTCTCTACGATGCGGTTCACTACGGAATCAAGCTCGGACCGGAAGTGCCTTTGTCCCTTCAAGAGCGGGCTTACACCAGCCCGATTTGGTACACGCCCTAGGGCGATGGAGCATGCGATCTCACCAACCTCTTCGTATCGCTACTTGCGGCCTCGCGATGGTTTTCTGCATCGCGACCGCTTCGGAAACGATGGCGTGCGCCATCTGCATCGGATTCCCTAGTCGAACCGAAGCAGACGTTTTGATCGACGGCCACTGCCTGATGTTGGTACGGACCGATCTGAACGATCCGTTTCAATATGCGCCAGGAATCGTTCTCAAAGGGACCTATGACGGTTCCAAATTGGATCTCCTCGTCGATAGCGCAACGCAGCGTACGCTCGATGCCCATCCGGAATCTCAAGTCCTACTCGTACAGGAATCCGCCAACGGTCCATGGCGCAGCCTGGGCTGTTTGAACAAACCACTGGAATCGTTGGTGCGACGGATTTTGTTGGTGTGTCCCACATGGACCGGATCGCAAGGGGTCAAGGACCGAATCGAATTCTTCGTATCCCTCATGGAGAGCGACGATCCGCGCATCCGTGAATTGGCTTACCTCGAACTCGGTCGCGCGCCCTACTCGACTGTTCGCCAACTGGGGCGTGCCCTTTCGCGACGAGCGTATGAGCCGATGTTGCAGGAACGACGTTATTTAGAATGGCGAGGGCTTGCCATCCTGCTGCTCGCCCAAAGCCATTCCGATGCCGATCGCCAGCGGATCGTGGACTCGTTTCGATCCGCCGAACAAAATGCCGTGGTGACAAATCTCGCAGCATGGACCGCTGCAGCCATCGAGGTAGATTCACCGACAACATTGGAGTACATCGAGGAAGAGTACTTTCGCTGCAAGGATCATTCGCACGAAGAGTTGCAAGCGATCTTTCGAGCTATCTCGATGCATGGCTCACGCGAGGAACCGGAGCTTCGCAAGCGAGTGATCGTCTGCTATGGAAGATTGCTGGATTCCTACCCCGAGTTTGCACCTGAGGTCGCTGAGGACCTTCACACGTGGAAACGAAGCGAGTTATCGGACACCCTGGTTCGCATCCTCCAGCAGCGCCGCAAACAGCTCGATCCGTCAGGAATTAGCAAAGTGCAGCGATATCTGCAGTCCGCCGCTACTGCAAATGGAGCAGGATCGCTCCATGACTGACGGCGTCTCCGGGCCAGATAATGAAGACCATCATCCGATTACGATTGCGAAGCCACCGCGATTCAAATCGTTCGTCATGGCGATCCTAAGGGAGCCGCTGACTCACTTTCTAGTGCTCGGCTCCCTCTTGTTTGCCATCTATGCGTATTCAAAGAAAGATACGAGTGCTGGTTCGGAGCGATTGATCGTCTCCGCTGGGAAGGTCGAGCATTTGGCTTCGATCTTTTCACGAACATGGCAACGCCCCCCCAACGCGACCGAACTCAAGGGGCTGGTCGATGACTACGTGCGTGAAGAGATTGCGTACCGCGAAGGTTTAAAACTCGGATTGGATCAAGACGACACCATCATTCGCCGCCGCATTCGTCAGAAGATGGACTTCATCGCAGACGATCTCACGAGCGAAGTCGAACCGACCGAAGAAGACCTCGCCAGCTTTCTTGCGAGCAATCGAAATGCCTATTTGGCGGATTCCAAATTGTCGTTCAAACAAGTATTTTTGGACCCAGAACGGCACGTCGAGGATCTCGACATGACGGCTGTCCAGTTATTGAACGCACTCCGATCCGAGTCGGCGGATCCGCAAGAGCTCGGGGATCGCACCCTGCTGGAGCATCAGTTCCGTGAGCTGCCCCGACGCGAAGTGGCTGGGATCTTCGGGGATTCCTTTGCGGAGAAATTGAACACAGCTCCAGTGCAGCAATGGACTGGTCCGATCGCATCGGCGTATGGCATCCATTTGGTGTTCATTGAGGATCGCATCGACGGTCGGGCACCAACGCTCGACGAGGTGCGACCGTTGGTTCGTCGCGATTGGGAACAAAAGCGAAGAGCGGAGTTGGCGGAGAACTTCTATCAAGGGTTGCTGCGAAAGTACAAGGTCGCGATCGAATGGCCCGAGCCCGTGACGGAGAAGCCATGATGCATTCGGCGACCATCGGTTTATGGCGCACGTTGACGGGCCTGTTGGTGTTGATCGCCGTGGCATACTCGGCGAATGCTCATGAATCCCGACCTGCCTATTTGCAATTGAAGCAAACCGGGCCAGATACCTTCGACTTGATGTGGAAGGTCCCTGCGATCGGGGAGAACCTCCGATTGGGGATTTATGTACAGCTGCCGGAGTCCGCAGAGAAGATCACGGAGCCGCACGGGATGTTCCTGGGAGGCGCGTATGTCGAGCGATGGAAATTCCGCGAACCCGATGCGCTCGTGGGTTCAGTGATTCATATCGATGGACTTCGACATACGCTTACCGATGTGCTGGTCCGCATCGAACGCCTGGACGGTACAACGCAGGTGGCTCGTCTGATTCCGGAGTCTCCATCACTGACGGTCAGCGCTTCGCAAAGCCCATGGCAAGTTGCTAGCACCTACTTTTGGATTGGAGTCGAGCATATTTTGCTAGGTTTCGATCACCTCCTCTTTGTGCTCGGATTGCTGTTGCTCGTCGATAGTCGGCGCGAGGTGTTCAAAACCATTACGGCATTCACCATCGCCCACAGCATCACCCTTGCCCTGTCGATCTTCTCCGTGATCCGAGTGCCCGAGGCACCGCTCAACTGCATGATTGCTTTGAGCATCCTGTTTCTCGGCCCGGAGGTGGTTCGCAAATGGCGAGGACGATCGAGCTTGACGATTCGGTATCCGTGGGTGGTTGCGTTTGCCTTTGGCTTGCTTCATGGGATCGGATTTGCCAGCGGTCTGACGCTGACGGGTTTGCCGCAAAAGGATATTCCATCTGCGCTCCTCTTCTTCAACCTGGGCGTCGAGGCAGGGCAACTCGCGTTCGTGATCGTCGCGCTGTGGGTTGCCGCGTCGCTTCGCACACTCGAGCTTGACCGCGCCTGGTGGGTCAAACGCATTCCAGCCTATGCCGTCGGCTCACTCGGAGCCTTTTGGTCGATCGAGCGAATCATGATCTTATTGAACTCCTGACGAGGCGTATCTTGGCAGACCCAAAGGCGATTTCCACAACAAGTTTTCTCTTGCTGCGAGCGCTGTTCGCGCTGGTCGTTGTCTCGATGAGTGACCAGATCGCATACGCGCATGGGGATGGCGAGATCCGCGGCGGATTTGGGTCTGGTTTTTCGCATCCTCTTCTAGGCCTGGACCACGTCGTCGCGATGATCGCCGTTGGTTTGTGGGGAGCCCAATTGGGTGCACCTGCGATTTGGGTTCTGCCGATCGCTTTTCCGATGATGATGGCATTCGGAGGGGCGATCAGTTTGCTTGGTATCCCGTTGCCGGCCGTCGAAATCGGGATCGCTTGCTCCGCGATCGTGTTGGGAGGGATGGTCTTGTTTGAGGCAAAACCTCCAATTTATATCACTGTCGCGATCGTTGGTGTCTTTGCCCTGTTTCATGGGCACGCGCATGGTACCGAGATTCCTGATGGGGCAAGCGGCCTCGCGTACAGTCTTGGCTTCGTCTTGGGTACGGGCTTGCTGCATGCGGCGGGGATTGGCATGGGTTACATCGGCGAATGGCCGGGGGGCAAGTCCGTATTGAGGGGGGCAGGCGCAATGGTGTTGGCGTGCGGTATCTATTTTCTACTTCGAAGCTTGGGACTCGTCGCGTGATGGTCCTGCATCATCGACCATCGGCATGGTTACGCAACCTGATTGTCCTCATGGTTGCTTTGTTGAGCGGGGTCGCAGATCCCAACACTGCCCAGGCACATTTGGTCAGCTCAGGAGCAGGTCCATTTTTCGATGGAGTCGCCCACTTTTTCGTTTCGCTGGATGATTTGCTAGTGGTGGTGGCGTTGTCGCTGTTTGCGGGCCTTCTCGGAAAGGCTTCCGCGCGCTGGGTGTTGTTGTCCTTGCCACTCGCCTGGTTGATTGGCATGCTGCTCGGTGTGTATATCGCGATGCCGTGGGACAGCGACGCTTGGGCGACGGGTGTCACGCTATTGGTCGCTGGGCTTTTCCTGGCTATCAATCCAACACTGCCCGTGTGGGGAGTGGCGGTGATGGTTGCCGCTCTGGGCTTCTGTCATGGCAGTTGGAACGGTGTTGCGATGCGTGCAACCCAGACGTCGACGATTGCCTCGCTAGGGATCGTGACTGCGGCGACTGTCGTGACCTTGCTCTTGAGCGCGACGGCAGCGTCGTTTCACATCCCCTGGCAGAAAATTGCGTTGCGAGTGATTGGCAGTTGGATCGCTGCCTTTGGGTTGCTGGCAATTGCCTGGCATTTTCGTCCTGCGCCTTAGCCAAGTGCGAGAGCAGCAGCGAGAGGGGCATCCATGAAAGCGGAACGGCGCGAGCCGTCCGGTGGGAAGTGTGGCAAACATCGCGACGTGCAGTGCGGTTCAACCCGGATGCTTGCGCATCTCGGCTAACAAAGGATGGTCGGTGCATGGCACCGATTGGCCGCCTGCCTAGCCCCTGACGTGCGAACACTTGCAATTTGAGGAGGGGCACAATACCATCAACTCATGCGAACCTACCAATCGGATGCTTCCGACCTCGCGATCCACCAACCTCCCAAAATCTCCCTATGCCAGCGATCGTATCTATAGTCTTTCGCTGCCCATCTTCCTTCTTCGCAGTGGTTGCCGTGTCGTTGTTCGGCTATGCCGTGCCGAACAATCTGTTGCAAGCCCAGGACAACTCCCGCATCGCTGACATCATCAAAACCCACTGCACGCGATGCCACAATGAGGAAATCCGTGAAGCTGGCGTGCGTCTCGACTCGCTGGACCTTGCATTCGGAGACCCATCCCTCAAGCTCTGGGAGTCGATCCAAAAGCAAGTCGCCTCCGGTGCGATGCCCCCCGAGGACGAAACACCCCACCTCAACGACCCTAATCGGAATACACTCCTCAAAGCAATCGCAGACGGACTCCATCAAGCCAGATCTCGCGCAGTCGAATTTCACGGGACCATGCGACGGCTGACCGTGCCTCAATATCGAAGTGCCCTTCGCGATCTGCTCGGAGTCGACGACGACAACACGAAGATCCTTCCCCCCGACCCAGTCTCCAAAGAAGGATTCACCAACAACGCAAACAATCTTCTTCTCTCCCCGCTACTGATCGAGTCCTATTTCCAAATCGCGGAACGCATGCTCGATGCAGCTCTCGTCGATGAACTTACCCCTCCCACCGTCGAACACTTTCGGATGGTGCTGGGCAAAGGGATCAACCAAGATCCCTGCCGCGACACTCTCATCCTCGGCGCAAACAACCTACTACTGCGCAACGAAGATTTCGTCGTCACCGAACCCGAACTCTCGAAGCCTTTTGCATTCCGTCCCTTCGCAATGCAACGCAAGTTCCGATTCATCGAGGGCTATCAAGGGAACGATACCGTCCGCGGCTGGCGCGACTTCGACAGTATCTATCACGCTGTCTTCGCTTGCATGCGAGGCTCCGAAGGCTACCCCAAAGGCCTCCCCTATGAAACGGTCCCGGCACAATCCACGATTCCATCTGGTCTGCTTCTCCGTCCCGCGATCCCCAGTTCCGAAATCTTCGGCGAGTCCAACACTTACGGCCCGCATGCCAATTTCAAAATCTCTCTGCGCGAGTTGCCCGATCGCGGTCAGTTTCGTGTCAAAGTGCGCGCTGCCAAATACAACGATGGACTCCTTCTCGACTGGAAGACTCCCACCGCCTCAACCCAATCGCCCCCTGACTATGAACTCAATGTCAATTCAAGCGAACCGAACTCGATCACCCTTCGCGAGCCAGGCATCTATCAAGTCGAAGCGTATCAAAGTGGTCTGCCACCCCAAATCTCAGGCGCCGACGCTTCTCAACTGAATCAGTCCCTGGTCGGTTGGTGGAAACTGGATGGCAGCCTCAGCAACGATGCTGCTGTTCCTTCGCTCGCGGCAACGACAGCAAGCGAGACTCGTTGGATCGAATCTCCGTTCGGTAAGGCTCTCTCATTCAATGGCTACTCCAACGACATTAAAGTGCCGAACCATCCCGACCTGAATGTAGGGCAGGACGAGTTCACCGTCGCAGCTTGGGTCTATCCAAGAGAATTGCGACAGGGGGGCATCCTGTGTCGAGGTGGTTACGGATATCGACATGGTTGGCTTCTCGACATGCCCTCCAATGACGGCATCCTGCGAATCGAAACAGCGAATCGCGACGGCAAGCACAATGGGACCGTTCAATCCGCGCCGGGCATCATCAAGATCAATCAGTGGCAACATGTGGCCGCAGTAGTGCAACGCCGCGCGAAGCAGACCATTCTCTACGTCAACGGCTTTGAGGTTGCACGAGGTTCGATCGACGACGCAGACCTCAACAACCCGACGAGCGATTTGCATGTCGGTCGTATCCAAGACTCGATGCAGTTCCTGGGTGAAATCGACGAAGTTTTTCTGTCGCGCCGGGCTTTGAGACCCAACGAAATTCAAGCCCTCGTCGCTCCCGGTGCACAATTCGCCTACCCTCCGTTCCCCGCAGGCGTCAACGAGTTGACGTTGCAACTCGGCGAGCGTTTCTTCACCGGTTCCTCGTCTCAGGGTCCGTTCCTGGCAGTGCGTCTCGCGTCCGGTCCACTCGATAT
>JBILVV010000260.1:0-6964 GCA_044370255.1 Pirellula sp.
CACCATATCCACCACAGCACCAGGGGGATGCCGTTGGCGATGACCAGCACCCATCGTCCGATCAGGAAAGGTTCCTCCGTCAGCTTTTTGTCGGCGATCATCGTGATCGGCTTGCAGATCGCTGCATAGAGGAGAGTTAACAATGGCGGCTTACTCGAATAGCTATGCTCTCGACCATCTGGTCCGAGATGCTTGACCATGTCGATCGTATTCCAGATCTTTGATTTTCCTTTGCTATCGAGCAACTCAATATACTTATCGATCTCCCATGCTCCGTCCTCAGTCAATGCGGCAATCGCGCACCAGCGCGATCGATCATTGGCGCTCAGAAACGGCAATTCGCCGTGGGGTGCGGTGATCCCTAGAATTCGCGACAACTGAATGACCGCCGCCAAACCAATAATGAACCAAGCGAGTCGCGAGTAATTCAATACGGAATCGGTCCCCGAAGATGGATTCATACTCGAGATTCCTTTTGCGTGTCCAAGTCCGAGGTTCCTGCGCGCTCCGCAATGGAATACGGGGCGCGACGGAATGTTGAATTGGCGACCACCAATTCAGCCAACAAGCCTACTCCGATCAATTGCAATCCCGCCAGGATCAAGAGCATCGCCATGTAGAACGCTGCTCGCTCATGCAAATGCAAAGGAGACTCGTAGTTCCATAGACGCGTCCAAACCCATGCCAGACACAAACCGATGAGGACGAGGATCCCGACGACACATGAGAGACTCCCAAGGCCGCCGAGTAGATGTTGTGGTCGATAACGAAAGCGAGTCAAGAAAACAACCGTCAGCAAATCCATCAATCCTTTCGGAATGCGGGACCAGCCGTACTTGGAAACCCCATGCCGACGAGGATGATGCTCGACAGGAATCTCCGCAACGCGAAAACCACGAGCTGCTGCAAGTACCGGGATGAATCGATGCATCTCGCCGAACAGATCGATCTCGCTGAGAACCTCGCGGCGATAAGCTTTGAATCCGCAATTGAAGTCGTGCAGTTCCAGTCTCGAAAAGTATCGCAAGACACCGTTGAAAACAAGCGATGGCCATCGCTTGTGCCACGGATCGTGCCGCGTTTGTTTCCATCCGCTGACAACATCGTAGCCTTCTTCTAGCTTGGCAATCATGCGAGGGATCTCTTTCGGATCGTCTTGGAGATCGGCATCCATCGTGATCACGATGTCTCCACGGCATTCGGTGAATGCTGCCGAAAGAGCCGCCGCCTTGCCAAAGTTTCTCCGAAACCGAATACCGCAGACTTGCGGCGTGGTGGCCTGCAAGGCCTGCACAACTTGCCATGTACCATCGGTGGAACCATCGTCAACCAGGAGAATCTCCAAGTCGTGATTGGCAAGGCTCGCGGTGGCCGCAATCACTTGGCGCACCAATTCTCGGAGCGTTTCTTGTTCGTTCAGGATAGGAACGACGATCGAAAGCATTGGCGGATCATTTTAAGGCTTGAGTCGAAACGGAGTCGCGAGAATCGCTTCGCGCATCGCAACATAAACAATGATACCCGCCAGGATACCAAACAAGTCCGCCGAGAAGTCAGCCCAGTCTGCGATCCTGCCCACCGTATTTTGAGAAAATTCGTCGATTCCAGAATACGCGACTCCGATGGCTGTCGCGATCAAGACATTTTGACTTTTGCGTTTCGGGTGGGTCGGCACAGCCCAGGCGAGCAGAAAGGCGAGGACTGCGAAAGCTACTACGTGTAGCGATTTGTCGCTCAACTTGGTTGTCTGCTGGACTGCACGAGCCACCGTTGCAGGCACATGGGTGGAAACCGCCAGGAGTGTCCAGTAGCTTGCTAAGCAAAGGATCGCGATCCGAACACCGTAGATATTGGCTCGCAAACGATCAGTCCCACCACCACTGGCCGTCAGCCAAATCGGCCGGAGCACCCATGCTCTGGCTCTTTCCGTCGATCGTACGGTCTACGCCAACGTTCTCGGTCGAAACCAGCTTGCGTGCCGCGATGTGAACGCCACCTCCGATCGGTGTGACCAACTGGCCATCTTTCCAAATCGCATTCACTGCGGACTCGACTTGCGTGATGGTCGGGTTGCCTAAGACCTGAAATTTCGTTTCATCGCCGAAAACACCCAGATCCCAGCCGGCTTTTTCGTACAGGTTGCGATCTTGGATGAAAGCTGCCGCGACTGACATGTCGAACAGGTTTCGCAGTTCTCCAAAGACTGGGATTAGTTCGCCGAGCTTGTCAAACTTTTGAGTGAACTCCTGAGTGAAGCCGCGGCTTGCCGGGTCTCCCGTGTTACCGCTTCGAGTCCGCTCGCCGTTCTTGGAGACCATTTCTTTCTCACCGGTTAGCTTGACTCCCTGCCCTTGCAGATGGAGCGATGTCCCGTCCTCATTGGTTGCAACCTTGCTGTAGTCCGCTTCAAAGTACCAACGTTGCAGCGCGCCTGCGTTGCCTCCTGCATGCAACCGCTCGATCCATGTATTCATCGGGATCATCGGGTCTTCCAAACCGATGCCGATCAACTTCATACGATAGTCTGCTTCGACCAAAATCTGAGCGAAGTGTGTATCGCGGGGAACCCCTTTGATCGTGACTGCTTGGTATCCGAGAGCTTGTCTCATACCACTGGTGAGCATTTGAACGTTCACTTTGTCCGCCTGACCAGCGAACTGCGAATGAAAGCGTTGCATCCGCTGGATCCCTTCCTTGGTCGGGTCGATCGAACAACCGATGGAACCGACATTGCCCTGCCCAGGCGCGTAGGCTCGAAGAGCTACCACCAAATCCTTAAGTTGGAGAACGGTCTTGCCTGATTTGACACCAACAAATCGCTGGTCGGGAGTCACTACGATTTTCTCTGCTGGGCCAGCGATGACGATATCGTTGGAGTCAGGCATCCAGAACACATACTCGATTCTCGTAAGACCGGCCAACCCAAGTGTCTCTTCGTCGAGTTGTTCATTGCGTTCCAGGGCATGAGCGACAGAGCGTTCGAGTCGATTCAAGGAAACTTTTCGCATCGGCGATTCGACACTTGTATTGGGCGAGGTCGATTGGAGAGTCGCCATTCTCAATTGAAACGCAATGCGAGGGTCTACGGAGCGAACTCGCAAAACCCCTTCTGCATCAATTTCAACCCCAGCCACACCACCGCCCCCTCCTCCTCCACCATTGTTCGCGTTGCCGCCGTTGCCGCCGTTGCCACCATTTCCACCGTTGCCGCCGTTGCCTTGGCCGAAGGCGAGTGAGACGCAAAGTAGAAGGGCAATGCCTGCAAGAAACCCTCGAGTCAAAATGCGAATCATGTTGTGGAGTTGCATTGGGACAGCCTTGAATAGTCGACTAAATGGATTTGCGACAAGACGAACGAGACAACGGATCGAGCACATCGATACCATCTACAAGAATAGTTACCGAGACGAGGGATAGCAACAACTTACGAAAAATGGGAGGACTGGGGTTTTTGCACTCTCAGATAAGGAATCTTGACGCCAGCCAAGTCGGCAGAGTATTCCCTTCCCATAGGAAAACCGTTGGATTCTCTGGGTAGCCTTGTCGGCGCCGTCAATCGATGCAAAAACCACCGCAGAAACCTGCTCGCCGAGATTCACGGGGTATTTTTTATCTCATGGGAGCTTTTGGGTTCTTGCTTTTCTTGACTTCCTCCGACGGTTTGGGGCAGACCACGGTTCCGTTTCCATCCACCAGCCCAACTACCGCTCCCGCATCCCCAACGACGAATCCGGCCTTTCCAGGCTATTCGGCTCCGCCGACTTACCCTGCATCTCCTGGGGCAACCGGGTTTTCGACTTCCGTGCCCTCCACCCCTTACAATCCCTACGCTCCTTCGTTTCGGGATAGCACCGCCCCGATGACCGGGCTTCCGCCAGGCACCATCCCCTTGGGTTCGGCTCCGCCGGGTAGCTATCCACCGGGAACTTATCCTGGCGGGATTCCCCCCAGCGTTTTTGGCGCCCCAACGTATCCACCCGGCGTCTATCCGAATTCCCAGCCACCCGTCCTCTATCCTGGAACCACCGCGACCAACCCTAACATGTACGGCTATCCACCCGGCTATCCCCCTCCGAACAATTGGTGGACCAGTACCACCACAGCGGTGCAGACCCAAGCACAGCAAACGATTCGGCTTTGCCAGGGTGCGAGATTCCGAACAACTTACTTGCCAGGCACCACCAACTTCAGCGATCCCGGTCCGACGGATTTGGGAAACATGGATTTCGAAGGGTCATTAGTGTTCGCTTGTCCGAGATTTTTCGGTTCGACGCAACCCCTCTACATCATCCCATCGTACGCGCAGACCCTTTGGGATGGACCTTCCACACCCGGAGCGGATCTTCCCGGAAATGCCTTTGGCGGTTTTCTGGATTTGTCCTGGGAAACCGACCCCGCACAGACCTTTGGCGTTGAACTCGGAGTGAGAGTTGGAGTGTTCTCGGCCTTTGATGCAATCAGCAGCGAGAGTATTCGAGTCCCTGTAAAGGCCTTGGGAAGATTACGTCTGACTCCGAACTCGACCGCTCGCCTTGGGGTGTACTATTTGGATCGGAATAAAGTGAAGCTACTTCCCGCTGGAGGCATTCTTTGGGTACCCAATCCTGACACGCGATGGGACCTCTTCTTTCCAGAGCCCAAACTGTCTCATTATCTCACCACACATGGTACGCGAGACGTCTGGTGGTACATCACGGGTTATTACGGCGGTGGCGCTTGGACGATCGAAGATATCAATGGTGCGGACGATCGCATTGATATCAACGATATCCGGGTCTTGGTTGGCTTCGAATGCGGCCGCAACGATCTGCTACGTCAGGGGTTCCGAACCTGCTTCTTCGAGGTCGGTTATGCTTTCGATCGCGAACTGGTTTTCGTCAATAACCCTGTAGGTGATCTCAGCCTCGGAGAGAGCCTCGTCTTTCGAGCAGGCTTCGGTTATTGAGAAATTATGCGATGATCGCATCGATCGGTTTGCCGTGATCGATATCCAATCGCTTGCGGCCCGGGATTTCTAATTTGCGGGAATCGAGCCCTAATTGCTTGAGAATAGTTGCATGGACATCGGTGACATAGTGTCGGTCCTCGACCGCATGAAAGCCGATTTCGTCGGTTGCGCCGTGCACCATCCCGCCACGGATGCCCCCTCCCGCCATCCAGACTGAAAAACCATAGATGTGATGATCTCGACCATCGGAACCTTGCGTTCCGGGGGTCCTTCCGAACTCGGTGGCAAAGAGGACGATGGTCGACTCGAGCAATCCGCGTTGCTTGAGATCTTGAAGCAAACCAGCGATCGGCTTGTCGACCGCGCGGAAATTATTCTCGTGATTGTTCTTGAGCCCGCCGTGAGCATCCCAAGCACCAGCTCCGCCCGCCCCGTGTTGCACTTGAATAAAGCGAACCCCACGTTCCACCAATCGACGAGCTGCGAGCATCTGCATGCCGAAATCGCGTGTCGCCGGTTGATCTATCCCGTAGAGCTGATGAATGGCTGCGGTTTCGGAATCGAAATTCAACACCTCAGGAATCGACGACTGCATCCGAAAGGCCAGTTCGTAGGATCGGATGCGAGCAGCCAAGGCCGTATCGGACGGATATTGCTCACCTCGCAGTTGATTCCAACGATTGACTAATTCCAGTCCGATCCGCTGATCGTTTTCATTCCAAGGCTCGGTGCGAGTCCCGAAGTCCAACGGATTCTTGGGATCGATGCGAAGGGGGACCGCATCGTGCTCCGGCCCCAGATAGTGTCCATCTTTGACGTTCCAATACTCGCGATTTCCAATCGATATGAACGAAGGAAGATTATCGTTGGCGGAGCCCAAACCGTAATGAACCCAAGCTCCAAGCGTTGGGAACTCGCCGTCGAGCATGTGACGCCCTGAATGGAATTGGGTTTGAGCTCCATGGTTGTCGTCAGTCGTCCACATAGAGCGAATCACGGCTAGTTCATCGGCACAACTACCCATGTGCGGAACCCAATCGCTCATTTCGATTCCGGATTCGCCATATTTGCGATACCCGACCTGCAATGGATAAAGCGCGTTGCGCTGTTGGCCATTGGCATCGTTGATGACAGTGACACGCGCTAGTTTCAGTTTGTCGGGATTCTGCACATCGGCAAAGGGAGTTTCCGCGATAGTCTTGCCAGCGAATTCAGTCAATTTAGGCTTTGGATCGAAGGACTCCATGTGCGAAACGCCACCGTTCATGAAGAGCCAAATCACACTCTTCGCCTTGGGCTCTTTGGCAGCAGAAACCGCAGGATTGTCCTCCGCGACTACAATCCGGTCTCGGGCCAGCAGCGATGTCAGCGCTAAACTTGCGCAGCCCCATCGCAAATTGGAAAGAAACATGCGGCGGGAACCGAAAGAACCGGCACAGCATTCACGATGATCGGCCTGCATCATAGATCCTCTATTCATCGTACGGTGAGAAAATCGTTGTGGTTGATCAAACTGCGCACCAATCCAATCCTCGCATGCTCGGCAGGGTCCAATCCTCGTTCCGCAGCCGTCGCTCGCCATTTTTCCATGGCCTGTAGACCGATTTGCAGTTCGTTGTCCGAAACCGTTGTTGCCAGTAGATACTCAAAAGCCATCGCCACAAAAGCTGCATCGCCTGGATCTGCAATCCTTGATGCAATCCGTTCTGCGATTCGTTTCGAGGCAGCTTGAATCAAGGGGCTGTTTTGTAGAGCCAACGCTTGCTGCGGCACGATGCTTTGGGCCCGTCGATAACAGTCGAGCACGTTGGCGTCATCGAATATCGATAGAAACTTTTCATGTTCATTATGCGACTGAAAAAAATAGAGACTCCGCCGCCGCGATGCGGTGTCCGATGTGGGAATGGACGGACCGCCTAACTTGGTATCCAAATCACCCGCCAAATAGAGCAGGCTGTCTCGGACCGATTGGGATTCCATGCGAGTCGCGTTCATGCGCCAATAGAGTCGATTATC
>JBILVV010000261.1:0-6959 GCA_044370255.1 Pirellula sp.
ATGTCAACGCCGCATCGAAGAGACCATATCATTCATAGCGTATATGGCAGTTCAGAGTTCACGACGCGGAGCGTCGTGCCACTATTGATCCAATCGTTTTGAACAGTTGACTTGGGTCAACATTTCCGAAGCGTGGAGAAGATGCGCAATGATGGAGTCAGGTTGTTGTTCTTGTCGGGAACAAGCGTTTGCTGGGTATCGCAGTATCGCGACAGTTTCAGTGGACGTCCCAATCGCATTTTCTGTAGTGGCGGACTCTACCGCGGTGATCGACCGCTAACGCAAACGCGAGCGAAGGATCATGGTCCGTTCCCCAATACCGTGGATGATGTGTGGCAGACACGCTAGCAAGACTTCGGTAAACTTATGTTTTGCTTCGCGTTTCTGTTTCCCTTCGGAATCAATCGATTATGGCATCGACATTGCACGCTGGACCACTGTCGGATCAGGAACTTCACAAAATGGAGTCCTACTGGCGAGCGTCGAATTACCTATCCGTCGGCCAGATCTACCTTTTCAAAAACCCGCTCCTCAAACAACCTCTGCGCCGTGAGCACATCAAGCCACGGTTGCTAGGCCACTGGGGTACCTCGCCCGGCTTGAACATGCTCTACGTTCATCTCAATCGCGTGATCAAGCGGGATGAATTGAACATGATGTACATCATCGGTCCCGGGCATGGAGGCCCATCGCTCGTTGCTCATGCGTACCTCGAAGGGACCTACAGCGAAGTTTACCCGGATATCAGCCAAGACGCCGATGGCATGCAGAAACTGTTCAAGCAGTTCAGTTTCCCAGGGGGTATCCCAAGTCACGTCGCCCCTGAAACCCCCGGCAGTATTCACGAAGGTGGAGAACTCGGCTATGCCCTCAGCCATGCCTTCGGTGCCGCGTTCGACAACCCCGATTTGATCGTCGCATGCATTGTCGGAGACGGCGAAGCGGAAACTGGACCTCTTGCCACCAGTTGGCACAGCAACAAATTCCTCAACCCCGCGCGTGACGGCTGCGTCCTGCCGATCCTGCACCTCAACGGCTACAAGATCGCTAACCCATGCTTCCTCGCCCGCATCCCGAAGGATGAACTAGAGAAACTCTTCGAAGGGATGGGCTACAAGCCCTACTTCGTGGAAGGCTCCGACCATGCTTCGGTTCACCAACAATTGGCCTCGGTCCTCGACCATGTGATTCCCGAAATTAAGGCGATTTGGGCAAACGCACGCGAACGTGGCGTAACTCAACGCCCGACCTGGCCGATGATTGTTTTTCGCACTCCCAAGGGCTGGACCTGTCCTCCAGAGATCGACGGCAAGAAATGCGAAGACTACTGGCGGAGCCATCAAGTACCCATGGGAGACATGGACAAAGAAGAGCACATCCGCATCCTCGAACAATGGATGAAGAGCTACCGTCCAGAGGAATTGTTCGATGAGTCTGGACGCTTCCGAACGGAATTCGCTGAGTTGGCTCCCAAAGGGACGCAACGCATGAGTGCCAACCCCCATGCCAACGGAGGTGAACTGCTCCGCGATCTGCGGCTTCCCGACTATCGCGAGTATGCCGTCAAGGTCTCCAAGCCTGGCGGCACTATCGCGGAATCGGCTCGCGTGATGGGGACCTACCTGCGCGATGTGATGAAGCTCAATCTCGACAGCAAGAACTTTCGTCTCTTCAGCCCCGATGAAAACAACTCCAACCGTTGGCAAGATGTGCTCGATGTGACCAATCGCTGCTTTATGGGAGAAATCTATCCCGAAGACGACAAGCTATCGCCCGATGGTCGAGTCATGGAAGTCCTTAGCGAACATCAATGCCAGGGGTGGCTCGAGGGATACCTGCTTACCGGTCGCCACGGATTTTTCTCTTGTTATGAGGCATTCATCCATATCGTCGATTCGATGTTCAACCAACATGCCAAGTGGTTGAAGGTCTGCAATCATATTCCTTGGCGACGCCCGATCGCATCGCTCAATTATTTTTTAAGCTCTCACGTTTGGCGCCAGGACCACAACGGTCTCAGTCACCAGGATCCTGGCTTTATCGATCATGTGGTTAATAAGAAGGCAGAGGTCATTCGCGTCTACTTGCCCCCGGATGCAAACTGCCTGTTAACCATCACCGACCATTGCCTGCGCAGTCGAAACTACGTCAACGTGGTCGTCGCAGGTAAACAGCCCGCACCTCAGTGGCTGACGATGGATCAAGCGATTAAGCACTGCGCTGCAGGCGTTGGCATCTGGGAGTGGGCGAGCAACGATCGAGGATGCGAGCCCGATGTCGTGATGGCATGTTGCGGCGATGTTCCGACACTGGAAACGCTCGCGGCCGTTAGCTTGCTCCGCAAATACTTGCCCGACCTCAAAGTTCGCGTCGTGAACGTTGTGAATCTAATGCGACTGCAGCCCCAGTCGCTCCACCCCCATGGCATGTCCGATCATGACTTCGATGTCCTGTTCACCAAGGACAAGCCGGTCATCTTTGCATTTCATGGCTATCCCTGGTTGATCCATCGATTAACCTACAAACGTACCAATCATGCGAATATGCACGTTCGAGGGTACAAGGAAGAAGGAACAACCACGACTCCGTTCGACATGGTGGTGATGAACGAAATCGATCGGTTTCACTTGTGCGGCGATGTGATCGATCGCCTACCGCAACTCGGTTCGCGCGCCGCATACTTCAAGCAGGCGATTCACGAAGCGCTGATAGATCACAAGAACTACATTGAGGAGCACGGGGACGACATGCCGAGTGTTGCTGGGTGGACATGGGGACAGGAAGCGATACCAATTCAACCAGGAACATCGACCGAGGGAGATAACCTCTAGCGGTATTGCAACCCCCTACCTTGGAAAGCCGCACCATGAGAACACAGCGACCCGCAGGGCACTTTTCACCTATAGGTGCAACCGTCATGGACGGGGGGGTGAATTTCAATCTGTTTTCTCGGCATGCGACAGGAGTCGAGTTGCTTTTGTTCGATCGCGAGGACGATGCGATTCCAACTCGCTCCATTACGCTCGATCCACGGTATAACCGCACATACAACTATTGGCACGTTTTTGTGCCGAAAATCCAGTCGGGCCAATTGTACGCTTATCGAGTTCTGGGCCCGTCCGAACCGCAGTGCGGTATGCGATTTGACTCGCAGAAGGTCCTGCTCGATCCCTATGGACGTGCCGTCGTCGTTCCGCGCGGGTACGCGAGAGACGCAGCGAGTCGTCCCGGAGATAATGCCTCTTCGGCGATGAAGAGCGTTGTCGTCGACCCGTATGATTACGACTGGGAAGGTGATGCGCCGCTACAACGCCCATCGGCGAGCACGATCATTTATGAAATGCATGTTGGAGGTTTCACAAGAAATCCAAACTCAGGGGTAGCAGACGCAAAGCGTGGAACCTTTGCAGGTCTCATCGACAAGATTCCATACCTGCAACAACTAGGTATCACCGCAGTAGAGTTGCTCCCAGTCTTTCAATTCGACGCTCAGGATGCCCCCAAGGGCCGAGTCAACTATTGGGGATATGCTCCCATTTCTTTCTTCGCTCCACATCAAGCGTACAGTTCCGACAAATCGCCACTCGGGCCGGTCAACGAGTTTCGAGACATGGTCAAGGCGCTGCACCGCGCTGGTATCGAAGTCATCCTCGATGTTGTCTTCAACCACACTGCCGAAGGCAACCAAACAGGCCCCACCACTTGTTTTCGCGGGATCGATAATCCCGCCTACTACATTCTTGAGGGGGGCGGCGAGAATTACGCAAACTTTTCCGGGTGCGGTAACACGCTCAACGCCAACCAACCTGTCGTGCGACGCATGATCGTCGACTCGCTTCGGTATTGGGTGCATGAGATGCACGTCGACGGATTTCGTTTTGATTTAGCATCGATTTTGACTCGAGATGCGTCAGGTGCTCCGCTTCCCAATCCTCCTGTACTCTGGGATATCGAATCCCATCCCGCATTGGCCGGGACCAAACTCCTGGCAGAAGCATGGGACGCGGCAGGGCTATACCAAGTTGGATGCTTCGTCGGAGACGCTTGGAAGGAATGGAATGGCCGGTTTCGGGACGACGTACGAGATTTTTTTCGAGGAAGGCCGGGCGCCGTACGACGAGTCGCAGATCGATTGCTCGGGAGTCCAGAGATTTATGGCCACGAACATCGCGAAGCCGAACAAAGCGTGAATTTCATTACCTGTCATGATGGATTCACCCTCAATGATCTTGTCTCTTATAACGAGAAACACAACGATGCCAACGGACACGGAAACCTGGATGGCTGCAATGACAATCGGAGTTGGAATTGCGGCGCCGAAGGGCCAACCGATGACCCTGTGATCGAGTCTCTCCGTAATCGACAGGTCAAGAATTTTTTGTCGGTTACATTGCTGTCACTCGGTATGCCTATGATGTTGATGGGAGACGAGGTGCGACGGACTCAGCGAGGGAATAATAACGCCTATTGCCAAGACAACGAAATCAGTTGGTTCGACTGGACCGATCTCGTCAGGCACAAAGAGATTTTCCGTTTCGCACAGATGCTCTGCCATCAACGTTCAACGCGCGATGTCGCCTACGAAGAAAATCGAATAGGGCTCACGGAAATGCTGAGGCGGGCGACCAAAGCGTGGCATGGAGTGAAAGCGAATCATCCCGATTGGAGCGATAGCTCGTTTGCAATCGCGTTCAGTGGTGAGTTCAAGCAACAGGATCTCTTGATCTATTTCGCACTAAACGCATACTGGGAACCGCAGGAATTCGAGTTGCCGGAGAGCAAGAGCCCTTGGCAACGGTGGATAGACACCGGCCTCAAGTCGCCGGACGATATCGTTCCGTGGAACGAGGCGCCTGCGATCAAAGATAGTCGCTATCGATTGATGGACCGATCCGTAGTCTGGTTGTATTCGACGGTGTGAACTATGCGATTCAACGTGGCACGACGCTCCGCGTCGTGGAAGTCGGTTTTGTTCTGGCTTTGGGGACTGTGTACTGCGGCGGGTTACGACGCGGAGCGTCGTGCCACGATGGCTTCACAACGGCGGAGCGTTGTGCCACGATGTGCGACTCCAATAGAGATAATCTGAGACTGGCAGGTTGGCTTCTGTACCGTCGCGAGCGATGTACCGCTGCAAATATGCGAACTGCTCCCGCTCTGCATCTTACTTTAGCGTTTCCGCCTGTACTTTGCCGCTTGCTCTTCCGCTCTCATCGCGTCCGACAGCCGCTTGTCGCCGGTCTTGTCGTAGAGTTCCGCGAGTTTCTCTCTCAGCTTCGGTGGCGATCCGGGCAGCGTCAAAGCTTTCAGATAGTCCGTGATCGCTGGCTCAATCTCGCCACGCATCGCATAAACAACACCGCGAGTGTCGTAAAAGTCCGCAAGTTGAAGATTCCCTTTGCAGGCGATGTTCGCCAACGAGAGAGCTTCATCCAGATCCGGCGTCGGCGTCTGCGTGATGTAGTAGGCCAAATTATTGGCCGCAGTCTGCATATCGGGCACCAACTTCAGCGCTTGCCTCGTGTATCGTTGAGCTGCTTCCAAATCGCCCGCCTCGAATTCGAGGACTCCCAAGATGTAGAACGAATGTTGATTTGCAACCCCTCGAGCTATTTGATCGGCCAACGCGGATCGAAATTCATCAACAACGGATTTTTCCGAAGTAGCTAGTCTTCCGATTCGCTCCAGAGTCCCAGGATGGTTGGGGGTAAAGGCGATGGCCTCCGTCAATAGTTTCGCGACTTTCCCCAATCCCAGTCGTTCGACGGCGTTGGAGCGAGAGAGTTCCAAATCCACTTCCACGTTGCACACATTGGACATCGCGATTGCCAGTCTCGGATCGGGCGACCGTTGATAGGCGTCCAAAACGAGCGTACGCGCTTCCGCGGCGCGTTTTGTCAGCAACAATGCAGTCGCATACTGAAGCCTCTTTTCCAAATTGTTTGGATCCGCTTTCCACAATCGTTCATACGCTTCACGCCCCTGGTCCAACGCGGCTTGGGCCGCCTCGGCGTTGTTACGGGCGTTATGTCTCTGAGCGATAAAGAACCACAAATTCGGCTCTACCTCAGCCACGCGGGTAACATACTCGAGGCTCTTTTGTTCATCTCCTAGCGCGAGATAATAATCGGATCGAAGTTTGTCGACGAAATACGGATCCTTCTTGTCGGCATTACGTATATGCCAGTCCCAAGCCTTCAGATCCACCTGCTGCCCTTCGGCGTTTTTTGCGGCCATTTGGGTGGCCAGATAGAGGTGAGCCCTTGGATGCCCGATCTCGTTGAGTGGGGCAATCGAATCCATCAAGACCGCAGCCCGGTCCAGACTCCCCATTTTTTCATAGGTGCGCGCCAAAGCTAACGTAATTTTGTTTTGATCGGAGGCCGGATTGACAAGCGCTTTCTGCAAGTAGATCTCGGCCGACTCGGGCTTTTCTTCCGCCAAGGCTTGTTCCCCCAACGCCCAGTACAAGCGAAAACTCGATCGCTGGTCGAAGTAGCCGGCGATGGTGATAACGCCCAGCGTGATCGCTAGGATCGTGGCCGGAAGCCCAATAAATAGGTCCCGCCAATGCCGTTGGCGATGCGCGAGCACATCCACCACGAAATCCCAAGCATCTTCGAGAAAGGTCCAGATGGCACGAAGCGGTGACGCGACATGGTCCACCACCCAACTGCCGCAGTCGACGATAAAGTCGACGCAGCTGGAGAAGGCCTCGGAAATTTTCTCCCACAGGATTCGCAACCATTCCATAAGTTATTTGCCCCCTTCCGAATCCGAAGGCGCAGGGAACTTTTGTGTCAGCCACTCGGTGGCAGCCCAAAACAATTGGCGGTTCTCTTCGTATTCCGCAGGAGAGAAACTCATTGCCTTTTGGCTGTAGAGCTGCAATTGAATCGCGCCCCCGACGATCGGTTTGGGTTCGTTGAACAGGTTTCTCAATCGCGAAACGAATGTGG
>JBILVV010000262.1:0-6926 GCA_044370255.1 Pirellula sp.
AAGGTAATGATGATCTCGCTCCGCTCCTTAGCCAGCGATCGTGATCGAAACAGTCGGCCGACGAGCGGGATATCGCCAAAGAAGGGTACTTTGTTCTGGCTGTCGTTTTTCTCTTCCTTGATCAATACCCCGATCACAATAGCCTGCCCATCGTAGAGCATGACATTGGTCGTTACCTCGGTCGCCTCGCTCTCGGGAAGTTTCGATGTGTTGTTGATCCGGGCCGTAGAAACCTGAGGATGGACCTTCAGCAAGACGCGGCCATCTTCCGTGATGATCGGCAACACGGTCAGCATGACGCCGAAATCGAGAAAGCTAACGCTCTGGAGGGCTGCGGACTGTGTGGCAGTCGTCAGTAGATATCCCAACTTGCCACCGACGCTGATTTTCGCTTCTTGACCATTCAAAACGGCAACTTTTGGAGAAGCGAGCGTCTTGGTATCGTTGGTCGATTTGAGGCACTCGATCCACCCCGTCAAGTCCGTACCATTGATCTCCATTGCAGCCGTGGGGGCAGCCTGGGCTGTTAGGCCGATCGTTCGGAATTTGACCGCCGAGTTGCTGACACGAGCAACCTGGTCAAAGTTCACACCGTTTTTGTTGCTGTCCTTGAGTGTGACCTGCAAGATGTTGGCTTCAACAATCACTTGCCTTGGCGCGACATCGACTTGCGAAATGTACTGGGCGATTCGTTCGATGTAGGGTGGAAGATCTTCTACGATCAACTGCTCACGGGCCGATCTTTGCTCCTCCTTAGAGATCTTGATCACGTACGATTTTCCGATCGGCGATAGCAAACCAAGAATCACTTGATTGATATCTTCACCCATCGCGTAATTGAGCGTGAAGACCTGGATTGCCTTCCCCTGGACATTGGGGGCGAGTTTCTTTTCTGGATCTGCGGTACTGATGGTAATGATGTTATTTTGGCGTGCCCACACAAGCCCATTGATACTCAATATTGAGTTGAGCGCATCCTCAAGCAGGACACCGTTGAGAGTGACGTTTACGCGTTGATTGAGATCTTCGGCGGTGACGATATTGAGCCCCATCTGGCTCGAAATCATCGCCAACACTTCCGCGACCGTTGCGCCTCGACTGGTCAAATGGACCAAGTTGTCGTGTACTTGCAATTGAATCTGTCCGGGACCCTGTTGTGGTTGAGCAAGCGGAATGAGATTCGGACTTGAGTTGCTGGATACCGGCGGTTCAGCTTGAATCATGCGAGTCAACAGTCCCCCCTGGGAACGTTCTCCAGCGGACCGCTCACCTGCCGGCCTGTTGCCTTGCGATTGCTGAATCGAACCGAGCGCCTCGCGAGTCAATTGATTGACATCGACATTTAGTGGATTCAGAAGATCCGCCGACGGCAGAGGAACAATACGGGTAGGTAAAGGGGATTGCTGTGCAAGTGTGCCTTCACCCGACAATGCGAGCAGTGAAACAGAGAGTACGAATTGGGACAGCCATCGTCGCGATAAGATGAAGGATGACAACACGTCAACACGAGCACTCGCATTGGCCAATCCGCAGTCAGGGCACGCCATGATCCCACTTGGCAGTCTGGAAAGGACAGCCAGGGATCGATTGAGCTTTTTGACCGCTACAGCAACGCGACTCATCAAGTTCTCGGCAATGGACGAAATGCTATCGTTTCCGCGGAACGGATACCTTCATCCGAGTTATCGACCATCAAGGCTTAGGCAATCAACAGATCCGTCAAAATCGCCAAGGCTTACCCAACTTGAATGCGTGAGGCGCAGCCGAAAAAAGTCCCCGGTTTCGCTGTATCGATGCTTCAGCGACCGGAAGTTCGGAAGTGCTCCGATGCGGGTGACTGGGCAAGTTGTCCAGCTTTGATCAGGCCTCCCTGTAGAACGGCGATGAATCGATCGCGGTGTTCCAGAATGCTGATATCAGCCAGAACATCTCCATCGACGACCAAAACATCCGCGAGTTTCCCGACTTGCAGGGTTCCGAACTCATCGGATCGGCCCATGATTTCCGCACCGGTTCTGGTCGCGCAGCCGATCGTTTCCATAGGTGAGAAGCCAACGTAGTTCACAAAGAATGAAAGTTCCTTGGCGTAGTCTCCGTGGGGATTCCAACCAAATCCGTAATCACCTCCCATTCCGAGGCGGCCACCGGCTTTCAAGATCATCAGGGCGCTTTCGCAACCGCCGTCAAGCGTTTCTTGATGACCAGCGATAACGGCGGGTGGCAATCCGAACTCTGGGCCTCGCTGGATACTCATGAGTTCAAAGAAGAGAGCGGGGACCACGGGAACATTTCGAGCAAGGAGTAAGTCGAGAGCTTCTTGGTCCATAAAGGTACCATGCTCGATGGTGTCGTAGCCAGCGAGAAGCGCGTTCTTGATCCCTTCGTTCGCACGGCAGTGGCCGGTGACTTTCATACCGTGGTTGTGGGCTGTCGCAACGACCGCGTGCATTTCTTCAAAAGTCATGCACAGCGTGTGATGATCATTGACATCGGGGGATGCTGCATCGCCCGTCGGATAGGTTTTGACCCACTCCACACCATCCTTGACCAGTTTTCGCACTGCGGCTCTGGCCTCGTCGGCTCCGTTGACAAGGAGTACGAGCCCTTCCATCCCGATTTTTCGGAAATCGGGGTTCCAATCCATCAGTCCGCCAACACCGCAGATTTCACGACCGCTCGCAGCGAGGCGAGGACCAGGGGTAATGTCATTTTCGATCGCCAGCTTGAGCCAAACGTCGATATTGAAGAGGCTTCCACCGCTTCGTGCCGCAGTGTATCCGCATTCGAGTGCGAGTTTGGCATTCGCAGCAGCCAAGAGCGTGACATATTCAACGGGGTACTTGATATCGAGATCTTCTAAAGCAGCGACATTGAAGTAGGTAGCGTGAAAGTGTGCTTCCACCAAGCCCGGCATGATCGTTCCTCCACGTGCGTTGATGCGCAGCACTTGATCGGGGGGCAAATGAGCGAGCGAGGGTGCCGCATCGACTTCGCCTACGTAGGTGATGCGTCCCTTCTCAGCGATCAAACAACCGTTTCGAATCGGCGGCGAATCGTCTCCAGTGATCAAAGTTCCGTTGGTAATGCAGAGCGTATCGGTTGCGGTCTTCATGATCGTTTGCCTTTTAGAAATCCGATGAGCGGGGTGAAGACCACGGATAAACGTCCGTGGTGATTCCAATCGCGATCCCTAGGAATCTAAGAAAGTATGGACGCAATTGCAAACGTCCTGAGCACGCAGCCAATGCAGATTGTGAGCGGAATTTCTGAAAAGTACGGGAACCGGGTCGGCGAGCAACGAGAATAAGCGTTCGGCATCGCTGGTGGTAAGCATTCCTCCGGCCTGTTCGTCGGCCTGCAATACGAGTGTTGGTTGCTTCACCTGTGCGGCCGCATTGTGCCAAGACCATCCCTCGAGCCACCGTCCTTCGACCACCGGCGCTATGACTTCGGGCTGCATCATCATGATGCAAGCCGCCATGAATCGAAGCGAGGAGGCATCGCGTTGATCGCCCATGCGATGACACTTGCCGGAGACTGGGTCGGTCAGGATGATATCGGCGAGCATCGCAACTTGGCTGGCCCGATCCGTATTTATGAAAGACTCGTCATTGCGAAGGAGATGAACTTGCGTGAAGTGGCTCATCCAGATTGTCTGCCCCATCCGTTGGCCCATCGTGTCAAAGGGCGGATCCTCAAGGATGACGCGCGAGACGCGATTCGGGCGTGCTGCTGCTACTTGCAACGCGACCATGGCCCCGAGGGAGTGGCCGTAGAGAGCAAACGAATCAACGGAGAATTGGTCGACCCATTCGACCATCGCATCTGCGTAGTTTCGAACGAGATAACCTTTTGGGTTCGGTTCGCTCTGGCCGTGTCCGGGCAGATCCAATAGGGTCAGTGAATAACGCGACTCGAGCGATGGAAGCAAGGGTGTGAATGTTTGCCAACGCCTGGTAAGTCCGTGAAGGAGGACCAATTCGGACGCGTCGCGGGGGCGTTTTTCCTCGTTGAGAAGCATTGGCTTAGATCTTTGACCCCGCACCCTTGGTGAACGCCATGAACGCGGACTCCAGATTGATCTCTTCCGCAGCGAATTTGCTGAAGAGTATTCCGCGTTCAATCAAGTCGCCTGCGAGTGCCGAATAGTCGACCACGTCGGGGCTTAATGTGACTCGAATCAGACCATTTGCGATTTGCACAGCTTCGACGATGTTCTGTTCCTGTAGGACTTTTGCCGCTGCATCCAGTTGATTTGCCTGAATGGGTTGAATGAGAACTACGGTATTCGGTTGCACTTGCTTGATGATCGTCGCAACATCGTTGCTGGCGATCATTTTGCCCGCATCGATAATCCCAACTTTATTGCAGACATCGGCCAGCTCCGGCAAAATGTGGCTGCTGACGATAATGGTCTTTCCCATCGATCCGAGTCGCCGCATCAAGGCTCGCATTTCGATACGAGCTCTCGGATCCAGCCCGCTGAGGGGTTCGTCGAGCAGCAGGACGGCTGGATCATGCAGGAGGGTTCGGGCTAAACCCAATCGCTGTGTTTGTCCACGGGAGAGGGTGTTGGCATACGCGTCTCGCTTAAAATCCAGGTCGACGATATCGAGCATCTCGTTGCATCGCTTGCGTCTGAGTTGTGGACCGATCTTGTACGCAGCCGCGAAGAACTCAAGGTATTCAATGACGGTCATGTCGTCATAAACACCGAAGAAGTCGGGCATATATCCAACAAGACGACGTATCTCTTTCGGATGCGTGTAGATTGAGTAATCGCAAACGTAGGCCTCACCCTCGGTGGGTTCGAGGAGCGTTGCGATGATTCGCATGGTAGTCGTCTTGCCTGCACCATTGGGGCCGATGAACCCGAATAGATCTCCCTGGCCTAAATCGAGATCGATATCCCGAATGGCATACATGTCGTCGTATTTCTTGGTGAGTTTGATCGTTTTGATCACGGTGGAAATCCATCAGGGACGGACGGGAATCGGGTAGAGACGCTCGGGAGATGTCGAGGGGTTATTAATCTTGACTTTGAAGCTGAGCCGTACGGCGGATATCTGACGACCGCCGATGGCTTGCACAGGTACTTGATCTCGCCGCGATGTCCAATTGCTAACAGGTTCGGCGACGAATCCAAAGATGACGGCCCGCTCGAGTTTTAACAGATCGGAGCATTCCAGATTGGCCAGGTAGCGGTTGTTGAGTCCCGTGTAAGACGAGCCGCCTGCGGAACGATGGAAGCTTAGCAGTTCGGCGAGACGGTTGATGTTGGTGATGTCGTTGGGATTCCAAGCAACCCCCAGTTCTTCACCTGCGATAAACGCACGGCGTTGCAATCGTCGAGTGATGTCCTTGGGGATATTTGCTGCGATGGGAATCTGCTCCCCTGGTTTGATACGTGCCGGAATCGCGTAGGCACGACCTGCGAAATAGAGAGTTGCATCGATCAGGTCCACCGACAAAGGATTGATGCAGGCTCCTTGGAGCAAGTCGTCTTTCCCGGAAACCGTCGATAGGCTGTTACCTTCCGGTGCTATCTCGATTGTTTCCGTCCAATGACCGACCAAGGCTTTGGTGCCGGCTGCAGGAAAACCCACGCCACTCAATTCGCTGGAGGTTGTGGACTCCGATAGCCTAATTTCGTAGGTTGGTAAACCTAGTTGAGTGGTGACGTTTGAGTCAAATCCGCCTAGCCCTTTTCCAGGTTGCCCCTGCCAGTCGATCCGATTGGGCTGAGGCTTTGATCCTCCACTTTGAGATGAGGATAACGAGCGATGGTGTGCTTGAAAGTCATAGACGCCGCGTCGACCTGCGTAATATCGCATGAACGATCGCCCATAGAGAGTCTCGGTTTCATCGTTCCAATCGATGACTTCGAGGGCATTGATCGTGGGCGTACTC
The DNA here is from genome assembly GCA_044370255.1 of Pirellula sp. Classification (GTDB taxonomy): domain Bacteria; phylum Planctomycetota; class Planctomycetia; order Pirellulales; family Pirellulaceae; genus JBKCUI01. Next base: position 5,911 of record JBILVV010000262.1, read on the forward strand.
GGCTTCCAGGATCGAGCAAGCACAGCGCTGCCAAACATAGTTGCCAGCGACGCTCCGAGGAGCGTCCACCATGTCCAGCGAGGTCGCTTCCACCATCGCGATACCACGAAGTAGTCGAAAGGACCAATAAACAAGGCGAACAGGCAAGCAATCAGAACCAATTGACCGAGATTTCCCAACCTCAAATTCGGGAAGTTTTCAAGCATAGCATTGAGTTGACCAGATAACTCGTCAAAGCTTCGGAACGCTTGCCTATCGGAGTCCTTCTCTATCTTCTCCCAGCTATCCTTCAACAGATACTTAACAAACGGTCCTCTGGACTCCCATGCCAACAATTGGGGAGAGTCGATTTCAGTCGCGATCCACAGGACGCTTCCCATACCATAAGCCCAGGTTGCCATGAAAGGGAACTTGATTCGGTCGCTTGTCAGCGTTCCAACTTCGACTCTCCCTTGCTTGAGCCTTAATAGGGAACAGGTGAGTGGCGACAATTGTTGCTGAGCGCCCATGAGCGATTCCACTGGTCCGGATTCGCATTCGAGTGCCGTCCCTACAAATTCCCCGGGAATCATGGCGGTTAGCTCAGGATGCTTTGCCAAAGGCATCGCATGCTCTCCCCAACTCAAAACAAGTTGGCCGCCTCGTTGGGTCCAGGATGCGATCGCTTTGCGCTGCGACTCTTGAATGCCTGTGTTGATCTCAAGGCTGCTTGAGCACAGGAAAAGAACATCTACACCCGCATACGCTTCAGCAGTGGACGGCAACTGTCGCAAGCTGGTTAATTCAGAAACCGAAAACTCTCCCCACGCGTTTCCAACCGATCTCTTCGCGATCTGACTCAATCGCAGTTCCCGGCCGATACCAACAATCCACGGTTGATCCGATGGAATCGCTAGCCCTCGTTCGTCATCGGTGATGGCTCGCTCGATGAGGGTCTTTTGATCCTGATCCGCGACCCGGATCTTGATTGGCCGATTACCTCTCCCATGTCTCGCGATGACTTCCAAAACCACCGG
>JBILVV010000028.1:0-22870 GCA_044370255.1 Pirellula sp.
GAGGACGATCAGCGAGAGACAGCAATTGACACTTACTCTTCCCGAACTGATCGCAGGGGATCTCGCCGGTCCGGCCAACGAGACGTCGCCTCCCCCTCTCGGTCAGGGGCAGACGGTGACTTTCTCCGCCGTCAGCAACCGGAGCACGAAGGGTGGGACAGTCGAATTGCTGAACATCGGAGGTCAGGACCGCGTGGTCTACACACCGCCAGCCTTCTTCAACAGTGTCCTCCAAGGCCCTGATACCTTCCAGTATTTCGTAACCGACAGCCAGGCAGTGAATGGCACCAGCAGCGGCATCGTGACGGTGTTTGTCAATCAGGTCAATGATCCACCGTTCGTGGTCAAGTCGTTCGGAACCGTGGAAATCGACGAAGACGCTACCACACGGGAATTCATTCTTTCGGAATTCTTTGGTGATCCGGATATTGTCTTCAATAATGACTCGCTTAGCTACGTGGTCTTTAGCAACACAAATCAATCGCTGGTCGAACCCGAGATCGCCGGCGGCAAGTTGAGTGTCAAACCCAAGCTGAATCAAAACGGCACGGCGACCATCGTTGTTGAAGCGACCGATCTCGAAGGTGCAAAAATCAGGAACACCCTCACATTGATCGTCAACGCGGTCAATGATGGTCCGGAGGTCAAAAAGCCCCTTGGAAGTTTGACTCTTTTCGAAGATCCTGTCGCTCCGGAGGAATGGCTCCTGTCGGACTACTTCAGCGACCCAGACGGTGATGTGCTCAGCTATCAGATTACCAGCAACAGCAACACCTCGCTGATTGAACCGCAAATCGTCCTCGGCAAGCTGGTCTTGCAACCCAAACTGAACCAAAACGGCACGGCGACGATCGTTGTGCAAGCGAGGGATACTGCAGGTCGAACGGTCACCAGTACGCTGAGCCTAACGGTAACGCCGGTGAACGATGATCCTTCCGTGGTCAAACCTTTCGGCACCGTCACGATTCCGGAGAATACGTCCCAAGAGTTCACCCTTTCGGAGTATTTCAGCGACCCAGATATCGCAACCAACAGCGACGTGTTGAGCTATCGAGTCGTCTCCAACAGCAATACAGCGTTGGTCAATCCAACACTTGCAGCTGGCAAGATGACCGTTCGCCCCAACCGCGATAAGTTCGGTACGGCGACGATCGTTGTCGAGGCTAAGGATCGGGATAACAAGACGGCTACGAATACCCTTGTGCTTAACGTGACGCAGGCACAAAGCCGGTATCAGAATCCCGTCAATCGCTACGATGTCAATGCCGATGGTTTCGTATCACCCATCGACGTGTTGATCGTCATCAACTTCCTGAACACCCAAGGATCTCGTCCGACGGATGGTTTGCCTGGCCCTCCCGATTATGTGGACGTTAATGGAAACAGATTCGTGGATCCGTTGGACGTTCTCGAAGTGATCAACATGATCAACAACGGAGGTAGAACTCCTGGAGGTGAGGGTGAAGGTAGTGGGGCAGGTGAAGGCCGGGTCAACAATCCTTTGGGTTGGTCCATGGATTTGGGAAGCGATTTGCTCAAAGCCCCGGTTGGACCCCTGGAAAACAATCCATCGAGTCAAGAGGCCGGTAGGTTGCAGAAAAATCGGTCCTCTTACGCAGCGGTGGGAACTCCTCGAGTTACCGGCACAAGCTGTGAAGCGGCCGATCCCGTCTACTTTGGGCTACCTGCCGAGGATGACGATTTAGACGATTTGGCAAGCGATATCGTTTTTAACGGTACGCAGGGCAGTCAAGATCTCGTGGATCAAGTCTTCGCAGACTTGTTTGGCGAGTAGGCGTAGACGATGATGGGGAGATCGAGGCTTCGCTCGCGAGGTCTCGACGCCTCCTGAAGACCATACTTATTAATTAACCTTATCGTTCCAAGGTCCGGTCAATATGGGAATTGATGAATCAAGATCGCTACACCAGAATCGTTCGAGCAAGGCAGAGCGACGCAAGGGATTTCGTAATCTTCTGTGCGAGAATTTGGAACGTCGCGAGGTGATGGCCGGGAGTATTCTCGATGCCGACTTCCGCCTCCTGTCAGTTGCGCCAAACACGGGTGAAATTCTTTCGACCACCCGATCGAATATCCTCAACGAATCACCGAGGGAGTTGATCTTTCGGTTCGCTGGCGGAGATGACGTACAGCAGTCCACGCTACGGAACGGAATTCGTATCACGCGATCTGGGGGGGACGGTGTTTTCGGCGCTGGCGGTCTTGCGACCGATATCGTCGTATCTCCGGATTATCTAGATTTTGCCGACCCCACCAATCGGCGAGTGGTCGTCGCCCGGTTTGCTCAACCGCTGCCCGACGATCTCTACAGCGTGGAGATCCTGGGGGCCGACAATGCGTCGGTAGCGCTCATCGACACAGGAAATTTGGTACGCAGAATAGCACACGGTTATTCCAATGGAATGCAAGTTGGGTTCTCGGCAATCGCCAATACAACCGGCTTAGGCCCAGGATCTTACTACGTTATCAATGCTACAGCCGACGATTTTCAAGTATCTCTCACCAATGGCGGACCTGCTGTCAATCTAGTTGGTAACGGTTCAGCGCTACTGCGACAGGTCAACGCGATTCGCAATGCTCCTAACGGTGAGGAACTCACCCCGCGCAAGGCAGGCACGAATCGCGACACCTACAGTTTCAATCTTGAACTGGGTACCAAGATTACTGCGATCGTTCCTCAACCGCTCATTCGTGCGGTGAATGGGACACTGTCTCAAGCAGTTGATACCATCGATGTCTACTTCAACGACTCGGAGCTTTACGACACAAAGATCACCACTGGGGATTTAGCGCCCGATCCGAGCGTTGTTGACCCGAGGTACTACAACCTGATCGCTACCAATGATTCGGTCAGTCCGTTCGACGACAAAGTCTTCAATCCGCAGACCGTCACCTTCGATCCAGCCACGAAGATGGCTACGCTCAAATTCTCAAGCTCTATCAGCGCACTCGCAGGGAGCGGTACCTATCGATTGCGAATCGGTTCTGCAGGGCTGTTATCATCGGTGACCAACCCCGTACCCGTTCCACTGATAACCCCGCTGAGCGACCCCGAAGGTTTCTTGTCGGGTGCCTTTGAAATGAATGCGGGCGTAGCTGTCACCGGGAATTTCTCTCGGATCTTCGAACAAGAGATTAGGACGGTATCCAATCCACTTCAACTTGATTTCCCGGGTAGCAGTCAAGAACCCGGCCACCGGGATATTCAGGAAGACCGTTCGTTGCGGACTCCTGCTGCAATCTGGGGCGATCCGAATTTTTCGCCGGATCCGGACACGCAGATCCGCACGATCAAGTACAACTTCATGGAAGGTCAAGCGTACGGGGTTGCTTCGGACGGCCGGAGACTGTTCACATCGATCAGCAGCGAACAAAAGCAACGCGTTCGCGAAGTATTCGAGTTCTATTCGCGCTATCTGGGAGTTGACTTCCAGGAATACTCGGGCCCAACGGTTCCTGGGATATTTAACGTTGTTGTCGGCGACATGATCCCGATTCGCGAAACGATCAGTGGACCGGGGGACCTTCTGGGCGCGGCAGGTCAAGTCCCCAATCCGGATAATCCTCTGGAATCGTGGGATATGGTTATCCTCGACAATAGCGAAGCCTGGGACAACGCATTTGGATTCGGCGTTTCCCAAAAGCCGTTAGGTGCGGAAGCGGTTCCTGACTTACCCACGGCTCAGCAGGGGCCGTTTAGTTTCTTCAACACAGCGATGCACGAGATCGGTCATCTTCTGGGACTCGATCACACCTATGATCTGCCGGCAGGCACCATCATGGGGAGCGATAACAATGGAGGGACGACAAACAGCACTGGCGGAATTGTTGGAACGCGTTTGAATTCGCCTGCCAATCCTCTGGAGCAAATCTTCCCAGGCACTATCGATCAAATTCATGGTCAGCATGCTCATCGACCTGACAACCGCGACGTCGACCTGTATCGCTTTGAGTTGATCCAGCAGGGGCAAGTTCGTTTGGAAACCATCGCCGAGAGGTTGAATGATTCGAGCAATCTCGACACTCATTTGACGTTGCTCAAGCGTGATACGGCCACCGGCGCGCTTTCGATCGTGGCGGTCAACAACAATTACATTAGCCAAGACTCGCTGATCGAGGTCACCCTCGGTGTCGGCGAGTATTTTGTAGCGATTACGGGCAAGGGGAACGAAGACAACAATCCGCAACTCCTCGACACCGGTAGCGGAGCGACCAGCCAGGGACGGTATCAGCTTCGTTTTGACTTCAAGAGCACGAACTCTGACATCATGACCGAGCAGAGCTTTACATCGACGGCTCGCGGATCGGCTCTTGATGGTGATGGTGATGGAATCGCAGGTGGAGATTTCAATTTCTGGTTCCGCGCTACCGACGCATACGGTACGACTGCTGCATCCCCGCGCACCTTGATCGTGGACAAGGTCTATACAGGCTTGACAGCTGTCGGGACCCTTGCACAACCATTCAAGAGCATTTCGGCGGCGGTGAGTGCCGCTCAACCGGGTGATATCATCCGATTGGCGGGTGTCCAGGAATCGGTGATCAGTCCCAAAAATGTGAACGCATATGAGGTCGGCATCGGTGCCTTCGGTTTACCGCTATCCGATGGCGACCGCTTGGAAGTTCCTCGAGGCGTCACGCTCATGATCGATGCCGGAGCGATCCTGAAAATGGGGAACTCCCGCATCCTTGTCGGAAGCGATGGAATTATCGATCGCTCGGGTGCGGCGATTCAAGTTTTGGGTACCCCCAACCTGCCGGTATTCTTCACATCTTACACCGATGAATCTCTCGGCGACGATACCAATGATTTGATCACAACTCCCAAGGCTGGGGATTGGGGTGGAGTTGAGATTCGCAATGATGTCGATCGATCCCAAGGTCGTTTTGATCGCGAGCGTGAGGGGATTTTCCTCAACACCATTTCGAACGCTTGGATGACGTATGGTGGTGGTTTGGTCGGTTTTGGCGCTCAAGCGAAAGTCACCAGCCCGATCGAGTTGGGAGAGGCTCGTCCTTTGATCTTGGGGAACCGAATTTCGCAAAGCGCTGACGCAGCCATCAGCGCCGACCCGAACAGCTTTGAGGAAACATTATTCACGGAACCTCGTTACCAGCACGACGCAGCGTTTGTGCCCGATTATCGTCGCGTCGGTCCCGTGGTCTACAGCAACACAGTCATTGACAACACGATCAATGGAATGTTCGTGCGCGTTCAGACGTTGCCTGGCCAACCACTGAAAACCCTTACCACGCACGCTCGCATCGATGATTCGGAAATCACCTTGGTTTTCGGCGAAAACCTGGTAATCGCTGGTACCCCGGGTGGACCGCTCAATGAAATAGCGGGGCCCAACGTCACGTTGTTGGTTTTGAGCGATGTTCCCCCGACCTCCGGCAGCGGATTTACAAACGCCTCTGCGGTGGAATACATCGTGACCTACACCGATCGTTTCGGCCAAGAGAGCCTGCCCAGCGCGAGCAGGAGCATCGTTGTACCGGCGAATCGTTCGGTGCAACTAAGCAACATTCCTGTCGCTACCGGCGATTATGTGTCGCGAAAGATCTACCGCCGTGTCAATGCTGCAGGCCCATACCAGCTTGCAGGAGTCCTCAACAAGGACGATACGGTCTTTGTCGATAATAACATCACGCTGCGAGGTGCGATCCAAACGCTCGGATTGCCAGAGTTGAACCGATCTCGGCAAGATGGCACTTTGGTAATCGACCCAGGGATCGTTGCCAAGTTGTTCGGTACGAGAATCGAAGTCGGACTCGGCGCAACGTTGATCGCCGAGGGAACCGAAGCAAAGCCTGTGGTTTTCACCTCGCGGCGAGACGATCGCTATGGTGCAGGTGGTACGTTCGATACCAACAATGACAGTTCCAATTCGGTGGGTGTTGCAGGTGACTGGTCTGGCATTCTGGCTCGCCATATGAGCGAGTTGAGCATCGACCGATCGATCATCACCTTTGCAGGAGGAGAGTCTCGAATCCCCGGTGGATTCGCCTCCTTCAATCCGATCGAGATTCATCAGGGTACCGCTCGCATCGCTAATTCTCTGATCGAGAATAACGCATCGGGGCGGACCAACACCGGCGGTACCAACCGAGATGCTCGAGGCAATAACGACGCGGCAACCATCTTCGTGCTTTCGAGCCAGCCGGTGATCATCAATAACATTATTCGATCCAACACCGTCAGCAACACAGCCGCGATCAGTGTCGATCATTCGAGCCTCAATGCCAAAGCGGTCCGAGACTTCGGTCGTGCCACAGGCTTGAACCAGCGAGAGGAGAACCTGGGCATCGGCAACTACGGTCCGTTGGTGTTCAACAACAGACTCGGCAACAATGCCCTCAATGGGATGCGAGTTCGCGGAGGTACACTTACCAGTGAATCGATTTGGGACGATACCGATATCGTTCATATTCTGCAAAGTGAGATCATCGTCCCTGATTTCCATACCTTCGGCGGACTACGGTTGGTCAGCAAAGTCGACTCGAGCTTGGTCGTCAAGGCTCAGAATGATCCGTCGAACCCGTCGGTGGGTATCACAGCCGCAGGGCGCCCCCTCGATATCAAGGACCGAATCGGTGGAACGGTTCAAATTCTCGGATCTCCAGGCTTTCCTGTTGTGATCACTTCACTCGCCGATGATTCCATCGGAGCAGGATTCGACGACAGGGGTGCCTCGCTGCGCGACACGAACAACGATGGTGGGGCGTCTGATCCGAACAACGATCCACAAAATCGGTACCGCTGGAGATCGGTCCGTTTCACACCGTTCAGCAATGACCGCAACGTGGACATGACCTACGAGAAAGAGTCGGACCAAATTGCAGGGAGCGGCGACAATGATCTTCCTCCCAAGGCACAGGACATCGGCCGATTGGCGGGAGACTTGAAACTCGGCGACGAAAATCTGCGTTTGGGGATCACCCTCACCGGTTCGATCGGCACACCCAAAGATTTGGATGTCTATCGATTCTCTGGAGTGGCTGGCTCAACCGTTTGGCTCGATATCGACCAGACTTCCGGTTCGCTCGATTCGATCGTCGAATTGATCGATGCGTCCGGTCAGATCATGGCGTTGAGCGACGATTCCTTCGCGGAAGCGGTCGGTGAGGTTGAGCTTGGCAACCCCAACTACCCAATCCCCATCCGCGCCTACCCGATGGACCAACTGGCGACGGGACGAGTCAATTCCCTCGCACCGAGCGCGAACATCGACTTCCAAGGGACCAATCCGCGCGACGCCGGTATGCGAGTCATTCTTCCCGGCGTGGTCGGAAGCACTAATGTCTACTTTGCTCGCGTACGCAGTAGCAACAAAATTCCAGCAGTGGTAACCAATCCCTACGACACTACCGGTGGCATGTCGTTCGGAGCGTACAAACTCCATCTCCGTCTCCAAGAAAAGCAAGAGATCGCAGGATCGACGGTGCGATTCGCCGACTTGCGTTACGCGGTCAACGGAATCGAGATCTACGGCAACCCTATGCACTCGCCGCTTCTGGGCGAATTTGCGGAATTGTCAACGGATATCGGCAACGAGACACCCGCTTCTGCCCTCAACATTGGGAACATTATGGTCAACGACCGTGCTGGGGTGTCAATCTCCGGGTCTCTCTCCCAAGTTCCTCTCCCGTCCGCTACGGATGTCGATTGGTTCAATTTCGAAGTAGGACGAGACGAAGATTCGATTCAGAAACTGCCTCAGACAACTTCCAACAACCCACTCCGAATCGACGCGCACCAGTCCCTGATTTTCGACCTCGACTATGCCGATGGTTTGGGACGCGCCAACACCCAGCTTTGGATTTTCGAGCGAAACCCGGTTACGAATCAGTTGACGTTGGTTTTGACCGCGGACGATTCCAACATTCAAGACGATCAACCCGCGATCCTCAAGGGTTCCGATTACGGCGACATCACTCGGGGATCGATGGGGAAACGGGACGCTTACATCGGCCCGATTGAGATGCCTCCGGGGCTGTACACGGTTGCGATCACCAGCAAAGCGCTCAGCGCAGTCGGTCTGCTTCAATTTACGCAAGCCGACCTCACTGGGATCCTCCCCGCGCAAAACGTTCGGCTCGAACCGCTCGACTCGGTGGCTCGACTGGGTGAGGATCGCTTTGAACAGCAACCGCCGCGGACAACAGCCAGCGGTGCTCCGGTAGTTTTTGGCGGTGGACAGGTTCCCTTCACTTTGGCGGATGTCACCCTCTTCGCGTCGAGAGGGAATAGCATGTCGCTTGCCAATGCGATGACTGGAACTGTGGAAGCAAATATGAGCCGGGATGGGACAAATCCGCTCACTTATCAAAATGGCCGCAGTGCACGCGATATTGCCGTATCCCCTGCCGGAACAGCGATGGGATTTCAAAATCTGTTTCAAACGAACCCAGTAACCGGATTTGACACACCTATACTTCCGATTACCGACACTAACTCGGGAGTGTTTTTCGGGATAGATATCGGTGACACCGGGACGACGATTCCAGGTGAGACAGCGTCAGGCATCGTCACTTGGGGAGGGTACGTCGATGCCGATGGTAATCTCGATGTGCGGCCTTCTGCCGACGCGGGCGCAGGCACGGGCGATGGTATGGTCTTCACTGCACTGACCTACACGAGCGTTGGCGCAACGAGCCGAGCTAACTTTTTTGGAGTTGCGAGCCGGCGCGGCAACGGAACGTTTAATGAGTTCCCCAACATTCAACCTGGACGCCTTCGGAACATCGTTTATCAGCTCAATCCCGATTCCGGTGCCGCAATCAACTGGCTAGGTTTGCCGACCCGCTCCGAAGCGGATTATGAGAATGGAGTGTATAGTTTCCCTGGTACCGCGATGACCAATATCCAGGAAGCCGGTTACTTCACGGTGGGTGCGGCAGGTGCTGCTGGTACCGTCAACGGAGTCACCACTGTTGGCCAACAGATGTATGGTGTCAGCGATCGGGGTGAATTGGTCACCCCCGCGATTGTGAACGGTCCGCCTGGTGGCCCGACGCGGATCGCCACTATCTTGGATCCTACTACCGGGGCAGCGGTCAATTTCACCGGCTTGACTCGTGGGCCAGCAAACCTTGAAGGGGGCCGCTTCGCAGATATGCTGTTCGGCGTGTCGACAGCGGGAGTTCTTTACGCCTTCGATACGACTGGCGTGTTGCAGCCGATCTTCCCGTTTGGTAGGACTTCGGTTCAACTTGGATTCGCCCCCGTCGGAATCGACTTCAGCTCTTTGGATGCCAACCTATGGCATGTGTCTTCGTCGGATCCAGATTCGTCGCAAGCGACGGGTCACGGTCGTGCTCCGACATTCAATTCATCCGGCGACTCGCAAACTTCTGGCAATAGAACTATCCGTTTTGCGGTACCCAGCACCTTCGGCAACTCCAATACATTTGGCACCGACAGCTTCGGGCAACTTACCAACACCTTTGCGATGCCGGGTGGAGCGAAGGGAGCCTTCGAAAGCGTGCTCCTCGACCTGAGCAGTTACTCAGCCGATGATCAACCGGTGATGTACTTCAACTACAATCTTCGTACTCAGAACAATGCGGCCAACACCGATGGAAACATTTTTGGGGATGGAGATGATAACCCCTTCCTCGATTCGTTCCGAGTCTACGGCGCGGGAGAAGACGGTCAGTGGATCCTGTTGACCACCAATAATTCCGAAGGTCACATCGACACCAATTACGCCGAGGGAGTTCCATTCCCTCCATTCTCCGAATACGATGTGCCGAGAAACGGCAACCAAGATGCCTTCGGACGCAGTTACATTTCGTCCTCGGCCTTCGATAATCAGGGCTGGAGGCAAGCTCGAGTTAATTTAGGTTCACTCGCGGGAAAAAGGGATGTCAAGATCCGTTTCGAGTTCCATTCAGGGGGCGATTTCCGAACCAATAACCCGTTGATTGGCGGATTGGAGATTACGGCCATTCCTGGTAACCGCATTCTGCAGGAAGCCACAAGCACTTTCGAAATACAGAGCCCCACGGGAGTGGTCACCTTTGAATTCGACCAGGGCTTGGTGTTAAATGTTCCAAGCGGTGCTAGTTTCGTCGACGGGGAACAGCTGAATATCAACTCCGATGTCTTCTCGTTCCGATCAACTCCAGTGGGGCTGTCTGCGAAGGAGATCCCTTTCGCGAGTAACGATACTCCTTCGATGGTCGCCACCTCGATTGCCAATGTGTTGAGGGCGAACGGGTATTTGGTACGCAAAGCGAGTTCGAGCGCTTCCAATGTTTTGAACATCACGCATCTCAACGGATTGCGACTCCCAAATGCCGCAACACCAGGTACCAATTACAGCTTCTCTGCGGATCCGACGAATCTCCGGGATATCATCACTTTCAAACCAGGAGTTGAAACACCTAACGTCCCTGTTTACATCGATCATTACATGCCTGCGGTTCCAGGCACAATATCGGCCCTAGAAACGTCGTTTGCAGATCAAGTTGATGACTACAGTCCGCTTGGCGTCGTGGACTCACGTCTGCAAAACCGGTTTACCGCTATCGGCCGACCGGACTACGCGAAAGGTTCAGCGGAACCGAGCGGAAATGATGGAGTTGTGTCTCTCGGGCTGGGGGGCAGCATGGTCGTTCGATTCACGGACAACTACCTGGTGTTGTCGGGAACTCCCAGTCCCGATTTAGCTGTTTACGAAGTAGGAAGTGCGGAAGAAGTTCAGGTTGAGGTTAGCCGAGATGGTGTTACCTATGAACTTGTTGGAACGATTTCATCAGCGAGTCCCAACATCGATTTGGATGACCCAGCCTTTGGGTTCTCACCCTTGGACCGCTTCCAATTCGTCCGGTTGACAGATCTTGCGACTCCCGGTGGCAATGGCGCGGATATCGATGCGGTTCAAGCCCTCTCAACCTCGGCCCTTCATTTTGCCGAACTCGCTTCTGCTTACAGCCCCGGCACCACGGCACCTCCTGTAACTGCCCTGAGGAATCCAAACGCAGCCCTCGGCCAGCGAGATTATCTCCAAACCACTGAACCCGGCGCTGCAGCTGGCAACAGGGTGGTCTCGCTGGGAGATCGGGGAAGTATCGTGGTCCAGTTCGACAAGGTTTACCTGACCGGATCCGGGGACGATGCCCCTGACCTGGCGGTGTACGAGGTCGGTACATCCGAGAATGTTGATGTGGAAGTCAGCCTCGACGGCATCAACTGGACGCCAGTCGGCACTGTGAGCGGAACCGTTCCGTTCGTCGATTTGGATGCTTTTGGATTCAATGCTGAAAGCCTGCTGCAATACGTTCGATTGACCGACGCAGCGGGCGGTCCGCTGGGTGCGGCAGCGGGTGCCGATATCGATGCAGTGCAAGCTCTTTTCACGCGGCAGCAGAACGTTCGGGATGAGCTGCGAATCGCCTTCGCTGCTGGGCTCAACGTGGCCGGGCAAGAGGATAATATCGATGTCTGGAGATATTTCCGTGACACCGTCAAGATATTCGGCGCTGGCATGGACGTAGTCGACCAGGGAGTTTTGCGTTATAGTCCCGGTGGGCGTGTAGGTGATGTTTTCGGTCCACAGGATACCATCAATCCCTTGTTCCAAGCTGCCCGCCGAACGTTGCTCAATGGAACGGAGAACGGAACTCGGATCACCAATGGAATGGCTGTCACCATCGACGATATCGTGATCAGCTTTGCAGAGCGAGGTGAAATGGTTACGGGAGCCCCTGCCTTCCAAGGAACCCAATTCGGGCCCACCTTCCAATACGAACAGTTCGGAGGACCCAATGGAGCGCCGGCCCAAGAGAGTGAAACCGGTCCTTACGACTTGGAGATCCGAACGGCGCCTGATTATGGCCGCTCGACAGCCGGTGGCGATTTAGTGATTGCTCCTGTTCCTGCGGGGCCGAATGGCCGGACCTTCGATACCAATGAACGATTGGTAAAGGGGATGGCCCTCAATACTATCGGCCTCTCTCGTAGGATTGCTGATGGCCACTATTTCACCCTAAGCAACGGGGTCAATGTCGTAACATTTGAATTCAACGTATCGACAGATGCGACCAGCAACGATCCTGCCAATGCTTCAGGAGTGTCAGGGCGATTCACCATCAATGTGTCTCCGGATGCAACCGATGGCCAGATCGCGCTTGCCATCCGCAACGCGGTCAACTCATCTGCGGTGCGTGCACTTTTGGGAGTGACCGCCCAGATTAACGGCGATATGTTCGGAACCCCGTTGTTCAACGATCCGCTAGGGAACAATATTCAATTCAATGGCAACGTTGCATCGGATTTATTTGGCGGAGCAGATTTCACGCTGTTCGACTCTCTGGACCAGCCGACAACCGCAGCCTTGACGGTGATCAAGTACGGTCAGGACACCCAGTGGGGCGAGGATCTCGGCGACAGCAATATCCTTCGCGACCAAGGCCAGTTGATCATCTCGGGTGCGATTGTTCTCAATTCTCAGGAGTATGGCATCAGACTCAACCCGGCTCCTCGGGACCTGAGCAATCGGTTCATCAACATGGATGTGATTCCTGCCCCCGTTGCGCTGGATCCACGCAAACCGATTTCCACCGAGTCGATCGACCGTTCCTACCCCGGCTCGGTCCGCAATACCATCACCCTCAACGGGCAACGCCTTGCTCCTGGCCCAGTGCTGATCAATAACATCCTCGCCAAGAACGCATCAGGCGGTATCCGAGTCGGAGGCGACACCGCGGGGGCTGCGATCCTACAGCCCGAAGCACCGGTGACCGTTGCCCGGATTGTCAACAACACGATCTATGGACGGGGCACGGGTACTGGGCAAACCGGGATCGAGGTCGAGGCCAACACCAGTCCGACGATTCTGAGCAACGCGATCGCCAACCTTGGTACGGGAATCAATTTGGCGAATGATGCAGCCTTGCTGAATTCCGTAGTCATCGGTGCCAATATCTATCACGGTGTAGGACAACGGGTGGTTCCGGCTCCGACCAACCCTGAATCTTTCCCAATCACTTCAACCAACCCGCTCTTCGTCGCCCCGGGTCGAGATATTTATTATCTGCAACCCGGTGTGCAAGCTATCGATTCGTCTCTCGCATCGCTGGAAGATCGCAGTATTCTCTCGCAGGTTCGGGACGGTATCGAGTTGCCGGAGGAGAGTCCAATCATTGCGCCAGAGTTTGACGCTTATGGCTTGCTCCGAAGCGACGATCCGACGGTTAGCACCCCCGCAGGTTTGGGAGGTACTGTATTCGCCGACCGTGGTGCTCTCGATCGTGTCGATTTGAATGGACCGCTCGCGCTGATTCAACGGCCTTCCGACAACGATGCCGCGGGCAATGACCGCGATGGTTTTAACACCTACATTCGGATGAAATCCGGCAACATCGATTATTTCGAATTTCTAATCGATGAACGGCAAGGAACCGGCCCCGATCCGCTCACCATCAATGAGGACAACGTGGTGTTGACGGAAAATGGGCGGATGCTGCGTCCTGGTGTCGACTACATTTTCGGATACAGTTTCAACAGTCGTACCATTCGCCTGACACCACTAGCCGGTTTCTGGCGACAGGACAGTGTGTACGAAGTTACACTGATGAACAAACTCACGCGTCGCATCGAAGCCCCCGGCGATGCGGCCAATCGGTCCGATGGCAGCGTCCTTACCGCCACACTTTCCTCGGGTGCTACTCAGGTCCTGGAACTTGACAGCGGTTATACCCTCGTCGTGCCAGCCTCTGGCGGTGCGGGAATCGTTGATGGCGAAGGCTTCACCTATTTCGGTGGAGCTGCCAACGAAGTGCAGCAGTTATCCGTGACCGGCACCCCTCAAAGCGGAAGTTTCACGCTGCAGTTCAGCGATGGCCTGACGACTGCGAGCACCGGAGCTATTCCTTGGAATGTAACTGCTGCGGGACTGAGGACAATCCTTGAGGCATTGCCAAATATCGGGCCAGGAAATGTATCCGTCGTCGGTGGGCCGTTGCAAGCCGCGCCCCTCACGGTCACTTTCCAAGGTGCCCTGGCTCGTGCCAACTTCCCAGCCATGGTCACGAACGATTCGCTGATCGTCGGTGGAGGTGTCAGTCTTGCTACCATCGCCAACGGTGCGGCAGGAAAAACCACTCAGTTTGAGTTCAATGTGGCAACCGACACGGTAACCGGACTGAACCGTCAAGTGATTGCATACAACGTCTCCGATACCGCTGATGTCTTGGCTGCCAAGATTGCAGCAGCGGTCAATCCGTTCATCCGTCAGCAGTGGCCCGCTCAGGCCATTGGCGGTGGACGTGTCGTGGTCGGAGGCAATGCGGGGGATTCATTGACATTGTTCGGTCCAAACCCGTCTACTCCGTCTTCTCTCACACGCACTGGCACTCTCGGCGTACAAGCAGGGGCGATTCCTGTGCGATTCCTGCCGACCGCTCAATTCGATGCGATCGCCATGGCAAATCAAATCACCAAGGCACTCAATCAGATTGGATCGGGAGTTAGAGCGTACACGCTGGCCAACGGTTTGATATTCGCCGAAGGGATAACCGCGATCCGTGACGGCAGCTCATCTACGGCACCCTCCCTTACTTCATTGCAGTTGGACCCCGTCACGGACTTGGCTGGAAATAACCTTCAAGCCAATCGTCCCAACGCTCTCACGCAGTTCACCGTCCTGATGCCCGAGGTATCCGTCGATTACGGCGACGCGATGGAACGTCCATCGACCGGTTCGACCAGCAATACACTCCTCGCAGACAACGGCGTGCGTCATGCGCTGTACCCCGAGGATGCGATGCTGCTTACTTTGGGTGCCTATGCGGATGGGGATCCCGATGGTCAACCCTCGGATGCCGCCGATGCCGACGACTTCGATTCCGCAATCGATTTCGGTAGCCTCGCGAACTCCTTGGCCATGTCTCCAAACGGGCCCGCACGCTTGCTCGTCTCTGCGAACGATCCAGCGATTATCGGCAAGTCCATCACGATTAAGGATCCGCTTGCGAAAACAGTGACTTATGAATTCACCAATGGTGGTGTGCCCTCGATCCCCGGTGCTCGACCTGTGGACGTCAGCGGAGCGGTCACCGCAAGCGATGTCGCTTCGCGATTGCAGGCCGTTGTGCTAGTATCGATTCTCGATGGCAGCATTACCGGGATTCACGCTTTTGCCAACGGAGCAGTCCTCTCGCTCGGCGGCTCGCGCGATCATTCATTCGATCTAACCAATGCGAGCGATTCCTTGTTCACGGCCGTTTCCCGTTACCCATCGGGTGCGAACGAGATCTCGGTCACATCGCTGGCGACTCTTGCTGCCGGACAAACGATGTTCCTGACCGATGGCCTCGGCAACACCGTTGGCTTCCAAGTAATCGATACCAATCCGCTCGCACCGATTGCACTCCTGGGCGCTGGAAACGTTGCAGTATCGGTCGACCTGACGATGGTTACTCGAGCGAGTTTTGCTGCTGCTCTTGCGGATGCCATCAACAAAGCGATCAGCGATTCGAAGCTGAAACTGCCGACAGTGAGTGTCGAAATCAATGGTAGCGGTGCTAGTCAAACCGTCTTGGTAACCGGAACCGCAGACGATGAGGATGGATTCTCCTACAGCCGATGGTTCAATAAGGATGCGCTGCCAACGCCGATCACACTGACCGCGTCCGCAAGCGGCTTGGTGGACGCGTGGATCGATTGGAATCAGGACAATGATTTCAACGATGCGGGCGAACGATTGCTCACACGGGAACCTGTTGTTGCTGGGCCCAATACGTTCTATATCCTGCCACCGGCTACGGCGAAAGAGGGTTTCACAACCGCCAGATTCCGACTCAGCAGCACCGGCGGTTTGTTCACTAACGGAATGGGCATCGGCGGAGAAGTCGAAGACCATGTGATTGAAATCCTCCCGGGTTCACCTCCGGTTGGCTTTAACGACGGCACTTTCAACAACGGAACGCCGGACCCCTTGTACACTGTGGCTGAAGAGGGAACGCTGACCAGGGGCGACAAGACGGCTGCGTCCCCGCAAGGTGTTCTGCTCAATGATATCGACCCGGATGGGGATACCCTCTTTGTCGACAACTTCGATCGAACCATAGCGATCGATCCGCTGGATCCCACGTTGGTTCAACCCGTGCGAGGGCCGCAGTATGCAAAGACCTTCAAACTGTACGCGAACGGATCGTTTGTTTATGAGCCACTGCAGGATTTTTACGGCACGGACAGCTTTGTTTACGATGTTACCGATGGTCGGATGACCGGTGATACATCGGTGACCGTGACCATCACGGTCACACCGGTCAACGATGAACCGGTGGGTGTTGCTGAAACGGTGGAGATTTTTGAGGACAGCGGGGTAACGACCCCGGCGCTGCCCAGGGATACGATATGGAACGGTTCGATATTCACGGGCAACGATTTGTTGCAACCGGATCGAGTTCCCGGCCCGAACAATGATTTCTTCGACAAGAATGAAAGTCGCGATGGCCAGTCTTTGAGGATTACCGGTATCGCTTTGGCTGATCTGAACTACCGGCCGTTTGGTGAAGATGTGCAGCTCGACCTAGCGACGCAAAGAGTGACCTATACGCCACCCAAGGACTACAATAATCTGATTGCGGGTCCGCGGTTCTTGGTGATAACGATCGAGGATGATGGGGTACATAACTCTTTCCCGAATGTGATTCCTGTTCCCAAGCAGGCAACCTATACCGTCACTATCAACATTCGTGATGTCAACGACCGTCCCGATTTCGACATCCTGAACAAGATTCAAACGCCGATTGAGGATGCGGGATCGGTGACGGTGCCCAGTTTTGTGACCGCAATAAATCCGTCCGAGCGATTCGGTGTGGCACCCGGTCCATATCAATACCCAGCCCGCGATGAACGTGGTGAATCGGATCTTCCTCCTCCACTTCCTACGCCGCAAAACGTGTCCTTCAATGTCACGTTGGTCGATCCGAGCCAGGCCTCCCTGTTCGTTACCGCTCCTACGATCAATCCCTCCGGCCAACTGACATACCGATTGGCTGCCGACGTCAACAGGTTCTTCGCTGTGAATCCTGGGTTCCCACGGGAAATCCGCGTTCAGGTCGTAGCACAGGATGACGGACCCACCCGCGCTGGACGACCCGACTTGAATCAATCCATCCCACAAACGTTCACGATTATTCCGACCGAAGTCAATGATGCACCGATCATCAGTGTGGTGAATCTCGTTCAACATGACGAGGATGGAGAAGGTGACGTTCTTCCGAGAACGATCATTACCTCCTTCCAGGCTGGCCCCGCTACCGCTTTGGATGAACTGGGTCTGATTCCAGGGAAACCAGGACAAACGCCGGAGTACTATTACAGTTTCTTGAATCCGTTGGATCCCAATGACGATCCCGCCAATCCCGAACATGATCCAGACTATGCGAACAAGATGGCAGATCTGTTCAATGTGCAACCGAGTATCGCGGTCAATGGCGCGTTGACTTATGACCTGAAGCCGTATGTCAACACCTTCCTGCTTCCCGGCGACGCTATCGTGCTTCGGGTGTGGGCGCAGGACAGGGATGCAACCGATCCGCTGTTCAATTCCCAACGGTCCGCCTTCCATAATTTGACGATTCGGGTCAACGACATCAACGACGCTCCCGAATTCTCGATTCCCAATAATTCAATAACCGTCCTGGAAGACAATGAAAGTGTCACGGGAGTGACTCCAACGGTGTTTGTGAATTTTGCAATCGGCGTGCGTCCCGGTCCGATTGTGGAACCGGATCGCGTGGATGACGAAAAACTCCAAACGCCTCTGGCGTTTCAAGTCGACTTGGTTTCATCCTCGACTCCGCTCAACGGTTTGCCGACGATTACTCATCTTGCGAACACGGAATCAGCTACGCTTTCCTTTGTAACTGCCCCAGACAGAAATGGAACGGCGACTTTCAGGACCAGACTGCGCGATAGCAGATTTGGAAACCCTGCGTTTCCGGGTATTGGCGAGAGCCAGTGGGTGACATTTGCGATCAATGTCCAGCCTGTCAATGACGCTCCGCAGTTCTCCCTTTCCAAGACACGAGAAGTCTCAGAGGAAGACAAGGGCTTGATCGAAGTTCGGGATTTCGCGACCGGTATTTCGCCCGGCCCGGCGAACGAATCAGCACAGGCGCCAGACCTCGAGTTCGTCCTTCGCTTCGTCAATCCAGCCAATCCTAATGATCTGACCTACGCCGATAGGGCAGCAGCCCTGTTCGATGTACAACCGAACATCTCTAGCGATGGGATCTTGAGATACCGAGCCAAGAAGGACGTCAACACCGGAGCATTTAGTTCTCTGGGGCGTGATCCTCTTGTCGAGGTCTTGTTGACGGATAAAGGGCCGTCGACGTTCCCGAATCAGAACAACTCGAAACAAACCTTCACCTTGTCGATCACCCCAGTGAACGATTCGCCGACCCCTCGGCGCAACTACAATATCGATATCAATGAAGATACTCGAGCAACCATTCTGCCCACTGACATCACCCTGCAACCCAATCCCGATCCCGATGGAACGAGGGCGACGCCAGGTCCAGAGGATGAAGTTCGCGAAGGGCAGGTGCTTCGGGTGACCAATGTCAATCAAAACACCGAAGCAGGTGGGACTTTTGTTCCGACTATCGACCCCTTGACAACACAGATCACGGGTTGGACGTACACCCCACCTCTGAATTTCGTAGGGCAGGATCTGATCACATACATTATTTCCGACTCCGGATCGCCCAACGCGAGCGCTGCGGGAACGATCACCGTGACGATCAGTCCGGTCAACGATCCACCCGAGTTCTCGATCAACACGAACACCGGCAACCCCACCATGGACAGTGCCGGCAACATCACGGTCAACGAAGACGCTGCTCCCTACACGATACAATGGGCCAGAAATATCGTTGTCGGGCCACCGTCAGCCAGAGATGAAATCAACGGCATCCCTCCGAGTGTTCCACCGCAGAGCATGTTGCCGTTCGATGTCAGAGTCGTGAATACCAAGGCCGTCGGAATGTTCTCCTCGCTTCCAGCGATCGATCAGAACGGCGTATTGACGTTCACGTTGGCAACGGATGCCAATGGACTAGATCCGTTCGAGGATGCCATTGTTGAGGTCATGGCCGTCGATAACGGTCGAGCGCCCAATCCCAATGATCCCAACGACCGAAATAGGAACAAGTCTGCACCGGTTACCTTCACGATCAAGGTGAATCCGGTCAACGACGCACCCTACTTCGAAATCCGTAAAGCGAATGTTGTCACGGCCGAGAAGCCTGCGGGAAGCTCAACGCCCGTGGTCGAGCCGGATGTCCTTAGAAATATCTTCCCAGCATTCGGCTTGACGGAGTCCCCGCAGAGAGCGAGGGACGAAGCGACTCAGACCGTTTCTTTCACCACGACCAAGATTGATTACTTGGACAATCCGTCTTTGTTCACAGTCGCGCCTACGGTCAGTTCCAATGGTACCCTGACATTCACACCGCGTCCTAATCAAAACGGTCGTGCGATTGTCTTCGTGCGTGCTGTCGACAGCGGCGCCATGACGCCGCCAAACATCAACACCTCGGCCGAACAATCGTTCACCATCACGATATCGCCGGTGAACGATAAACCCGTGGCCGTCGACGATCCTGCATCCAACTTGCAGTACTCGACTACGGAAAGGTTCGCCGTCCCTAACTCGACAGTGCTTAACATTACCGATCCGAGCAAAGGGTTGCTGATCAATGACTTCGATCTCGATGGCAATTCGTTTGAGGTCGATACCGGCATCCTATCGACCTACACGGTGAACACTACTAAGGGAGGAAGGGTCACCGTCAACAAGAATGGCACCTTCACGTACAACCCAACCCCAAATCAAGGGTCTGAACTTCGCCGATTGTTTGAGGGGGCCACAACGACCGACACGTTCACCTACAGGATCAAAGACGGTTCGCCAGATGGTCTTTTAAGCGATCCCGCAACAGTCTTCATCACGGTCATCGGATCGAATGACGCACCCGAAGCGAAGCCGGATCAATTCACGATACCTGTCAATACTCCGACATTGTTGAATGTTCTTGTCAACGCTAATCCACTGCTCAGCGATGACCCAATCGACAATCCGATCGATGTACGGACGGTGGTAATCGGTTCACTGCCGGATCCCGCGAAGGGAACTGCAGAACCCCAGCCAGATGGCAGGATTCGCTACACGCCGAAACCCGGATTCCGTGGTGTCGACACCTTCACGTACCGAGTAGCCGACGTGTCTGGCAAGGTTTCTAACGAAGCAACAGTCACGGTTCGAGTGAATACCGCTCCTGTCGCTGTCGATGATCCGGCAGTTGTCGAAATGAATCTTGCTGGCAGAGTCCCTGTCGCGACGATCATCGATGTCCTGGAGAATGACTATGATCCGGATCTTGGAGGCTCTATTGTCCAATCGACTTTGGATATAGTGGCTCCTTCGGTGAATGGGACAGCTACGGTTGTTGTAGATCCCCAAAATCCGCAAAAGCGAATGATCGAGTTCATTCCGCAAACCGGTTTCGAAGGCGTAACCACTCTTGAGTATGTCGTATCTGACAACGATGGCACGCTGAGCAACCGAGGAACGGTGACGATTCGAGTCATCAAGTCGTTCTTCCAGAACATCGACAACAAGTTTGACGTCAATGACGATGGGTTCGTTTCACCTATCGATGTGTTGCTGGTCATCAATTTGCTCAATGGTGTTGGAGCTCCTGATGGATGGCAAGGGACAACGGCAGGGTTGCCTGGACCTCCCAATTATGTGGATGTCGATGGCGACAGGTTCATCACTCCGCTCGACGTAATCCAAGTCATCAACGCCATCAACAATCCAGGAAATGGTGGTGCTGGTGAAGGTGAGTCCGGTGCCCAAAACCAGATCGCGCCGAGCGATTTGATCTGGAGTTTGGATGCTGTTCGTCTGACTGTTGAAAACGAGCCGAACAGGTCGTACCCATACGAGAGAGCCTGCTCGGCTCTCGAATACGGTCCCCAACCTCTGGGCAGCGTGAATCGATCTGCCTCCAATCTGTCGCTAGCGAATTACCTGGTAAGCTTAAGCGATGAAGATGAAGAGGAGTCCATCGAACAGGCGCTGTCTCTCGAGCACCTCGCTCGAAGTCGCGATGCTGTCGATGATGCGTTCGCGGATCTCTTTGGGGAATGACCCCAGGAGTGCGGTGGATTTAGCGCGCGGCTTGGCTCAAAACGTTTTGGTACGATTGAGCCACCCGCCTTGCCATCCGAACATCCGAGAATGCCTCCTGGTGACGGTTCCACGCCTGTTGGCTCAAGCGGCACCATGCGTGCCTGTCTGAAATCAGCCGCTCGATCGTTCTCGCAAGGCTCTGCGCGTTCGAGGGCTCTGCTAGGTATCCCTCGCGTCCGTCTCGGATAACCTCCGGAGTCCCCTCCACTCGCGTTGCAACGACCGGCACACCAACAGCAAGGGCTTCCAGTACTACCATCGGCATGCCCTCGCCAAACAGACTCGGTAGGACCAAGGCATCCAGTTCCCGGATCGCACTGTTGACGTCCCGCGTGAATCCCTTCCATCGAACTGCAGACTCAATTCCGAGTTCCTTGGTCAGGGCGAGGACCTGCGACTCGTACTCCGGCGATTCAAAGCTGCCGATTACGTCCAGCCTCACCTCGTGATTCGATCGCAGCACTTCTCGAAAGGCTTGCAACAAAACTTCGATCCCCTTGCGAGGACGTATCAATGCGACCATGCCCAACGTCCAACTCGATTGCTCGATCCGATCGATGGCAAAGATCGGCTCTTGCTCCGCAACCCCATTCGCGATTGCAACCACTCGTGTTCGCGGCCAACCCCGGCGAAGCATCTCGCGACGAAGCGACTTGGAAACCGTGATGATCCCGCTCGCACTGCGAAGCGACAGCCGTTCTACCCAGTCGTTGATCCAATTCTGTAGCCGATGCGTCGAATCGCGAACCGTGGGCGAATGAACATGATAGACCCAGGGTATACCCATCTTGCGAGAGACCAGACTGGCGATCATCGCGGAACGAGGCGTATGGGCATGAAGTAGGTCAATGCGAGTGTCAAGACTCCTCCTGGCTAGCCGTGAAACAACTCCGAAATCTCGACGATGCCGCATCGTTTCGACCCAAGCCCTGTCTTGGGGGAGCCCACAGCACTCCAAAAACGTCCCTTGCTTCAGACATGCAAAATAGGGATCAAACCCGAATGCCCCTAATCTCTTGCCGAGCAACTGCTGGACTCGCTCCGCGCCGGAAAATAACTCTCCGTTGATCACATGCAGGACTCGCGACAACGTAGTGCTATCGGGCGCGCGAATCGATTCGCGATCGCAGCGAGCATCCCCGCTCGCGAAAGCGGATGGAAAAGTACCAGCAAACTCAATCATTTCTTACAAATTCCCGTAGGTTGAATGCAAGCATTTATGGTGATCAAGTTTAGGTCGTGCACGCGGGACGATTATGAAAACCGATAAGTAGGTGTGCGGAATTGCCAGGCATGGAATCGTGACGAAATCGCTTCAATCGGGACAATCGGAAAAAGCGATCTAGGTGGGATGGGAAAGAATTGGTATGGTGACTTTTGGCGGGGGTCATGGATCGATTCTCGCAACGATTCCCAGTCTCCATTGCCCAGTCTCATGGACGAGTTTCCCTCATGCATCGATCACGTATTTCTCGGTGTGGTATTTCTCGGTGTGGTATCGCTTTCGCCCTTGCGACCCTTTTTGGCATAGGCATCTCTTCCGTTGCTAGTGCGCAAAGTACTGGCGGAAATCCAGTGGGCGGCAACTCCGGAGTTCAGCCGCGTGCACCTGGGTATGGAACGGG
>JBILVV010000029.1:0-22844 GCA_044370255.1 Pirellula sp.
CTAGCGACCGAACGGTTACACGAAAAAGTCATATGGGTATTCCAGCCCTTTCCAGGGTTGTCAGTATTTCAGTTGGGAGAGCATCCTTGTGCCGAGTTCTTGCAGCCCTGTTCTGTATAGCATCTTCTTGCATTCAGTCTCTTTCGGTCTTGCAGGTCCAGGGACAAGCGTCTCCAACCAATATCATCGTCATCTTTGTGGATGATTTGGGTTTTGCAGACATTGAACCTTTTGGCGCGCGTGGGTACGAAACGCCAGCACTCAGCCGCATGGCTCGACAGGGGCGTCGCTTTACCGATTTCGTCGTTTCGTCCGCTGTATGTTCTGCATCGCGCGCGGCACTGCTGACCGGCTGCATTCATGAACGAGTCGGTTTTCGAGGTGCTCTCGGGCCCGAATCCAAGCTCGGTATCGACGCGAGAGAAACCACTCTTGCAGAGATCTGCAAATCCAAAGGGTATGCCACTGCCTGTTTTGGTAAATGGCACTTGGGACATCATCCGAAATTCCTCCCGCAAGCCCACGGGTTCGATGTGTACTATGGGCTCCCCTACTCGAACGATATGTGGCCTTTTCATCCGGCAGTGTTGGAAGCTCAGAAAAAAGATCCCAATCGGAAATCATTCTTCCCTCCTCTTCCGATGGTCGAGGATTCATCGGTCTGCGATCCAGAGGTGACGGCTGATGACCAGAAGAAGATGACTTCGCAGTATACGCAACGCGCTGTAGAGTTCATCCGCGCTAACCAAAGCCATCCTTTCTTCTTGTACTTACCGCACTCGATGGTCCACGTACCTCTCTACAGCGGACCTGATTTCGCTGGCAAACATCCTAAAGATCCCTTTGCTGATGCCGTTCGAGAGATCGACTGGTCGGTGGGGAGAATCCTCGAGACGGTTGAAGAACTTAAATTAGCAGAAAAGACGTTGATTGTATTCACCTCCGACAATGGGCCCTGGCTCAGTTACGGCACTCATGCTGGCTCTGCGGCTCCGCTGCGGGAAGGAAAAGGGACCGCATGGGAGGGGGGCGTTCGAGTCCCGACCATCATGCAGTATCGAGGAGTTATCCCGGCTGCAGCGGAAGATCGTTTCGCCGGAGTTATACGACCTCGATGAAGACGTGGGTGAGACAACCAATGTTGCTGATAGATACCCCGAAATGGTTGCACAGCTTACGGATCAAGCGAAACATTGGCGGAAAGAACTCGGAGATTCGCTCCAGGGTATTTCAGGAAGCGCGATCCGCCCGCTTGCCAAGATTCAGGCAGAGGATCGCTTGCTGATTCAAGATTAATGTCGCCCGTGCAATGCGAGTGTCCCAGGACTTGGAGCACCCCGCTACTGCCAATCTACTTCACGACAAAATTCACCATCCGATCGCGGACGACGATAACTTTGATAATGCTCTTGCCATCCAGCAATTCCTGGAGTCGATCGTGATTGCGGGCTGCTTGTTCGAGTGCAGTTTCATCACTACCCGCATTAATCATGATCTTCGCTCGCAATTTTCCATTGACTTGGAGTGGCACCTCGATCTCTGTAGCCTTGGTCATGGCTTCATCGAAGACAGGCCATGGATGATAGGCCAAGGAATCGTGATGACCGAGCGCCTGCCATAGTTCCTCCGCCATGTGCGGGGCGAAGGGAGCGAGCAGCAATACCAATGTTTCCATCGCAGACTTTGGTCGCTTCGATTCTTTGGTAAAGAAGTTGACGAATTCCATCATCCTCGCGATTGCGGTATTGAAGGAGAGGTTCTCCACGTCGCGCGAAACGGCTTGAATGGTAGTGTGGATGACGCGGCTTTGCTCGGGGGTGGGGGCATCAGAATTGATTGTGTCTACCAGTGCATTCTCTTCCGCTCTTGCGTCGATGATGAGTCTCCAGACGCGATCCAGGAAATTTCGAACGCCATTAACCCCTTGCATACTCCAGGGCTTCGTTGCTTCCAACGGTCCCATAAACATTTCATAGAGTCGCAAGGCATCCGCACCATATTCACGGACAACTCCCTCCGGATCGATCACGTTCTTCAGAGACTTCGACATCTTGGCGACGATGCGTTCGAGCGATTCTCCCGTTTCCCGATCGAGATAGATGTTGTCGTCCTTTTCTTCCACACGATCTGTCGCTACGAGTGCTCCTCGTTGATCGCGATACGCATAGGACAAGATCATCCCTTGGTTGACGAGTTTCTGGAAAGGCTCGGGCTGAGAAACATAACCGCGATCGTAGAGGACCTTGTGCCAGAATCTGGCATACAGCAGGTGGAGGACTGCGTGTTCAGCCCCTCCAATATAAAGGTCGACTGGCATCCATGCCGCTTCCTGATCGCGATCGACGAATGCCGTCCCGCAACCTGGGCTGATAAACCGCAAGTAATACCAGCACGAACCAGCCCATTGAGGCATCGTATTGGTCTCGCGGCGAAATCGTTTGCCGTCCAATGAAACATACAGCCACGAATCGTCAGCCTTTGCCAAGGGTGGTTCAGGTCGACCATGCGGCTTGTAGTCTTCGAGATGCGGCAGATCGACCGGTAGATCGGCCACCGGAACCGCGCGTATCCGACCATTGGGTTTACCGTCCGCGCCGAGTTCATGCAAAATCGGGAACGGCTCACCCCAGAAACGTTGTCGACTAAATAACCAGTCCCGCAATTTGTAGTTCACCGCCTCGCGACCGAGGCCGTCTTGAGCAAGTTCGGCAGTAAGCCTTGCTTTCGCATCCTGAGACGACAAACCGCTCAACGAGCCGCTATCAATAGATATACCGTATCCGGCAAAGCATACTTCGCCCCGTTCAATCGCTTGCAGTTCGTCATCATTAGCCGACTCCGGCTTGACGACTTGAATGATCGGCAACTGGTAAGTTTTTGCAAATTCGTAGTCGCGAGTATCGTGCGCAGGGACGGCCATAATCGCTCCTGTCCCGTAACTGATCAGCACGTAATCGGCCACCCAAATCGGTATCGGATACCCTGTTACGGGGTTGATCGCGTACGCCCCCGTGAAGACGCCGCTCTTTTTCTTTTCACCTTCGGTACGGTCTCGATCGCTCTTGAACGACGCGGCCTTGCAGTAGGATTCAACCGATTCGGCCTGCTGCCTGGTGGTAATTTTCTGAACAAGTGGATGCTCCGGAGCGACAACCATGTAGGTTGCACCGTAGAGCGTGTCGGGGCGAGTCGTATAGATTCGCAGAACGTCGGATTCCGGAACGTTCGGAAAGCCAGACTTGCCGCGACTATCTTTCCAAGTCGCGAACCCGCTCTCTGGGATAACCGGAAAATCGACCTCTGCACCGACGCTTCTTCCGATCCAGTCAGCTTGCAATTTCTTGATCCCGACGGGCCAGTCGAGTTGGTCGAGATCGCTTAGAAGCCGATCGGCGTAGGCGGTGATACGCAGCATCCATTGTCGGAGGGGAATTCTCTGTACCGAATGATCGCCGCGTTCGCTCCGGCCATCGATAACTTCCTCGTTGGCCAGCACGGTCCCGAGAGCGGGGCACCAATTCACCAAGGCATCATCTTGGTACGCAAGTCGATGCGAGTCTCGATATACATCGACAGCGTGTTCGCCCTGTGCGGCGACCTCAGCGGGTATCGGCAACTCGGCGATTGGGCGTCCCTTGTTCAACTCCAAATCGTACCACGTGTCGAACAACACGAGAAAAATCCACTGCGTCCAGCGAAAATACTCGACATCCGTGGTTGCCAAGGCGCGATCCCAATCGTAGGAGAAGCCGAGCATCTTGAGCTGCCGTGTAAAATTCGCGATGTTGGCTTCGGTGCTTTGCCGTGGCGGCGTGTTGGTTCTGATCGCATATTCTTCCGCGGGAAGACCAAATGCGTCGTATCCCATCGGATGAAGCACCGTTTTTCCTCGCATGCGCCAATAGCGACAGAAGATATCGGTTGCTGTGTACCCTTCTGGATGCCCAACATGCAAGCCAGCACCGCTCGGATAGGGAAACATGTCCAGCACGTACAGTTTTCCTGCTCCGTTGGGATTCGGCAGTTCCGGACACTTGAAGGTCTTGTTTTCTTCCCAATAGCGTTGCCATTTGGGCTCGATTACGGCGGGGTTGTAGCGAGGCATTCGAATCGATTTCGGTTGGTTGGGTGAACACCGGTATTACGCGCAGCATAAACAAGGGCTGCACACTTATTTGTGATCTGTTTTGTGCTTTGCAGATAAATGGCTAGGATCGCATTCACGCCGAGTGGATAGCTCGACCGTCCACCGCCAATGCGGCTTCGTGCAACGTCTCCGAAAGTGTAGGGTGAGCGTGGCAACTGCGAGCGATATCTTCGCTGCTTGCACCGAACTCGATCGCGACTGCCGCTTCAGCAATCAAATCGCCAGCTCGGGCACCGATGATGTGGACACCTAAGACGCGATCGGATTTCGCATCGGCCAGAATTTTGACTCTACCTTCCGCTTCATTCAAAGTACGAGCGCGGCCGTTCGCCCCGTATGCACCGACTCCCTTGCGGTAGTCAATGCCCGCGTCCTTAAGTTGCTCCTCCGTTTTGCCAACTGTCGCTATCTCAGGATGTGTGTAGACAATCGCTGGTATGCAGTCGTAGTTGAAATGAGCATGAATTCCTGCCATTCGCTCCACACATACGATGGCCTCCTCCATAGCTTTGTGTGCTAGCATCGCACCGCCGATGACATCTCCTACTGCAAATACTCCCCGAACGCCTGTTTCGTAATTCCCGTTTACGGCGATGAAGCCTCGTTTGTCTGTCTCCAACCCAATCGACTCCAATCCAATGTTTGTGGTCAATGGCACTCGGCCGGCGGCCAACAAAACACGATCGGATTCCAGTGGTTCGGCGTCCTTGCAGCGAACGATGCATCGGCCCCCTTCTACCCTTGCGCTCTCGACCCAGGATCCTAAACGGAATTCGATTCCCTGTCTCGAAAAAATGCGCTGGGCGATCTGGCTCAACTCGCCATCCATGCCAGGCAGGATTCGATCCATGGCCTCGAGAACGGTTACTTTGCTACCCAAACGATTCCATACGCTTCCTAACTCGAGACCAATGTATCCGCCTCCAATGACCGTCAGCTTTTGAGGAACCTCAGGAAAGGAGAGGGCCGTGGTGCTGTTGCCGATCCGATCGCCATCTTCTTCGACCCCTCGCATGCTCGCAGGTCGCGATCCCGTAGCGACTAGCAGACGCTTGCCTCGGAGATGCAGCGTCTGGCCATCGATCTGCACCGCGATGGTGTTGGGATCAGCGATCACCCCGCGGCTACGGTATGCGGTAACCTTATTCTTCTTGAAGAGCAAGTCGATACCGCCGGTCAGAGTCGAGACGATCTGATCTTTCCGTTTCATCATCGCAGACAGATCCAGTCGAACGTCTCCCACCATAATGCCATGAGTGTTTAAGGATGACTTGGTGTCGTGGTAAAGGTGACTGGATTCCAACAGTGCCTTGCTCGGAATGCAGCCTACTCTCAAGCAGGTACCGCCGAACTTGGGGTTGTCGTCAATGCAGGCGACATTCATGCCAAGCTGTGCGGCGCGAATAGCTGCCACGTAACCACCCGGCCCCCCTCCCAAAACGACTAAATCATGCTCCACTATTTTCATGCTCAGAATTTCCTGCAGAATGAGATTGATGCACGCAGAATAAAAGGATACCCGTCGAAACGTTTTTTCCAAGGTCCATTAGGAATTCCATGCGATCTCCAAGGACATTCCCTCAACAAATCGACCGATTCGTTCAATCCACGAAATGGTGCGCAGCCGGTGTAACTGCGATGCTTTTTCCATTGATTCTTCATGCTGTCGGTTTGAGGATTCGGCAATTAGCAAACTATCCGGTCTATTCCACTATGTTCCTTACCGGTGTCGCCTCAGTGGTGTTTTTGTGCCGAACAGATTTCATCCATGCACCCTGGGTGCGATCGGCAATCGCACTTGAACGAAGGTGGACTCAAACCTTAATCTCCAGACTGTTCATGGCACCGCATGGGGGATGGTTGGGAAAAGGCAATTGGGTGATCCTCGCAAGTCCGTTCTTTCTTCCTGTCGCGTCGATGCTACTGTGGCTAGCAAGCGGGCTGATTCTTCCCGCCTTTCTGCGAAGCCTTGTTATCGGCATCGGAGTCGCATACCACATAGCTTCCGTGATCCTTCAATGGCAAATGGGAACGAAGGAATCCAGGCGACTAAGACCTTGGTTCGCAGTTCTGTTCCTCATTCCGGCGAATCTTTTCGTCATCGGGGCCGCTTACGGCTTTGCACTCAACGGCTTTACTGGCTTGTTCCAGTTCGTGGGTGACGTCTTCGAGCCACTGTTTACGGTCCGTAGCAAAATAAAGCATTTCTTCGACTGATTTGACGCCAGGACGGTTTTTCAATCCAACTATCGACCAGTTCGCTCGCTGGCATCGAAGGGATCATGGATACTCTAGGATCGGTGTGTCACAAAAAGTCAAGGCAGCAAGACCATTAAGTCCAATGAGCAATCGATCTTGGCTCCATGATTCGCTATCGACATAAGTTAACAGCGAGGATTCCCGCTCTTCCGCTGTCCATGGAACCTTCAATTGCAATATCACGCGATTACCTTCCGCGTACCCCGTTTCAACTTCAAGGCGTTTTTTGCTAACATAGAATTGATCGACGGTCCGTTCATTCCACGTCACGGGTGAGTCAAAGATCAGTTCCAGCTTTGAGTGATCCATATTCTTCCAACGGGCTTCTTTTAGGTTGGGAGAAGTCGCGATTTGCTCAGAATTCAAACCATAGATTTTCTGCTCAACGATGGGAAGTATCATGCGTGCAAACTGCCCATATCCCTCCGCCGGATAGTGACACCCACCCGGTGGTTGAATGCCCAGCGTCGATACCATGCTCATATGGGAGAAGAGTCGCGGCAAACGCCTCTGGACGTCGCGCAATCGATTATCGGATCCGTCGAAACCCATCGCACATGCTTTCGGCCAAATCTGGAATGCGAAATAATGCTCGTTATTCGGGTAGTCTTCTTTCCACGCAGCTGCCAGATCCACGAAATAGGATTCGTAGGTTTCATATCCGAAGCGATTGGTTGGTCCGTCTGCTCCTTGGTCATTCTCACCTTGATGCCAAAAGATCCCTCGAACCCCATGAGAAATCCCTGCACGACGCGCTCTGCCCAGTAGCCGACCGTAAATGGTTTCTGCATCAGTGGGATGCGCAACGTTCCGCTGATGCTGGTCGATTCGTGTTCCACCCACTGCGCCATTGAGGATGCAAATAGGGATCCTCTCCCGTTCAGCGAGGTTTTTTCCCAATTCCAGCCCCCAATAACCAATCGCGAGGTCGCCACTCTCCGAGCGAGCACATGCAAGTCCCCAACGCTCTCGCTGCACTGCCTTGGAATCAGAAGAGGTCGTTCCGAAAGTACGAACCCAAGGGCTGGTCGCGGGATCAGCTCCTTGGCCAAAGTCGGTTGCGACTGCGTTCGATTGACCGGTGATCAAGTAAACATCGCCACAAACAATATCCACCGCTTGATGCAGAATCTCCTCCTGCTCGCCGCGAGTAGCGATCAGCTGGCATCGATACTGTTTCAGATCTGCCGGTAGCTCCAGCGAAAAGGCATAACTCCCGTCTGACTTCGGCGCATCGATTTGTTCATAAACGATCTCGGATCCGGTGTGGGCTCGAGCAATGAGCTTCTCTGGTTTCCATGCGAGTTGCGATTCTTCGTTGACGTTTCCCG
Source organism: Pirellula sp. (assembly GCA_044370255.1). GTDB lineage: Bacteria > Planctomycetota > Planctomycetia > Pirellulales > Pirellulaceae > JBKCUI01. The sequence continues at coordinate 7,738 of JBILVV010000029.1, forward strand.
CATACACGACCTTGCCTTTGCGATCTCGGCTGTCCCCCCATCCATCGCGAGGAATGAATTGACCATCCCGAGGACGCTCTTTTGCCGCGACAGGGCGCTCTATCCAGTTTTCCTGACTGCGAGGCGGTTGCTGTATCTTGATATACGCGGTCGCTTCCTTCGCTGGACCGCCATTGTGGACCTTGAGATCGACTCGCAAGACGCCGTCACCTTGTGCACGCGTCAGGATCAGGCGGTCCCCCTCCATCCGGCTCGCAATCGCGACCTCCGAAGTTTTCCACTCGCAAGTGATGTTGGCATGCCCCCGCTCGGATAAGTTTTGCATGTTTTCGATCTTGGGTTGGAGGATAATCTCCTTCCGCCCATCCCAAGCGTTTGGGCACAAGATCCCACTGAGTTGGGGTTCCGGTATGTTGTTTTCCACCGAGACCGGGATCGCGATGGATCGAACGCTGTCGGGATAGAGGGCCGTGAGCACTAATTCAAACGATTCGTCATGAGCAACGCGACCTGCGTTGATATCGCAGGTAAGTTGGTCCGACAGTATCGTTTCTTGCGTACCGTTTCGGTGGATTTCCCAGGAAAGTTTTTCAGCTCCCAGTGCGAGGGCTGTCACCCGTCCCGATTCACCTTCTCGCAACTCAAGGCTACCTGGAGTAACCGAGAAGTCATCCCCAGGTGTGACTATTGTTCCGACAAGTGGCGAGTGAGGTTGTTGAGTTTCGTATTGCAAACGAACCCAATCCTCGCTTCGCTCGACGTTTGATATTCGTACCTCATCGATAACGCCCTCGAGATCGTAATTCTCATACCAACCACCGATATAAAGTCGCGATGGTTTCTTGAGCGACAGCAAAGGTTTTTGCCCGATGGTTTCCTTGGCGAGTTTTCCATCTACGTAGATGCGAGTCGCTGCGGGAGAATAGCTATGAACAATATGCTTCCAAGTTTGCAGCGGAACGATTCGATCGGTAGCAATGTTCGCCCCCGAGAAATAGCAATCCATATTGATGCGCGATGGACTTCGGTATTGCATCACGATTTTTCCCTGCGCCTTTTCGATTCCCCAACCGAGGATCGTAGTGTTGGGGCGATCGACCAGAATCCAAGCCTCGGTCGTGTGCGGATGCGCTGCGGAAGGGAAATGATCAATGTCGGTCCCGATACGGATGCCATGACCGGACGAGAATCGCCTCGCCTGACCAACTACTCCTTGTGTCGGCTGGGTTCCAGTATCCTTTGCTGCGAGCAACCCCGTGGAGTCAGCGAGTTCCCCTCCAAAATGCCACACAGTGACAAAGCCATTGGCGGCATTGAAAACTTGGCTTCCCGATGACTCCGCTTTTGCATCAGGGTTCCCCCAATAGAGTCGGAGCTCTTGTCGTTCATCGCTTCGAATTCTTGGCACCCGGACCCAGAGCGCGGCGATGCCTTCATTCGGAGCCCAAGTATCGATTTCGTATGCCAGAATTCGATCGTTCGCAGGAGAATAGATCCGCAGATCCTCACCAAGCGGCTTGCATTCGGAAAATGGAAAACGGTCGGCATACAACCGGATGGAGAGTGGGAAATCCTCGATCTCCGACTGTGGCTTTAGTGAGACACCGTTTTCTGTAGTGTTGATCCAAAGAGATCCAGAATGTTTCCATCGTTGTTGCAAATCTGATGCGGAGGTTTCCTGAGGAACTGCTACCCCCCACAATTCTGCCAGCAGAACGGTAACCTCTGGATCATGCTTCCTGAGTTGCTCCAGAGTGAATGGGAAAAAGTCATTCGTCGAAAAGAAGGCTTCGCTGCATTCTGCAAAGTACTCCTGCGGCGTTGTCATTGCATAGGCGCGGACGCTGGCAGAACGACCATCGCCAAATCTTTGTTCGACCGATTCGTACTTGCGACTTGCTTTCGCTCTGTCATATGCTTCTCGCACCTGTGCATTCGAAAAACCGTCGGGAAGGAAACGATCGTGATAGGCATGCGCAAGCTCATGAAGAGCGAAATTCGGCATCCGTCTCGCTTCTTCGGCAAAGATCCTGACGTTGGAGAACTCGACTCCCTTTTCCATCGCCGGGTCGCGGTTGTTTTTCTTCAACCACCCTGCATCAGGATGATATTCCGCACCCGGACGAGTTCCGGGATACTCCGCGGAGATCCACAATGGAACTTGCTGAAGTTTCTTCACCGCAGATTCAGGAACAACACGAACAATCTCTTGAAGTTGCTTTTCGAGCAACTGCAATGCCTGGTCGAGAAGGTCCGCTTCGCTTGCGTACAGATCTTCGCTGACATGCAGCGTCCAGCCTTGGCAAGCGATCTTGCGTCTCGCGGGGAGATGCGCGGCGCTGTCCAACTGACCCGTTCCCGGTGGCTGGCAAACGCCCGAAGCCGCAGATCCGAGGCTCAGAATCAAAACGACCTCAAAGGCTAAAATGGTTCTTAGAAGAGAAATCGCACGATGATCTCGGAACATTCCAAGAGTATTTGCCTGTTGCTTCATAAGGATACCGTTTGGCCCAGAGCGCTGTCGGTGTCGAGATTGTCTTCGACGAGTTCTACATCGTAGGGGGTCCTCATCACATACGTTACCCCTCGCCATTTTACGTTGCGAGCGAATTTCGCTGCCATTGTTGCCAGCGTGTAAACAAACTGCGTTAGGGGAATCGCGATGAGCAACTGGAGCCAACCGAGGCGTCGATAGCGGATCTGCTCGTCGCCCCGTCGGGCAATCACTGTCATAACCGCACGATCAATCATCCCTAATAGCACGATCATGGCTACCAGATACGCTAGGCAACTGCCGACGAGCCACACTGCTGCAATCCATTTACCGACGACCATCGCCCAACAAACCGCGATGAGAATCGCGATAGCAAGTGCAGAGGTCATGACCGCGTGCATCAAGACTGCCGCAAAATTTGGGTGATACATCCGCGTCCACAGCATTTGTCGCTTCAAAAACTGAAAGCAAAATCCCAACTCGCACGCTTCGCCGATCGGCATCATAAGCGATGGCACAAATTTCACTTTAAGTCCCTTTTGCTGCAGCAGATATGGGACGGGAGCATCGTGGACCATGACTCTCTTCCACTGATCCATAAGTCCGGTTTCTATGAGCCACTTTTTCTTGATCGCAAACGTCCCACCCCAGGGAATACCGAAGATCCACATCGGTACGATCGCTGCCGCGTTCCAAAGATAGCGAACGATCGAACCCCACCCACCATCCTGCGGCGTGAACCATCGATTGCCGAAAGAGGCACCAATCGATGGGTCCCGCAGTGGCGCTACCAATTCTCGCAACCATGTAGTATGGACCACCACATCGCCATCAATTGTTGCGACGTCTACGACGCTATTCTCAAGTTGTGCCGCCGCTTCGAACAATGCCGAGCACTGCAATCCACAGGTCGTCCTACGTTGCTTTATGGTCGCCACTCGGAGCCGCTCGCCCCCGGGCTCCCTGGCGACTCGCATTGCTACTTCAAATGCCGGATCGGTGGGATTGTCCACGACAACTCGCACCGTGTAATTGGGATGATCCTGACGAATCAATCGACGCAGCGTATCATCCAATCTCGCATCGGCACCTCGCAACGGCAGCAGGATTGCGGCTTCTGGGCAGTGTTCCGTCGCAAGAGGCACTACAGGCGAATGAACCAAGTGCACAGAAAACGAGCGGGCGAAGACTCCTTGAATCAGCGCTGCAACGCAACTGAGTACTGCTATGGGTATCGCAATCCATTCGAGCATTGCCGCTATGCCTTGAGTTGTGCAGGTATTCGCGACGAACAACGCGTCACAGTGAACCTTGTGTTCCGACTTGAGTAGATTGGACCGATTCCGAATAGGGTTGGTATCCTTCCATTTTAATTCGCCATGGTCCGGCGATATGGTATCGGATGCCGCGCCAGTGGGTATAGCTGCCGCAAAGGCATCGCAGAAGAGCCCAGGAGTACACCCATTGCGTGATGGTGACGATGTATATCCAACGAACGAAACGTGGCTTTTGCCATGTCGTACACCTCCCTTCGCGCGCGAGAGAGGCCTCTACAGATCTACCGATCCACAGGACTAACAGAACGAGAGCCAACTGAAATATCGCCATGACAACAGCGACAAGGCCAGCATGCTGAATTTGTTGCTTGAGTCCAAGAGCCAGCACCCAAGCCCATCCCACTAAAAGAATCGCCGCTGAGGCAATGCCATGAATAACTACAAGTGGCCAAGCTCGATGGTACAAGCTAGCTGTCAACAATTGCCGGCTAACCCAAGGAACAAACGAAGACACTTTACAGTCTTCGCGATTGACCATGATGAGGCTGGGTTGAAACTCAACTCGCTTTCCGATTCTCGACAACTGGTGAGTTAGCATGGTGTCCTCGCACAAAGCCTCAGACCATCGTTCATCCAGTTTGGCATCGCGGATAGCGGACATCTTGATCGCGAGCGTCCCTCCCCATGCGATTCGATACCAACTCATCTGAACGATCGCTGCGGCGTTCCACACGTGACGAACGATCGCGCCTCGACTGGGTTCTTCAGGTGCATACCAACGATTTCCCGTAACCGCCCCCACGGATTCCTCAGCCAGTCCGGTTGCCAACTCCCGAAGCCAACTAGGGTGAGGAATAGTATCGGCGTCTAGCTGAGCCAAGATTTTTACAGTCTCGGGGAGAGACCGATAGGCTTGAATGATGCTGGAGCACTTTAAGCTGCAAGTACTCAATGGATCCGCTAGGAACTGAATTTCGTAATGATCCTTTGCGTGACTGGCAAGTACTTCGCGCAAAATCGGAAGGGCCGGATCATCTCGATGATCGACGATAAAAATGATTCGGTAGCATGGATATTCTTGCTGCAACAGTGCGTCAACGCATCGACGCAAAAACGGGTCCCCCCCACGGAGGCACAAAACGACCGCAGCATCCGGGCACTGCGCATCGTCTAGAAGCGCTCCTCGACGACACTTCATAAGTCGCGTAAAGCCAAATACGAGCCAGGATTGAATCGCGATGGAACTACAGATCGTTGCAATCAATGCTGCTGTGATGCTCACCATCGCTCTAGGCCTCTGCAAGCGATGGCTGTGTCGCGATCCAATCCGTCAACCTCGCGACAACCAAGTCGAGAAGTTCCCGGGATGCATCACGAGGAAGAATGCGCCCGTCATATCGTAATGCCAAATAGAGTTCTCCCGCATACTCGTTGATGGTGATCGCTGCCGATAAAAACGGGGTCATAGGAGCCAACATAGTGATGGATTCCAGTTTCAGGTTTCCCGCGCTGAAATGCCCATCTGGTGAACGGAGAGGTGAAGATGCAAATGACCTCCCTAAATTAGTCACAACAATAGTCGTTTGACAGCGGCTAGGCGGAGACTTGGTCGAACGTCTCTTCGGCAAGTGCTTCTTGAGCCAAAGAGATGCGATGAAGATCAATCCCAAGCGGTTGCGTTTGATCAATTCCATCTCCTCGTGGATCCCCCTTAGCAGTCCTTGTCGGTCTTCTATCTGGCTTGGAGTTCGATCCAGAAATACAGAACTGACGATGTTGCATGCAGTTTGGAGTTGATCCTGCGGCGTGGTTCGCATGTTGATCGGAACCATCATCCGAAACCACTCCTGCGAGTCCTGAAACCCACGTTCCTTCCGAAATCGAGCGATCGCTTCAAATACGGCGCAAGCAATCAATTCATTGAGTGTGGCTTTGCGTGCCGACGCAGTGCGCCTGATTTGTTTGAATAGTGATCGATCGAATCTCGCGATATGACAACTTGCCGGTAGAGGTGTGGGTGTTGTGTCTGAAATAGCGGCATGCGGCAAGATAGGGACTGGCTGCCGCATCAAGTACTGGCGCACTCCCAGCAGGCCAACCGCTTGTTTCGGTATGGCAGCGATCGAGCTGAAAAAATTCATGCCGAAGCTATTGCGCACAGGAAGCAAGGCGGTTTCGTAGGGGGGTAACGTGCGAGAATTACCAACAGTCCTCGAATCGTATAAGAGCCAAAGATCATCGAGCGCCGATTGCATGCCGAGTCCATCAACGCACGCATGGTGCCCTTGAAAAGTGATAGTGCACTCGTCAGGAAGGTCATGCACGAATACCTTCGTTCCTACTTCGGTAAACAGATCAAGCCTACTGTCCGGGACCCAATCCTCGCCTGGCGCTTCAGTCAGCCAATGGATCGGTACGCGTTCACTATCCTCGTGAACCCAATACAAGCCTCGCCAAGACCGTTGAACACGAGAGCGGAACAGCGGATGACGGTCGAACATCTCACGTAGGGATGAAAGAAATGCCTCGCGATCCAACTTGCCAAGAAAGTGCATCTTGCAATATACGACGCAAGGATAGGATGGACTATCCTGGGCTACCATCAGGTGTTCAAACGAAGAAAGGGGCAGTCGGTCTCGGGTCATGATATCACCCCGCTAGTCCCTTCGACTGCCTCCTTTGCGTGATTATTTTCGAACGAGTCTCCAGACGACGCGGTTTCAAATCTGCTAGCTCTTGTGAATACGCGATGGAATGGAGATAAGAGGATTGCTGGGGTTAAGACCAGATCGCTAATTAAACCTACCATCAACAGAGCGAACGTCAGCCACGCAAAGCGAGCGATCGGAGTGAATGGACTGAGAGCAAAAACCAGCATGCCCAGACCGCACACGAGAGCCGTCTGGGTCATCGCTCCTCCGCAGTTGGCGAGCGCGTCTTCCACCGCAGCAGCGGGATCCAAACCTTTTTGGCACTGCATTCGATAGTGTGTGATCAAATGCAACGTATCGTCGACACAGACACCCATAATCACGCTCGCCGTGAGAACCGTACCCAATTCAACCTCCAACCCGAGCCATCCCATGGTTCCGAATACCACTGCAGCCGGTGTCACATTAGGAAGCATGCACAGAAGTCCGGCAGGAATACTTCGAAACACAATTGCCATCGTAATCGCGATCATGGCAAAAGCACCCGAGAAACTATTGAGCATATCCACGAGCAATTGGCGTTGAACGCGATAGACAAACGGAACTCCGCCACTGATGTCGATGTGAAATCCCGGCTCGGGGTTCTTTTCCAAGAATCCTTGGATCTTTTGGTCGGTTTGCTTCACCAGTTGCTCGTAGTCCGTACGTCCGAGTCCAGAAACTCGCCCCGTGATCCGCCAGCATTCCTCCGTTTCAGATTGATAGAGCAACCCCATCGCTACCAGTTGGTCTACAGAGTCATTGATCGCTCGTTCCGCGACCGAGCGTCGAACGGTTGGTCCAGTCCCGGTGGACAAGGAAATCGGGGGCAATATGTTCATGACCGACCAAGTGGATTTAATCTCGGGAAGTTGCAAAATCTCCCGTCTTAAATTGTCCAGAATGCGAATGCGATCAATCGATGAAAGATTGCTGTTGGCTGGGAAGGTCAACGCTATTTCAATCGGCACTAGCGGCCCAATGCGATCTTCAATCCATGCATAATCCTGAATGAGTCGATTACTCGCGGGGAGCAGTTGATGCGTCCCAACACTCGTCTTCAATCTCGAGATACCAAGGCCGAGTCCCAGTGCGACGACCATCCATGCCGCAATGAGCAACAAAGGCCGATGTCGCATCGCACGGACCAGAGGTCCAGAGGCACGCCACCGCATGACCTGGTCCGCAGCCATCGCCAAAGGCTTAAACCGCCAGTTGCATCGCGATGCCCATGGTGCATGGATGGCAAGACCGAGAATGATGATGGCAGAGTTGATTGGGACCACAATCGCGGAGAACAATCCGAACATTCGAATTGGAACGATCTCGCTGGAACAAAGCGACACGAATCCAAGGGCTGTGGTGAGAGCTGCCAGCAACGAAGGGCCCCAGGAAGCTCGTAACGCTCTCGTTGCGCGAGACGCTGCACCTTCGGATGTCGCTTCACGAAAATAACCTAGGTAATGAAGCCCGGCAGAAAGTGTGAGAACGAATGACAGATTGGCAACGAGCAATAGCACTGCATCGATACGGCCATAGGAGTAATACATAATAGCAAGAGCTAGCTGCTGATTGAACAGAGCTCCCATAAACAGGAAAGCCACCATCCAAAAGTTGCGAATAGAAATATAGAGAATCGAGAAACACACAACCATGGACAGGATGTTCAACTCTGCGAGGTTTCTCGCACTCGCTTCATCGACAGCGACCGAGTCGACTGTTGATCCCGCGATGTGCACTTGCTCCGAAGGTAGCTCCGTCGCTTGCAACGCCGCCTGACGCGCCCAGCCGACAGCAGACTTGCGGTCGGCGAGCCCATCCTCCGAGACACTAGCAACGACACACGTCTGCTCACCGTCTTGCCCCAGGAACAAACCGGTTATGCGAGGCTTGAGCGAATCGCGAGACTTGCCGCGAAAGCGTTGCTGAAGTTCCAACAGTACGTCTTCGCCGGTGATTGCCCGACTGAAATAGGTCTTGCCGGATGGAGCCGGAGAGACAAGGAGTTCCGAGAGTCGTTTCGTGCGAGGATCCGCTAACGTACAACCTTCCCAACTGACAATCAGGAATTCGTCGCTTCCAAAACGAGTAAAGAACCTCTGCAGCGACCGAGTTTCTGGAAAGCTGCTAGGCAACCAATCCTCAACTCGATTTTGATTTTTCAGCCACGCACCGCGTGCCCCCCAGGCAACCAACGGGTAACTGGCTAAAACGATGGCGAGAGAGAAGAGGGTAATCCATCGGGGAGGCCATTCCCGGTTCGGGGGTGATTGTGGCAATCCTTGGCCGGAATCACTCGCTTCCACGTATTACTCATCCTTGGATCGGTAGGGTCGATGCCCTTGGCATTCGGGGCATGGTTCCTGTGTCTTGTTGGCCACAGAGGGTAAGAATCCATTTCGCAAACGAGGATTCAAGACCAGCCCCCGGCCTAGGTGACGACACAGCGTTCAACAAATCAATGACAGTCATCTTAGCACTCATGGTAGCAGAGTCATCTAGTCCAGGCACAGAGAAGATACTCCCCATCGGACCGATTCCTACAGTCCACTGGCTTCCTCCCGGACCCACGAGGTCAAGACTGACGCGCGGCCGATGGGCTCGATCAGTAAACTCTACCGCCGGGTTACATGCTTGTAACATCTCGTAAACACTGGATTCAAATTCGGCCTTCTTGGCTCGCCGTTTGCCCCAGCGATCTTCTTCGCCGAATCGGAGGAAGCGATGAAGCATCGGCTCATCGATCACCGGACAAGGGATGTGCCCAGCAAAACGCTTGAGATTTGTGCAGTCGAATAGCGGATCGGTCGCTTCATAATCGTTGTACATCGTCACCCCGGGTAAAAATTCCCGCTCGAAGTCGTTGTAGGTTTCCGGATCCAACGCCTGGTATCCGACGTACTCCACTCCCGAGGAATGGAAGTAGCGATACGCCGCCTCAATGATTTCCCTAGGAGTGACACATTTATCCGGTGCCAGATGGAACGTGCGTTCATGAGCCTTAGGAGAAAGGATCAGGTGTGTCATCGCCTGCGAAGACCAGTCGACAGGTATGACATTGCGTCGTTCGTCGCCAGTCATCGGCAAGCGTAAGCGAGTCATCCGCTTCCCGTCTGGCCCAACGGGCTGCCTCGGCACCACGAGAGCCATCAGACGCAGATACAGATAGATACCGTGGTAGGTGTTGGTGTACCCCGTCTGGGAATCGCCTGCTATCACCGCAGGGCGATAGACCGTCAGTTGATCAATCCCTTCGGCACTACGAACCAACCGCTCTGCGCGGAACTTGCTTTCCTCATAAACATTGCGAAATTTTTGACCACAATCGAGATCCGTTTCGTAGATGGTCCCTTCTCTCAAACCGCATACATAAGCGGTCGAGACATAGTGCAGACGACGAATTTTGGTGGCTCGGCACAATTCCAGCATGTTGCGAGTGCCGTCGAAATTTGTCCGCCATGGCTCTCCTTCACCGTCGGCATGAAATGCCAACGAGGCCGCGCTATGAATCATTTCTTTGCAATGACGTGCAACCCAATTCTTCGACTCGCGCGTCAGCCCCAGCTCGGATTCCCGAAGGTCCCCCTCAATCATTACCGGTCGGGGAAGGCTCTGCCCTAACTCTTGTTCCCAAAATTGGAGAATCCCCTCCAAACGCTCCTGAGCCGACTCGCGTTTCGTACCGCGTACAAGTAACGCCAATCGAGTACCTCGAAGCAAGAGATCCCGAATCAAGAAACGCCCTAGCAATCCTGTTCCGCCCGTGAGAAGACAATATCCGCTACTCATGAATCAGTGGTACCTAGAAACTCGACGGTGATAAAACAAAGGTGTATGTACCGCGAATCAGCCGAAAGGAAGCGAGGAGAGAATTGCTTCAAGACGTCGAACTGATGCGGCGAGTGGTAGTATGATCTCGAATCTTAGTTAGAGTCGGACCATATGCCAAAGAAAGCTTCGACTTCCGGCGCACTATGTGCACCGGAAATCGAATATTCTGTTGGGATAAACTAAGCAGGGTGGAAAGTATTAAGGATGCTGTTGTTGATGAGACACGGATGCGTCCTGCCGTAGCCAGGATATCTTCTGGCCGGTAACTCCTCGATGCTCTTCTAGTGGATATCCGATGGCGTGGCAATGTTCAAGGGGCAACAATTCGCAGAGCGCCGTTTTTCTTGAAAACCACGGGCCTTTGCTCCGGCGGAAACTCGATGTGACAGTCTAGCGAGGAGCCCAAATTAGCATCCGCTGGTATGGAAATATCGGCTATGATCACGTCCCCCTCGCGTCGCACCGAGGATGCCTCATACGGGCCAAATTGAACCCAATTCGGACTTCCGTCAGGAATCGGTCTCCTCAGGCCCGTCCGTTCCAAGGGGATTCGAAGCGAGTGCGTTCGGCCACGTTCCAGATTTTCCGGCTGGATCTTCCCGATCGGTTTGCCATACTTCTCCCCAGGTTGGGTCGGATCCTCTAGCGAACCCGTTTGGGCTCGTCGCAGTTGACGATTATTGCTCGTTTCCACAATGCCTGCGTAACCACCCAAAATGTACGGGAAACGGTCTGGCGTCACATGATAGTGATATCCCCGTTCCGAATCCTCGTGGCCATTGCACGCATCGAGCGCAGAACCATTGGTCAAGTCCACCGCTCGAATGCCGTCAGACTCGAAAGGGCCGTAGACAGGATACCCATCGAACGCCAAGCCGATAACTGGAGAATGACCTCGCCCGTCATCCACAAATGGAGATTTCACGCATGTGGGGTACTTGTGATAGTGGTAGACGCCTGTCTGCTGTGGGTGTCCGCAGCAGGAATCGAGCCAGACCTCGTCATACCCTTCGACCGCATTCCTCCCTCCCATCTCGAATGGATTAAAGAAGACCACCCCATTAAGGCACATGCCAATCGGCCCCATAGGTAATCGCGTCACAACCTCTGCCTTGCGAGGTACTAACGGAAATCGAAACGTGAAATCCTGCACACGGATCGAGTTCGGATTATCACTGTTGGGGAATACTGCCGTAGGATGATTCGGATACCCTTGGCTTTTCACGATCAGATGCGTCTGATCGTGTGAAACACGCACATTTGCTATCCCATCTTTATTCGAATCGACCGCGTGATACGAGAACAAATCCACCCAACGGCCCGCATCTAGATAGTAATACGTCTTGGGCTCCTCTTTCGAAACATACCATTTGCCACCCACAAGTTGCATCTGTTCCCCGGTGACTTGAGTGGCTTGGGATTGAGCGGATATCTCTTGCGCGACAGACTCGTTGTGGTAAACAAGAAAATAGAACAAGATCGCTAGGACCCAAGCGCCTCGCAAAAAACCGCTGAAAGCAATACCCTCGGGAACAAACAATCGAAGCATGTGAAAATGCAACACCAGGCAAGATGATTTCATGTGTATCCTCCGCAGATTGAACTTCGGCGCACAGACTTGTTAACAATTGATTGACGGTAGATTTCGGCGTGAGGTCTCGGATAGCCAACTCCGATAGTGTAACGAGCGTCGAAAATAAAGAATCGGTGATGGAAACTCAAAAAGTCTCTTTGGGGCCAGGGAAATTACCATCTCGCACGCGATCTCGATAAGCGACCACCGCATCCGCGGCCATAGTCTTCAGGTCTGCAAATTGCCGAACAAACTTCGGTATGTAGCCACTGTTCCAGCCTAACATATCATCGGTAACAAGCACTTGCCCGTCGCAAGCGGCTCCAGCACCAATTCCTATTGTGGGGACAGTGAGTTTCTCAGTGACTTCGCGCGCCAGTTCGGCCGGTACACATTCGATGAGGACCGCAAATGCACCTGCTCCTTGTGCGGCCAGTGCATCGCGCATCAAGCGATCCGCATCTTTTTGAACGCGATACCCACCTAAAGCATGCACGCTTTGCGGTCGCAACCCGATATGAGCGATCGTCGGTATGCCGGCATCGACCATGGCTCGTATCGCATCGGATTGTTGATGACCACCTTCCATCTTGACGGCATGACACTGCGTCTCTTTCATGATGCGAGCGGCACATTCCAATGTATGAGGAACGCTTACCTGCCCAACCGGGAATGGCAAATCGACAACGACCATCGCCCGCTGCGAACCGCGAACCACCATCTCTCCGTGGTAGATCATCTGGTCGAGTGTAACCGGTACTGTTGTCTTATGCCCTTGAACAACCATGCCCAAGGAATCACCGACAAGGAGACAGTCGATCCCCGCCCGATCGAGCAACTGGGCTGTGGGAAAGTCATAGGCTGTCAACATCGTGATCCGCTCGCCTCGTTCCTTCATGGCAGCGAGGGTGCGAACCGTTACAGATCCTTCGGTTACTGTCATATCAAGTGCTTTGGGATTATTTCGATTTCTGCGAAAGGTTTTTCGCCGCATCGGCTTTCTTGTCCAAAGCTCTTGCCTTGACCAGCTCTCGCAACGCAGCTTCGCGTCGCGCAGGAGGGAGATTCTTCCATGCCAAGGTATAGTAGAGCTCCACTGACGACCAAGTGCCGCGGTTCCTCGCCTGTTCAGCCATGCCCAGATAGTAGCTGACCGCCTCGGGGTCGTAGCTGTCGACGACATTCCCATTGCGGCTTAATGCCTCTAGGTAGTCGTACTCGGCAGCTTCAATACGACTTCGCGGTGCAGCTCGCACGTGAATTTTTTCCCTGGGATCCGAGGAATGCAATTGCGGTACCGAGGATGTTTTCCCTGACTGAGACCGAATCATCGAATCCAATTCAGCAAGATCGATTACCGTGGTGTGTAACGAAGCCCGTCCACTTCCAAAATTGGCTCCATAGCTTGAACCCATTCCCAACGGACCACGGCCAGTTGAACCGGATCTCCCGAAATTCGACGAGCCTAAAGAAGCCGAACCGCTGTCAGGAACCGACACAGAAGTGGACAGATTAAATGTGCCAGCCGTCGGTAACTGGACCACTTGCCCAAGAGCACTTCGGGTCGTGGTGAATCCCTGAAGTGGTAATGAAAGAAATCCGACCAGAAAAAAAAGCGGAAATGTCTTCATGTTCCTCACCGTCGCAACCATACGCAATTCGACCAATTTGTATTAGTTTACTCGGTTCGCGTAGTCTTAGCTGGTGCGGGCAGCCCATGGATGGGATAATTTTTGAAATGGTATCTCTCCATGGGAAGCATCGATGAAAGACGTCCAACCCCCAAGCAAAACATTCCCTAGACGCTGGTTCTTGGCAGGTTTCAGTTCTGCCATGATCGTTACACGCATCGCACATGCAGAAGATTCCACATGGACGGGTAATTCTTGGGATAGTTGGATGACCGTGGAGGGTGAAGCGGTACCAACGGCTTGGGAACGCAAAGACGGCACCATCCACTTGCGAAAAACCTCAGAGCGAACCGGTCATATCGTAACGCGTCGCGAATACGGGGACTTCAAGTTCGAGTTCGATTGGAAGATCGCACCCGGGGGCAACAGCGGAATCAAGTATCGGGTCCGACGTTACGATGACCGAATGCTCGGTTGCGAATACCAGATCTATGATGGCGGTACACGAACGGTGGAACCTCGAAACCAAACAGGTTCGATCTATGACCTCTTCGAACCCGACAATTCGGTCGTCGCTAGACCGCCTGGTGAATGGAATCAAGGCATCATCGTGCTCAAGGACAATCTCATTGAGCACTGGCTCAACGGCTCAAAAATCGTTACCGCCAAAATCGGCGATGCCGAATGGGATCGCCGGATCTCCGAAAGCAAATTCAACGACGTTCCCGGTTTCGCGAAAAATATTCGCGGCCGAATCATGCTGACCGATCACGGCAGCGAAGTGTGGTACCGTGAATTGAAGTTCACGGAGCTGTAAAGGGACGAAAACGACTGCGTGTCCTCTGTCGTTTACGTTCCATGTCGTTTACGTTCCATGTCGTTTACGTCCCTTCTCCCCGGGGTACCCTCCCCTCAACGCCGCAATCGCGTAGCCCTTCTTCTTGTTGTCGTGCCCGCACCCTCAATCGCGCTTGGGTCATCCGCTCTCGCAGTCCTCCCTCCTTTAGAAAGTCCTGCTCCAAACGACGAATCTGCTGATCCAACAGGTAATTGGCTACCCTAATCAGGCCGATGATCACATTCGCGGCGATTGCAGGATCGGAATGCTCGATCCCTTTTCTGAACGTATCGTAGTTTGCGCCCGCTTCCCGATTGAGTTCGCGAAGCCGCAATGCATAGGGATGTTCTTTCGTCCATTCCTCCAAATCGCGCACCCGCAAGTAGTCACGATAGTCTTCAAGCAGTTCCTCGAGGCTCGCACGGGCGACCTTGGTAAGTTTGATCTCGGTCTCCTTCGAAGTGCCGCTCGCTTGGCTCCCTTCGGTAATGTTCTGTTTGCCGGAGCGAGCGGCCTGGACCATCTGATCATGCGTGCGAGATCGCTTATCGATCCAACGATCGCAAAAGTGGACGGTACCATCGTAAACGATGCGAGCCTTTTGAAAGGAAAGGAGTTTCTCATAGCCGCCATGAGGCGGAATGAATCCGTCGTCGGTCCCGTGCTCCACGGTTTTCTTCGTCCTTGGGTCTTTATCGTCGGGCATGATTCACTCCTTTGTTATGAATGCGGATCCAATCGGTTCAAAATAAACAACATCCCGATCCCGCTCC
>JBILVV010000263.1:0-6887 GCA_044370255.1 Pirellula sp.
ACCAA
Source organism: Pirellula sp. (assembly GCA_044370255.1). GTDB lineage: Bacteria > Planctomycetota > Planctomycetia > Pirellulales > Pirellulaceae > JBKCUI01. The sequence continues at coordinate 6 of JBILVV010000263.1, forward strand.
CGCACAAGTCATCGCGCAGGCAGAAACCAGCGATCGTGCCGTTAACGAAATGCGCAATGTGACTATTCCCATTGTGGCTCTTACCACGGGTGGAAATGTTGGCGGAGTTGCCCCCGCGCCATCACTCAATGGCGGCAATGGCAACGGTGGCAATTTGACCATCCCACCGCGCACCGATCTGCTCGTCGCCATCGAACCAGTACAGAATCGAGTCACACTCAACAACCAATCGCAATACGTGATTCGCATCCGCAACCAATCCTCGGTGAACCAACAGCGAGTTGAGATGGCTCTGCAATTACCCGAAGGAGTCAGCGTTGTTGATTTTCGCGGTCAAGCACCCGGCAACTACTCATTCGACGAAACCGGAAAACGTATCGACATCGAACCGATCCAAACACTGCGATCTGGAGAAGAGTATTCTTACAACCTCTACCTTAAACATGGTTTGGTTTCCGAAGGTCGACTGACTGCCACGGTTCGATCCGCCAACGCTCCCGATCCGGTAAGCGCAGTGTCCTATATCACCACTCTGCCACCCTGATCCACCTTCAACTGCTCGCATCCTATTCGTTGACGCGATGGATAAACGCCTCGAGTACCCGTTGCCGACGGACTTTGCGCACCACAATCTTCACATTCCCTACCCTCACCACATCGCCTCCTACCGGTGGGTGGCCAAGTTGTCCTTCCATCCAATGGTTAAGGGTTTGCGCGGCATCTTCGGTGGGAAAATCTAACGCGGTCACCGATCGAAGGCGTTGAATCGACGCTCCACCTCCAGACAACCAACCATCTCCTGATCGGAGCACATGCAACGGTAGCAGATCATACTCGTCCTGGATGTCCCCCAGTAGCTCTTCCATGATATCCTCGAGTGTGATCATGCCGGTGATTGCGTCTTGGGAATCCACTACCAACGCGATGTGCGTTCCCTCGCGCAAAAGCTTTTCCAGGGCTGCTGAGATCACCAGCGACTCCTCGAGCTTCGGAATCTCGCGCAGGATCCCCTTGAGCGAAGGTTGCTGTGGATTGAAACGCATGACCGTCACGATGTCCTTAAAGGTGACGTATCCCACAATCTGTTGCGGATCCCCCTTGCGCGATGTCACTGGGAACCTTGTATGCATATCCATATGGGCAGCGATCAAACACTCTGCCAGGGAATCCTCCAGGAACAGCGTGTGAATTTGATTCGCAGGTAGCAGGATTTCCAGCAATTGCCGGCTTGCTAACCTTGCTGCTCCCAAAATAATGTTTTCTTCCCGTGACCCGATAAGTCGCGAAGTGCGAGCCAGACTGGCGATGGCTCGCAGCTCCTGCAACTCAATTGCTTCGTTTCGATTTTCGATATGCGATTTCGGAATCCATAGTCTTTCGATGCCGTCCATGATCTTGGTAGCCCCCCACTCCAATACCCAGATCACTGGCCAGGTCCCAATCGCGAACCACCACATCCAAGGGGATAATGTCAAGCAGACCCACTCTTTGTTGCGAAGAGCAAACAGCTTCGGAACCAACTCGCCGATGACGATTGTCAGAATGGTCAACGGCAACACCCACAACGAAATGGCAACGATGTCCGCAGTCCAGGAACGCAGCCCCATCTCGCGTAGGATGGGCGCAATGTCCTCCGATGCGCTCGCCCCCCCGGTTGCGCCGGCACTCAAACCAACGATCGTGATGCCCAGTTGCACCACAGCCAAACTTTTTTCGATCCCATCCTTCATGCGAAGCGCAGCTGTCGCTCCCCGTTTGCCCTGGCTCGATAGCAATTGCAATCGCGACATCGATACCGAAGCGAGAGCGATCTCATAAGAGGCGAACATGCCATTGACCAAAATCATCAACCCAACAACGATCAACTCGATATACGACACGGTATCAACAGCCCTTTGTGGCTGTTCCCTTTACTGCGGAATACCCCAAGCAAACGGATCGTCGGAATCGATCACGATGCGGCAATCGGCGTTCACAAACGCACGCGCTGTAATCCTGGGTGCAATCCGACCAGTACTTTGATCGATCCAATGATAACTCGCCTCGAAGACGCTACCGATGATGCTCTCCTGTCGCCAAACCTGGCTAGGGGGTAACTTGCCGTCCACTGCCAAGCACGCTAACTTCGCGCTTGTGCCCGTGCCGCATGGTGACCGATCGTAGGCTCCGCCTGGGCACAGCACAAATGACCGCGAATGATTCGATGCGTCTCGCGGTGGCCCAAACAATTCGACATGGTCGACTCGGGGAAATGTCTCTTGCACCTTCGCTAGGATCAGTCGCGTTAACGAAGTCAAATCGCCAGGCGAACGATCAATCCACGATGGGTCGGGGCATTCGATAAGGCAGAACCAATTTCCCCCGTACGCAATGTCTGCAAAGAGAATAGGTAGGCCCGGTAGCTCAATCGGCACTCGGGTTGCTTCCCGATAGCTGGCGACATTTTCGATGGTGATACGGTTGTTGTCATGCAACTCGGCAGTGACCGTTCCAACGCATGTGTCGAGTTTACATAGCCCCGGTGTTAAACGTCCCAAATAACGAAGTGTCTCGACCACTCCGATTGTCCCATGGCCGCACATGCCTAGGTATCCAATATTATTGAAAAAGATGACGCCGTCATGCGAGTCGGAATTCCTCGCCTGCACCAATAGAGCGCCGACCATCACCTCCGAGCCTCGCGGTTCATTGACGATCGCTCTCCGATAGCCATCGAAATGCGATTGCATGCACTGCAGTTTCTCCGCGATCGTCACCAAGGGCTTTCCCGTGTTGGGATCGTGAGACAGGTCTGGACCTCCTTCGACAATGGTGCGAGTCGGTTCGCCCGCTGTATGCGAATCGATCACGCGAAATTCGAATCTTCCCATTCCCTACCTATTTCCGCCCTGCGAATCGGATTTGCAACAACGCTGGCAAAAGCGTTGTCAACGCGCTTGCGTCACTGATGACAATCGTAACGACTGTTCCGATCGTCGTCTAATCAGAGCTGTTCACAGCATCAAGCAGATGGAGAACTGCCGGGCGCGGGCCGAGGGCGGCCTGTTTGCGGATACAAGCAACAGTTGGCGGGGCATACATCATGACTTGGGCCATAACCGCCCACATAAGGCCGCTCGGTACCCGGGCGAAGTCGCTCCTCGATCAAATCGACGACCATGGAAACAAACTGTGGATGAATTCCAACGGTCGCTGCTCGAACGAAATGGATTCCCAGTTCCTTGCATTTTGCAGCAGCCTCTTCATCGAGGTCGTACAGAACCTCCATGTGATCACTGATGAAACCCAGGGGCTGAACGATGAGATGTTTCGGCTTCGATTCATGCGCCAGTTGTTCGATCCGGTCGCACACGTCCGGTTCCAGCCATGGTTGCTGCGGCGGTCCAGACCGACTCTGAAACGCCAGTTCCCAATTTAGATGGTTGGCAGCCTCGCAAACCAGTCGTGATGCTTCTCGCAGCTGCTCTTCGTACCGGCTATGGTCCGCCATCGCTTTGGGAACACTGTGCGCACAGAACAGCACCTTCGTCTCGGCCCGCTCCTGCTCGGGAATTTGAGAAAGCGCTTTGATCAAGCAATCGCGCTGAGCCTCGATGAACTTCGGATGATTGAATCCCATCCGAGTTTTTTCAACAATCGGTGCAGAGTCTCCCACTGCCAACATTGCCGATGCAAGATTCTCGCGATACTGGCGACAACCGCTGTAGCAACTGAACATCGATGTGAAGAACGCTATCGAACGCCGACAGCCTGCTTGGGTCATCTCCTGCAAAGTAGCGTCGAGCATAGGATTCCAATTTCGATTCCCCCAATAGATGGGTAACGCGATCCCCCGGCGATCGCATTCCGCGCGGACACATGCAATAAGTTTCCGGCACTGCTCGTTGATCGGACTGATTCCACCAAAATGATGGTAATGCTCCGCAACCTCGAGCATCCGTTCTCGGGGGACATTCTTTCCTCGAAGGACATTTTCCAAGAACGGAAGAACATCGTCTGGCCCCTCGGGCCCTCCGAAAGAAACGATGAGGATGGAATCGATCGGAACGGATTCCAGGGACGGGAGGGGCCCCAAGGGGGCGGCAGGTGTCGGACTAGCAACAGGACCGGAGGACATAGCGTTTGAGAATTCCCAAGGAGTGCTGAACTTGCAAACATCGGTTTTGAGTCAACCACAGTATTCCACTGAGGTGCTATTTCACCGAGGCACTATAGCGCACGGACGAGTGCATACGCTACAATATTTGACTTGATTTACCAGGAGCCTACGTTTTCCTCGATACGGAAGTCCCCATGGCGGTTGATTCAACCTCGATCGATCTCGCAGAAGCCTTGCAAACATTCGGGCTTTCTGATTTTCGTCGTGGTCAGCGCGAGGTGATCGAGCACGTTATTTCAGGCCAAGACTGCCTATGCGTAATGCCTACGGGGGGTGGCAAGAGCCTATGCTACCAACTGCCAAGCGTTGTTCGCCCCGGATTGACCATCGTCGTCTCTCCTTTGATCGCTTTGATGAAGGACCAGGTCGACTCGCTCATCCGACGGGGCATTCGCGCGACGCTGATCAACAGTTCTCTGACCCTGCAGGAACAAACGGAGCGACTCGAGCAGGTCGCTTCGGGACGTTTCACGATGCTCTACGTAGCGCCCGAGCGTATGCGCAACTCGCGGTTCCTCGATTCGATACGGGCGACTCCGATCCAACTGCTCGCTATCGACGAAGCCCATTGCATCAGCGAATGGGGGCATGATTTCCGTCCCGACTATCAGCGACTGGGGCGATTCCGCGAAGCCCTGGGAAACGTCCAAACGATCGCTCTCACCGCGACGGCAACGCCCAAAGTTCGCGATGACATTCTTGCGAGCTTGAATCTTCAATCGGCGAAAACCTTCATTACCGGATTCGCAAGAGATAACCTTTACTTCGGTTCGCTCTACTGCATGAGCGACCGGGACAAGGACAAGCAACTTCACAGCTTCCTCGAAGGCCGCGATGAATCGGGCATCATCTATGTCGCGACACGAAAACGTTGCGATGCGTTGGTCGATCAACTCGCCAAGGAGCTGAAGCTGTCGGTCGGTGCGTACCACGCTGGTCTCCTCCCCGAGCAACGAAAACACATCCAAGACCAATTCATGACGGGGAAGCTGAAGGCCATCGTTGCGACCAACGCCTTTGGCATGGGTATCGACAAGCCCGATCTACGCTATGTCATTCACTACAACATGCCTGGCACGATTGAGGCTTACTATCAAGAAGCCGGCCGTGCGGGCCGCGACGGCCTCCTTTCGCAATGCGTGCTGTTCTACAACCCTCAGGATCGTTACATCCAAGAGTTCTTTATCGAGAACGCAAACCCATCGCGAGCCATCATTGAATCGGTGTATCAAGTCCTCCAGGACTGCGAAGACGATCCCATCGAAATGACTGCGGATGAGATTCGCGACGCGATCGGAAAGACTGCGTCCGCAGAAGCGGTCAATGCATCGCTTCAAATACTGGCCCGTACCAATGTCCTCGAAAGATTGGAAGTCGCAGGCGGACTGGCGATGTTTCGATTGAGTAGCCGCATGCCGAGCTATGTCGATCTGCTTCCGCGCGAAGCTCGTGTACGGAGATCGGTCCTACAAGTAGTGGAACGGGGCATCGGTGATCGACGTGATGAACCCGTCTATATCCATCCGCGATGGCTGATGGAGCAACTCGAAATGGATCGCGACACGCTTTTTCGACATCTCAATGAGCTGACCAAACTCGAGGACTTCGAGTTTGCAAAACCGTTTCGCGGTCGAGCCATCCATTTCCGTCGGCGAAACGTTCCATTCGATGAACTTCCCATCGACCATGCAGGCTTGGCGGCGCGAAAGAAAGCCGACTTTGAAAAACTCGACCAAATGGTCGCCTATGCCAAGACAACGCGTTGCCGCCAGCGCACGATTCTCGATTACTTTGGGGACACGACAGCAGGAAACTGCAAGATCTGCGACCGTTGCCAAGGAAAAACCGGCTGGCCCAAATTGCCTGTCGTCGAAAAGATTGCTCCAAAGAAGAAGCCGACCGCCGATCCAAAAAGCCCCGAACTGGAGGCTGGATCGATTCCGGCGTCGAAACCCGAAGAAGTCGCACCAAAGAAACGCGAAAGTGCAAAAAAGCAGGTCACAGCTACAAGGGAAGCATCAACCCAAGAGTTGCGCGATGCAGCCGCACTCATTCAAACCGTGCTCGGTGCAATCGAACGAACCCACGGTTATCTAAGCAAAACGATTTTGACGCAATTCCTTTCTGGCACTGCCAGCAAAGGGGTTAGCGGCTTGCGTCTGCAACGCCTTCCGGAATTCGGAATGCTTCAAGCTTGGAAGAAATCGCATGCGAGTGGGCTTCTAGAGGTCATGCTCGATCACAAGGTCGTGCATCAATCCGAGATGCGATTGGGAAAGCAAACCGTGGCTATTACGGAATTAGGGACGCAGTGTCGCGCCACTGCAACCAGTATCCCCAAAGAGCTTCTCAATTTTGTGGTTGTTGCCTTATCCACCGCATCCAGTCTCGCAAACGCGGTCACAACATCTTCGGATCTTGCCCTCGACTCAGAGGCTACCAGTAAGCAGGTCGAATCGACGACTCCATCGTCAGCAATCACACCAGCCCCTTCGCCAACGGTCGCGACCGATGCCACATCCACAACGCAACCTGAACCATCGCGCCCTCGAAATAGTTCGAGCGATCAACTCGACGAAAAAGTAGTCGACGATGCTGTCCGCTGTGAAAATGATTTGCCAGCCATATCGAGTCGAGATGCGATCGATGTGTCGGCGCAACGGACCATGCTGGACGATTGGCAATGGACTCTCCGATTGGTTCGACACGGATACCGACTCGGG
>JBILVV010000264.1:0-6886 GCA_044370255.1 Pirellula sp.
GGGCTAAGGTTCGGATCCTCCGGAACCTCGACGAAATAAGCGATGCCGCGATGAATCACGAGATCCGACCAACGGGGTGTGACCCCAAACCGAGTGATGGCTTCCATACAAAACCTGTAATGTGACGCGTATCGTTCCTAATAAACCGGTTCATCAACCGTTACCCTACTTTGCGGGGTATTTTACATCGTCTGTGTCTTCGCGAACTCTCCCCTAACAAGGATTACGATCATGAAACGTACTTCTTTCTCTATCGCACTGGTTCTCGCGATACTGCTTGGGGCGATTGTGCCGACGATTGCGGATGGTCAACCACCTGGATACGGCGTCAACGCGACTGGGACCACGATCGGCTTCATCGAGAAGTTCGCCCTCGCTGATGACCGCACCATAGCGATGCAGGAATTGATCCCCGGCTCGCACGATTACTTCTACTATCACATCCTGCATCACCAGAACTCGGGCCAGTTACCTGAGGCGCAAGGGATGCTCGAACAGTGGTCGGCGCTCCAGAATCTACCGCCGACCTATCAGAAACTTTTAACTCGCCAGAGAATTCTTAGCTACGCCTCGAACCCACAGGGAGCATTGGACTATTTGCGTCAGGAAATGGGCCTCACCCTCGGGCATGCCCCGCCTCAAGCAGATCAAGCAAAAGATCTGCCGACGTTCTTGGATCCATCGATCCACGACCCTAAACGCCTTCTCGACGCCGCGCTGGTTCATGATCCGTCGCTATCGACCGTCTCTGAGGTTGGTTTACTACAGTTACTAAGTCGCGATCTGCCGATCGATAAACTGCGAATCGTTCTTCAAAAACTCCAACGCATCGATGTTCCCAATCTGAGCGCGCTGGTCGGTAAAGAACTGCGCGCCGCCGATTCACCGGGTTGGGGGGCCTACCCGATTCACTCGCAGTTGACACTCGAACAGCGACAGCAGCTCGCGCGCGACATTCCTCAACTTCTTGAGAACGACGTATTTGTGCGTCAGTATCTACTGCGGTTATTGCCAAACGACGATGTCGCCCCCCACAACCTCAGGGAAAGGCGAGCCCATCTGCAACGTCTGGAAGATTTCACCTCCACACTTCCTCCCTCGCAAAATAGCCTCAAGGGATTGGTGCTGTATCAACGGTTGATGCTGGATCTCACCGAGGAAAAATTCGATCGCCCCCGTTTTGAACGCTACCTCGCTCTTCCCCGCAATCAGTTTTACTGCAACCCGGAGTTCGTGCGAGCCAATCGCAATGTGCCGATGATCGACTTCGGTGCGCAATATGACACGGAAACGCGATTGCCTCCCATCATGAACGATGCAGAGTTGATTCGACGCTACTTGGAACACTTTCTGCAATCCGATGACAAGATCGATCGATTCGCGAAATGGTTGGATCGCGGATTCTTGGATCGAGTCCTGATCGAGACAAAAATCTTGTACGGACTAGGCAATGCCGCCGAGTGGTACAAGAAACTCAACGCAGCGGATCAGAAAACGCTCCGCGATAGGATCGAATTGAAATTCGCGCCGATTTCCAAAACTCTCTACCAGCCCGATGAACCAGTACAACTCGTGCTGGATGTAAAAAATGTTCCCAAGCTGATTATCCGGTTGTATCAGCTCAACCCACGCAATATCTATCGCAGGCAAGGCAAGCAAGTATCGTCCGATATCGATTTGGATGGATTGGTCGCGAATGCAGAGCAGACCATTGAGTACACGGTACCCGGTGACCGTCGTCATCGTGAAGTCATCGAGCTACCTCAGTGCTCCGGTCGCGGAGCATGGGTAATCGATCTGTTGGGTGGTGGCTTGAGATCGCGCGCGATGATCCTGAAGGGACAATTGCGCTCGACGCAGAGCCTGACCGATGCAGGTCACGAATTCCGCATCTATGACGAATCAGGTAAACCCGTTCCATCGGCCACGATCGAAATGGGGACTCGCACCTTCCGGCCAGACGAACAAGGGCGCATCCTGATCCCCTATAGCGAAAGCAATCAAGAAGTATCCATACTATTGGTCGACGAGGCGGTTGCTACGGTAGAGCGATTCATCCATCGGCGCGAGGAATACCGTTTGGAGCTTGGCCTGCTTGTCGATCCCCAGAATCTGATCAGTGGAGCTAAAGGAGCACTCATCGCGCGCCCGCAACTACTTTGCAATGGTCAACCAACAGCGATCAAAAACCTCGAAGATCCCATCCTGACCATCGTGACGACCGACCAGGATGGAACCAAGAGTACGCTCGCAATCCCGAACCTATCCTTGAAGGACGAAGAGGATCTGTTCCAACAGTTCTTGGTTCCTCAACGATTGCGAGACGTACAGATCACCCTCTCTGGCAAGGTCCTCGCTGTTAGCCGCAATATCAAAGAGGTCATCAGCGAGTCGAAAAATCTCCCCGTCAACGATGTGTCGGCGACAGCGCAACTAGCCGATTTCTATCTGATTCATGATGCCGACGGGTACCGCTTGCAGGTCCTAGGTCGCAATGGGGAACGGGTTGCAAAGCTTCCTGTCACAGTTCAGTTGCAAACGGAAAGTGTTGCGAACGATCTATCGGTTCTCCTAGCGACCGACGCTGAAGGCCAGATCCGATTAGGATCGCTCGATCATGTCAAATCATTCCAGGCTTCGGCGACGGGGCTGGCAAATCGAATGTTTTCATTGCGAAAATCGATCTCGCAATGGCCGGCGAAACATTCCGTTGTTGCAGGAACACCGATCGATTTCCCCTGGTCAGATGACCTTGATGGTGATGTTGCCTTGGGAACGGCAAGCACCCTTCTCGAGGTTCGCGGCGGCCACGTCTACGCCGATCTATCGACTAAGCTCTCCCTAGATAATGGTCGACTAAAGATCCCTTCGCTCGAACCGGGCCTGTATTACCTGACACATCATCGGGCAGGTTTGGATGCGAAGGTCACCGAGATTCGAGCGGTGCGAGGGGCAGAGCACCATGGATTCATCCTCGGTGAATCGCAGTCGGTCGAATCAAGTCCACCGACTGCAGTTTCAATCGCGAAGACAGACACGCTAGATGGTAAGTTGCGATTACAAATCTCTGGTGCACGCGAAGGAACGCGTGTTCATGTACTTGCGACTCCCTATGTATCGGATACTACCCGTTTTCGATTGCTCCTCAGTGGCCCGCCCCACTTCCGTCAGACTTACACATCGAACCTGAGCTTCTATGCAGATTCGCTTCGCCTAGACGAAGAGTACCAGTACATCCTTCAACGGCAGTACGCAACCAAGTATCCGGGGAATCTTTTACCGCAACCGAGCTTGCTATTAAACCCATGGGATACGGCATCTACGGAAAATGCGAGGCGGGAAGCCGGAAGTGGTGATGCTACACCTCCGAGCCCTGCCAATCCCCAAGCAGCTGACGCATTCGGCCTGAACGATGCTAGTGCTGCCCCGAAAGCAGCAGAGAACCAAGGAAGAAGTTCGTATGAGTTTCTTAGCAAGCCAGCCGCTATCGTCGCGAATCGTCGCCCCGATGCAAACGGATGGATCGAGGTCCCGTTGGCGGAACTCCAAGGTTATCACGGCGTGACTGCTGTTATCGTTAGCGATGAGGGTGTCAGCTCAAAGACGATCCCCTTGCCTGCGTCGGAGATCCCAACGGCCGACTTGCGACTTGCTCAGGCCTTCCAAGCAGATCAACATTTGGCTCAGGTACAACGCGCAAAAATTTTGGAAGCAGGCATTCATACCGACCTCGGCGATGCCCGTTCCACTCGAATTCAGATTTACTCCAGCTTGTCGGATGTCTATCGACTCTACAGCACTCTGTCTCCGTCCCCCGAGTTAGAGAAATTCCGTGTCCTGACACGTTGGAATCAGTTGAAGGATGAGGAGAAGTCTCATGCCTACAGCGAATTGGCCTGCCATGAACTGCATCTGTTTCTGTATCACAAAGACCGCGACTTCTTCGATCGTGTCGTATCGCCGTACATTGACGACAAGTACCAGAAGCAACTCACCGATCGATATCTGTTGACTCAAGACTTAAGCGGCTACCTCGAATCCTGGCAACGCCATCGGCTCAATACGCTCGAACGCATCATGCTTGCAGATCGCATTGCGAATGTTCGCGGCGGTACCCGTAAATGGATAGCGGATGCAGTCACCGCATCGCCAATCTCTTCCGAAGAGCGGTCGCAGAGGTTTCTTGCCGCACTCGCTGGTTCGTCGCTCGATCTCAATCGCGCAGAGTTAGCTACGCTGATGTTCTCCGTCACTCCGCGATTTGGAATTCCAGAGGAGCGCCTGTCTGAGGAACTGAGCCGCGACCGCGCGGCAGCAGGATACGCGGAATTCGGAAAGCGCGCAGACAAGAACGCCGTTGATTTTGACGGTGCGGAAGAGGAAAAACGAAACTTAGGGGGACTGGCCGGTGGTGGCATGGGTGGCTCCTCGGGAAAACCCGAAAGTGCAGGCGCATCCCGCGGCCTAGCCAGAAAGGAATCGCGGCGAGGTAGCCTCGGTCGCCAGATGATGTACACATCGCTCGATGCGACTCGCGAATGGGCAGAGAACCAATTCTATCGAACTCGCATTCAGCAACAGAACTTGCCAATCATTCCGCCTGGCCCATTGTGGCTGGAGCTATCCAACCGCGACTCCATCGAGCGATTCTTGTCAACGGAATTCCATTTGACCAACCACACCCTGAGCGAAATGCTCGCGGTGATGGCGATCCTCGATCTCCCTTTCGATTCCTTAGAGGTCGTTGTGGGAGTGGAAAACGATCGCCTCATGGTAAAGAGCCCCTCCCAAAGCGTTGTCTTTTTGGAAAGTATCGAACCGATTCAGGCCGGAGAGACGTCTGCCACGATTCTCGTGGGCCAGGATATCTACGTGGCTAACCTGGGTGCGAATGCCGATGCCCAGCAACCGGTAACCGGACAATCCTTGGTACGAGGCGTCGGGTATCGCACCAACGTTGTGGTGACCAACCCTGGCAATAGCCCGCAGACGGTCTCCGTCTTGACGCAGATCCCGCAAGGGGCAGTACCGCTCGAAGGTGGCAAGCGAGTTTCTAGCAAAACGCTACGACTCGAGCCCTACACAACACAGCAACTCGCCTACACATTCTACTTTCCCACCGCAGGTGAATTCCAACATTACGGAGCCCAAGTCAGCATCGCTGGCCAATTTGCCGCCGAAGCTCCGAGCGCAGCCATGCATGTTCTCGATGCCCCCGAAGACCAGAACAAGGAATCGTGGAGTTACATCGCTCTTTGGGGAACCAATGAACAGGTTCTCGATTACCTTAGGACTCGGAACGTTCAGCAAGTGCAACTCGATTTGATCGCATTCCGCATGCAGGACAAAGGATTCTACGATGCCTGCTTGAAGGAACTTGAATCCCAAGGGATCTACCAGCCCGTTCTATGGGCGTATTCAGTGCAACACAACGATCCACCGCGCATCCAGCAATTGATTGCGTTTCGCCCCGAATGGGCGGACAAATTGGGCCCGGTATTCCGTTCCGCGATTGCGACGATCGATACTGCAAATCGCTACACCTATGAGCATCTCGACTATCGACCCTTGGTGAACGCCCGGACGCATCTACTCGGGGCGGAGCGAGTCATTCTCAACCAAAGATTGGCCGGGCAATACCAACAATTGCTCGAGCGATTGGCTTATCAGCCGGCAATTCGCGATGAAGAACGTATGGCGATCGCCTATTACCTGTTGGTGCAGAGTCGCATGGATGAGGCCAAACAGCACTTTGAACGCATCGCGGTGGACGCCTTGCCGATGCGCATCCAATACGACTACATGGACGCCTACCTAGACTTTTATCGGGATCGCTATGATCGCGCAGCGGAAATCGCAGATCGCTATGCTAACTATGGTGTTTCTCGCTGGCGGGACCTGTTTGGTCAAATCCGACTGCAAGTGGCGCAGCGGCGCGCGATGATGGATGGTCGACCGGTTCCCGTGTCTGATCCGAATGCAACCGATGTGACCGATCCGGTGCAGCGAATGCTTCTCGATGCACGCGGTATGGAACAGGACACCCTTGCATCCGATACGCCAGCCCTCGACCTAAAGATCCAGGATGGACGTTTGCTGATGACCTATCAAAATATTGATCGCGTCGATGTGCGGTACTACCAGATGGATATCGAACTCCTCTTCAGCCGCAACCCTTTTGTTCAGCAGGAGGGGGGATCGCTCATGTCCATTCAACCCAACCGCATGGAAACGCTGCCGTTGGCAGAAAAGAAGGGCAAACAAGAGATCGCCATTCCCAAAGACTTCACGGCCCGCAACGTCTTGGTAGAGGTGAGTTCGGGTGCGCTATCGCAATCGCAAGTGTTGGTTTCCAATGCGATGGATATCACGCTCGCAGATGCATTTGGTCGATTGCAAGCCACAAGCGGCAACGACAAACCTGTAGAACGTGCATACACAAAGGTTTATGCCAGACACAAGGACGGCACCATCCGATTCTACAAGGATGGGTATACGGATTTACGAGGTCAGTTTGATTATGCGAGTTTATCGACCAACGATTTGGATTCCGTCGATCGATTTGCGATCCTGATTTTGCATCCAGAGTTAGGAGCATGGATCCGCGAGGTATCGCCACCGAAACGGTGAATGTAGGTGGAGCAACATCGTGGCACGACGCTCCGCGTCGTGAAAGATGGTTCTGATCTAGCAATGAGGTACTGTGTACTGCGGTGTGGGTGAAGACGCTCCGCGTCGTGAAAGATGGTTCTGATCTAGCAATGAGGTATTGTGTACTGCGGTCTGGGTCACGACGCTCCGCGTTGTGAAAGATGGTTCTGATCTAGCAATGAGGTACTGTGTACTGCGGTCTGGGTGACGACTCTCCGCGTCGTGAAAGATGGTT
>JBILVV010000266.1:0-6873 GCA_044370255.1 Pirellula sp.
TCCGAGACGACGGATCGACGGAGCGATCCGCGACGGATTTGCGGCGGAGCGATCCGCGACCTATGCCGTAATATTTTCGGGAAGCATGGGTGTTGCCCCTCGTTGGGTGCAGACATAGGCCGCAATGCGGCTGGCCCGTTCGTGGAGTGTCGGCAATGCTTCGCTGCGCAGCAATCCCGAGATCAACGCAGCGGTGAACGCATCTCCTGCTCCTACCGTATCGACCGCATGAATCGGCTCGGGGGATTGCTCGTCCCATTGGCCATCGAGCCAAATCCAAGAACCGCGAGCCCCATGCGTGAGTGCAACGCAACGAAGTTTATTGCGTGCAGCGAGCGCTTCGACGCTGTGGCGTGAAAGCTCCGTTGGTGCGTCGAGGACTGCGCTGACGACCGGCCATTCCTCATCGTTGAGTTTGATCGCATTGGATCGCTGCACCGATTCGCGGATCACGGCAGGACTGAAGAAATTTTGTCGAAGGTTGACATCGAGAATGCGCCATGACTCGGGGTGGACTGCGTCAAGGAACTGATCGATGGCAGCGCGGCTGACGGGTGACCGCTGGGCGAGGGTGCCGAAGCATACAGCTCGACATTCTTGGGCCAGACGCAGATCGTGCAAGTCACAGGCCAGATGATCCCATGCGACATCGGGAGCGAATTCATAGGTTGCGGTTCCGGCGGCGTTGAGTCGTACCTGGACGGTACCGGTCGCGTGTTCCGGATCGACGGCCACATAATCGGTTGGCATGCTGCGCTGTCGAAGCCATTGCACCGCCTTGCTTCCGAGGTCGTCTTGGCCGATCGCGCTTTTGATGATAGCTCGCATGCCCAGCCCTGCGGCATGGCAAGCAAAATTTGCTGGCGCGCCGCCGAAAACGCTAGCATCCTCGAAGAGATCCCAAAGGATTTCCCCTAGGCCCACCACGGTGTGCTTGGGAGATGGTTGGTCCTGGCGATGGATATTCATACAGTCCTTTCTCAGCAGCCCATGATGTCACCGGCTCCGACCCAGGTCAACCGCCAAGCCAGCCTGCGAGAAATCCATATACCCCGCGGGGACACACACTTCCTAAACTCGTTCTGCAATGCAAGCATTTCCCCCATCTATCCCACGCAGAGTGTGTCCCCCGGAGCGGAGAGTATCACATCTCGATCCGCATGATTTGTTCGCGGGCGAATCGTAGAACAGCAGTCCCCTGCTGTTCCCACGCTGCGAGCATATTCATGACCTATTCAAGGCTGCGTGTGTCGCTGATCAGTCCCCCGATAAAAGCCGAACGGGCGCGAGCCCTCGGGTGGAACTGTGGTTAACATCGCATTGCTCCGTCCGCTTCAACCCGGATGCTCGCGCATCTCGGCTAACATTCGATCGGGTGAGATCGAAGGAAAACGCGTGCCCCAGGGGCCTTATTCGTATAGGCTCGATGCTCTGACGCGATTGTCCTTGCCGTCCGTAGGATTAGAATGAGAAGGGTAATGAGGCGATGATTTGGGTGGCTTTAAGGAGCGATGGTGCAGCTTCTCAAGGAGTATCCGCGAGCGATGCTGAGTGATTCATCAATGACCGATTCCGAGTGGTCGTCTGCGATCGCTCGAGGGAATCATCACGATTTTCGAACGCGTCATCCATCAGGGCAGGAATGTCGGCTTGTGATCGAGGTAGCGGATACTTCCATCGATCGCGATCGCGCTAAGGCGGAGATTTATCGCTCTTCCGGTGTTGAAGAATACTGGATTGTCAACATCAACGATCGATCGGTGGAGAGGTACCAGTTTGTCGAGGGTTCGCAGACACATCAACCATCGATCCTACCCGCAAACACCCATCTCACGATTCGCATCTCGGATACCGAGCTCGTGCTCGATCTCGGGGTGATTTTCAATGAATCGTGAGCTGTAGCCTTGGAGCCATTCCCAATTTACGGCTTTTTGACCTTGTACGTTACGTTATTGATCTGATCCGTTACCGTGACCCCTTCTTCGAACTCAACGAGCCAATTGAGCTCCGGCGTTCCGAAATGGTGACCGGAAAACTCGATTCTCCCTTTGCCTTGAATACCGACACCTTCTTGCGTTGCATTGCTGCTCAGAGGAACCCATAGGTCTCCGATAAGGACATTTTTGAAATTGGATGAAACGACCAGCTGGTCAGAAATCCGCGTCGAAATGCTCTGCACTTCGATTCCCTGAGGGGTTTCTCGAAACACAACCTCGATGGTTGCATCGGAACCGGCAGAACGGATGTTGCAACGTGCGATTCCGTCGTCCATGGTTACTGGGTCAAAGTAGAGATACGCGTTCGTGTTAACGATGAAGTCCAACCATGCTGGCCAGTACTTGCCGATCATCAGCGACGTCTGCCGCCCGATCATCGCCGATGGGATGCTCTGAGAAGTCCCCCGTTTCGCATGCTCATTAGGTATCCACTTCCATACCACATGGTTCTTGCTACCAGATGTTAGTGAGGAGTATTCTCCAATCGAACAAGCCAATTCGATTCGCAATCCGTCCCTAGGGGCAAACTGAAGCTGCCCTTCCCATGGCTCTCCCGTAACCATTTCCACAAAGCTCAGTCGGCCCTCCGTAGTGAATTTGGCTTTGCATGAGATAGCATTCTCGCCGAACCTCTCCAAATATTCTTTGGCAAGAATCGACAGTTTGTGCCCTTCATTCGATGGTTTTGGAAATGCGGGTGCCTGAGAGAATCCTTGGAGCGATGAGCCCAGGAGGCAGAGTGCCGTTAGGCATATTCGGATCGATGCGTTTACCATGATGGTTCTTTCTGAGAGAGGGAAGTTGAGGACAACTGCTCTACGGTAGAACAGCAGTCCTCTGCTGTTCCCACGCTGCGTTACTCATTGCGTTGACGTTCCAATCTTGCCGCTTCGTCGCGAATCAGGACTCGTTGGCACGGTGCGATAGCTCGCAACGCCGTCCGGATGGCGACGCTGGGTGAGAGCAGTTGAGGACAACTGCTCTACTCTGGTTTCCTCTCATCGGCGCGCATCGCGTTCAATTGTGCGAGAAGTCTCTCGATGTCCTCGTGCATCCCTTCGTCGGCTTTGACGAGCAGGACCGAGCCGATCAAATGGCATGAGGCACCTCCACCCTCAAGCCAAGCATCTGGCTGCACCATTTTCTTGATTGTGCTGACGATCGCGTCACCTTCCTTATTGCTGGTTGCGATGTGCGCAAGATCGTACGACAGGACCGCTCCACCACGGATCGCGGAGTCACGATCGGTGATCTCGATCCGATCCTCATGAATGATATAATCCAAGTCCCGCGGTTCGAACATTCTGGTCAATGCGCCACGAAGGGTACAGGTCGCATGGAGCGTGATCGGTTCCTCAGTGTTCATGTTAACCTGCTCTAGTTGTCTTTCATTGATTTGGATAGATAACCCATAACGATCAGAGATATAAGACATCACGGAACTGAGAGGCTGGTTGTTGAATTCGAACTGTTCCTTCTGCTCGAACTCTCCCTCTCCCTCGTGATCGAGCAGTCGCCGGATTTTTTCGCGAGCACGAATCGCGTTTTCACCGCGAGTCAGCCAGTCGGGTTTGTCACCCTGCGGCTTGACCCATTCGATCAACACCGGCAATCCGCCCATGCCACCCATACCTCCGCCGCCGAAAGTGGTTGACGCACTCTGTTGCTCCTGTGCGTCGAGCGATGTAACACCGAAAACCACCATAGCTATAAGCGCAGCGATTGGCCAAAACCAAGGGTAGCGATGCAAAAGGAACTGCCTCGTCATGGTTCATTCTCCCGTTTGATGAAAAGTTCTAAGCAAAAATTGTGATGAGTGTTTCTACGGTTGAACGTCGGGTTCTAACGCCGCTAACACTTGGATGATCTGCTCATGTTCTGGCTCAGTAGCGCGAACGAGCAGAATCGGGCCATTGAGGGTCATGGAAATCGAGTCAGGGTCGTTCGGTTTCAGCATCCGCTGAAGAACCTGCACGATCTCCGCCGCCTCGAGGTTGGTTTTGCAGACGTGCGCCAAGGAGTACCGGCGCACCGTCGGATTTGCTCGCACATAATCGAGGTCGCCGATCTCGATACCCGACGGGCGTACGATGTATCCCAAGTCACGCGGGCCCAGCACCCGTTGCAGGATCTGCTTGCGCGTCGTGCGATACCTGAGTTGAACCGTAGACTCGAATTCGGACGCCCTGGACGGATCGGTCGCATAGCCTCGGTAATCCAAAGGAATCGGTTCCAACAGTTCCGCGAGCGCTTGCTCCAGCGGCAAACCATTCCAATCGACCTCGATCGTCTCGTCCAATGCGTTGAGGATTTTATCTTCGGGCGTGGTTGGCAATGGATCCACTTTCCACCCGAAAATTGGTGGTATGGGTTGCCCGGTGTCAGCGGGTGGTGTGGTTACCCATGGTGTCGCGGAGTTCGGAACTCGCGGATTTTTGGAGGACATGCGCATCACCAAAATACTGATACTGGTCATCACGAGTGCTCCGGCGATCGCAAACTTCACGAATCGAATGAATTTTAATTTTGCGCCAGAACGCTTTTGCAACGCTGATGGCAGCGCCGAGTCGAGCGGTTGCTGAACGTGTGCGAGGCACTGTTCGAGCAGCTCGGAAACCTCGCTTGCTGAGGCATAGCGGTCCTTCGGATCCTTGGCCATCAGGGTTTCGACGATCTGCACCATCCAACTCGGTATCTCGGGATTGAGTTCGCGGATCGCTTTAGGCTGAGACTCTCGAATTTTTTGGAGCACGCCGAGCGATGTCTCTGCGCGAAACGGCGCGCGCCCTGTGCACATGGCGTACAGGACGCTGCCAGCGCTGAACAGATCGCTCTGAACGCTCAACTTCTCGCCGCGCGCTTGCTCAGGGGACATGTACTGAGGAGTTCCCGGCAAAACCCCGGAGGTAGTCGCGTTGGCATCATCGATGGCTTGGGCAAGTCCGAAATCGGTGAGCAGCGCGCGGTCGATTCCTTCTTCGAGGAGCACATTGGCCGGTTTGACATCGCGATGGATGAGACCCTGAGCATGGGCCGCGGCTAAACCGGCGGTGACTTGCTTGCCGATGCGCAGGATCTGCTTGAGCTCGAGTGGACCGATGCGATCGATGCGTGCCTGCAGCGACTCTCCGGGTATATAACGCATGACGAGGTAAGGTACCTCGCGATCGGCGTCGACGTCGTAGATCGGGACCACATCTTCGTGGACCACCGCCGCCGCCGCTCGGGCTTCCTTAGCGAATCGATGACGGGCCGATCCATGGAAGGCTAACGAAGGAGCCAAGACCTTAATCGCAACGGTGCGATGCAGCTCGGTATCAAAACCCTTGAAGACGATCCCCATGCCACCGCAGCCTAGGAGCCGCTCGATGTCGTAGCGACCAATACGACCGAGCATCTCCGGATGGGATGGTGGCGACAGAAGTTTTTTCGATAGAGACAAGGCCCACTCATCGGAGCGAGCAACGTGGATGCGGTCGGTGGATGTGGAGAGTACGTCGCGCGCTTGCGACCAATCCCCATCTTCGCCAGCCAAAGCATGAAGCTTGGTTTGGCATGCGGCGCACTGCTCGAGATGCTGCAGCCATGCATCGGAATCGGCATCGCTGACACTGCCGACGAGCAAGTCATGGAGTTGATCGTTGCTGCAGCAAGCTGGATGATATGGAGATGTCATTCGCTCGTCTCCCACTGCTTCACCAGTTTTCGGATCCGATCCATGATGCGGCATCGGCTGAGGTAGACAACACCTTCGCGAACGCCGAGCGATTGAGCAACCTCGGCGATCGGTCGTTCCTCGATGGTCGACAACCAAAATGCTTGCCAAGTCGATTCCGCAGCGGTTCTTCGCACCTCGGCGGCCGCCCTTGAAAAAAGTTCCCAGCGGTACTCCAAGTCCCAATACGTCGTAGTGGCCGACTCGCGTTGTACGAGATCGTCCCATGGGATATTGGAGCCGAACTCGGGGCGCGTGGCGCGGCGCGTGATCAAGTCGAGGGCCTTGTTCCGAGCGATGCGAAACAGCCAAGGCCGAAAGCCGGAACGCTCGTCGCGGTCGAGCCATTGTTGGATCGATTTGGAAACGGCCAAGAGGACTTCTTGGACGACATTGTCGGCGTCAGCGGTTTGCAGTCCCATGCGTTTGGCTGTTCGGTGGATCACGGGTGAATAGAGTTCGGTGAAATCTTGCCAAGCGACCGCATCGGCCGAATCGCGTAGCCTGAGTAACAGACTGGCTCGCGTTTCGGGGCTGAGGTCATTCATGGCGATGGAAACCGTGGGATAGGAAAGAACGCCCCACTGGATTGGCTCACGGGACGGCCAGTATCGTGGGGTCCGTTTCGGGACCCCGTTCCACCAAGATAACGCAACCCAGGGGTGGAATCTTTCAGGGGTGTGAGTCAGATCAGTCAGATCGGACCAATCGGCGGGATCAAACATTGACGGCAGAAGAGGATCCACGCGGGTGACACACACCAACCGGCGAACTCAGCAAAGCAAGCATTTCATGCAGGAACGGAGGAGTGTGTGTCCCCGCAGGATTTGGGGCAGTGTCCCGGCGGGGGTTTACTGCGATTCCGTCTTGTACACGGATAAACTCAATCAAAAGCCGATGTCTCGCCGAACTGCCAGTATCGAAACGCATTGAGACGCATTGCTCATGGCCACGCGGGGTGGGAGCAGTTGAGGACAACTGCTCTACAGGGTGGAGCCGGCGGCTGGGATAGGCGCATAAAAAAAACCCGGCATGGTTTGCACCATGCCGGGTCTATTTTGAAATCCGGTTGTTTTGGATTGGTCGTGAGAGACCAATCCGTCTGGACGAGCTTTCTAATACACAAGTCGAAATGTGCTCACTAATCATGAGGGTCGTGAG
>JBILVV010000030.1:0-22776 GCA_044370255.1 Pirellula sp.
TGGTTGACTGTTGATCGCTATCTACTGCATCGACTGAGTGCGAGGAGTTGACTCAACGCAAGTCAGAAACGCTCGATCGAGCACTTCGGTCCAATGCTTTGTTCCTGCTTCTTCTCGTACTCGTACCCAGCATCGCGGTACTCGTACTCGTACTCGATCGATCCCTCGGAAACCGTTTCAGTTCGTTGGATCAACCGAGTTAATATCGACACGATCCGTTTCAAATTGGTTTTTCTATTCCGATTAAGTTCAGAATCGCTCGCAGCCATTGATCACGAGCGTGGCGTTCGGGACCATTAAGTGATTTCGCGATTCGATAAGTTGATGATACGTATTCGATCGCAGGTCGATAAACGTCCAGTCGTTCGTGGTCGAAGATTGGCTCTGTCATTTGCATCCTTTCGAGTACGAGTACGAGTACCGTTGCACTCAGTACGAGTATGAGGAAATCCGTCCAGAGGCACGAACTACTGCATTACAAGGTCCACGTTCTCGACGACGCCGTCGGGTAAGCCTGTCTTGAGCTAGGGAGTGTAACCCGGCACGCCCCCTTCGACGGCGCTGAATTCCGCCCAAATCGGCATGTGATTGCTGATCTGAAATGCCTGTTCGGGGCTCAAGTTGAACTGCCGCAGGACATCGATGGTACCGGATCGACCAAGGAACTCGTCGGTCCCTTTCGCAGGGAAGAGAATGTTGTCGAGCATTTCGTTGCCGCTCAACGTCGTCACGACTTCTTCCAAGGCGAATGCCATTCCGATCCGGCGGAGATTTTCCATGCGTCGGTGACTGCATGAGAAATCACCGGCAAGCAAGATGTCGTCCTCATCGCGGCCATCTCGAAGAATCGTTCGAATCAATTCCGGAAAGAGCGGGATCTCCTGGTCGACTCGCTGCGGATTGACGCGAATGTTGACGAGAGAGAAAGTGAATGCTTCCGCTTCAGGGACTTGCTTGGCTCGAAACCACGCAACAAGGGGTTCGTATTCCAATTGATCGGTGGGGTCATCAACCGTGTAGAGTTGGTAGCGGTCCATCTCCACTCGTTCCGAATCGTAGATGAACGCGAAGTGCATAGACTGAATACCGCTACCGACTCGAGGTCCGATGCAATAGTCGAACATGCGATCGGACTGGTTGATGCGATCGACGAGTCGCGGCAGCACATCGCGCTGCTGCGGTTGGATATCTTGCAAGGCGACAACATCGAAGGATCGCAGCACGCGAGCCAGGATCTCCATCACCGCAACTTTGTTGGCCTTGTTCTCTCCGAACGCTTGAAGATTGAACGATGCGATGCGGATTGAGGGTCGTTTTCCCTTGGGTGGCACGATATCGCCATGCTGCGACGGGGCACTGACCCATTTGGTCGGAGCCCAAGCCTTTTTGTCCAGCGTAGGCATCGGTTCCGCTGCTCGGCCTAACTTCGGCGCATCGACTTGTTTAGGGACAAGACGCAGGTTCTCCCAGCCCCCGATCGTATAATACTGGGATGCGTAAATCAGTCCGGCAACGATTGCGAACAACCAAAAGATTCGCGATTTGAGCATAGCCATAGCGATATCTGGTATCGGCAAGCCGACGGCCAAGACTCGTTCAGATCGGCATGCCGAAAAGGATTCGAGGCCGGACCGTGGCAGGCTTGCGCGATTATTCCGAGAGCGCCAGGGTGACCGATCGCAGATCGGCATGAATTTGTTCGAGCAGTTCGTCTTTGCTGGCGAACTTTTTCACCGATCGGATGCGGTGCGTAATTTCGATTTCCAAAGAGGCATCGTAGAGATCGGCTGAGTGGCCGATCACGTGGATTTCGACTTTGTCGCAATTCTCGCCAAACGTAGGGTTAGGGCCGATATGAATCGCCGCAGGTGCTTTCAGTAACGCATTGGGAAACGATGGCTCACCGTTGCGGTTTGCTCGTAGGATTCGCCCTGCGTAAACTCCATGAGCCGGAATCAATACAGGAATGTTACCAAGGTTCGCCGTAGGGAAACCGATCGTTCGACCGCGGCCGGCACCTGTGACCACCGTTCCCAGGATGCGGTACGGTTCACTCAAGGCTTGATTGGCTTGTTCGATGTGACCGGCCTCGATCGCTTCGCGTATGGAAGAGCTGGATATCCAATCACCGTCTATCCGTTGTGGTTCGACGATTGAAAAGGCGAGTCCATGTTGAGCGCACAAGTGCTGTAGTAGGTCGACGTCTCCACCGCGATTTTTTCCAAAACGAAAGTTCGGTCCTTCGACCATACCGCTTACGCCAAGTTCGTCGATGAGAATCGTCCGAAAGAACGACTCGGCATCCAATTCCAGCAGACCTACAGACGTGGGATAGGCAACGACATAGTCAACACCCAATTGAGTCAGCAACTCAACGCGTCGTTCCATCCATGTCAGCGGTTGAGGCCAAGGTCCAGGTCGCAGCAGTCGCAAGGGTGGAGGGTCGAACGTGAAGATCATCGATGGCGCGGCGTGATCCTTTGCGACGCGTAGCAGTTCGGCTACCAACGCGCGGTGGCCGCGATGAACGCCATCGAAATTTCCGATGGCAACAATCGAACCTCGAGCCGATTTCGGAAGTTCGTCTACTGATCGGATGGGTCGCGCCTGCATCGATTATTGTCCCATCACCGACTTCACCAAATCGCGTGTACACAGTGCACGCACTGAAACAAATGTTTCCCCAGCGCGGCAATGAGCGGCCGCCCCGGCAGCGATGGCCAAGCCTCGTACACGATCAAAGATTTGCGCTTTGGCGGGAGGAAATTGGGTCTTGTAGCACGCGATACTCTCGATCTTCTTTTCCAGCGTGTCGGAGATATCCATCGTGATCGAATTGTCCAGGCCAACCGCAGGAGCAGGTTCGAAGGACAAGCGAAAGTAAAGTTGACGTTCGATCGTGTGTACCGGCAGGCCACCGAAGTAGTCATCCCACTTACTCAGTCGCGAGTAGAATACAGCAGCATCGGTGATCTGCATCGCTTGGTAGTGGTCCGGGGATGCCATCGGTGTTTTGCTCCCAAATCCAATCACAATCTTGGGGCGATAACGACGTAGTTCGGTGGCGAGCGCAACCCGTTCCTCGAAACCATCCATCAACCTGCGATTCGAGAATCCGAGGATCTTTCGCACGTGAACGCCGAGGACTGCTGCTGCGGCGGCGGCTTCTTCACGACGGATATCCGGAGAGGGGCACAGCGGAGTGGGTTCACCGTCCGTCAGATCGATAATGCCTACCCGATAGCCAGCGAGAACCAGGGCGGCCAGAGTCCCGCCACATGCGATTTCCACATCGTCCGGGTGGGCACCCACGGCAATCACGTCTAGGTTTTCCGGCTCTAATCCAAGGTCGGTCGTCATAAACCGATTTGTACTCCGAGTTTTGCGATCCGTACAACCTCACCGACACGAATTTGTCCGGAACGGTAATTTAGGGTAAACACGTAAGGCATGAGCGTTTACGTCCGATAGGTCTACGTTATTGCCAACTTAACGCTAAATCCTTGCGCCGTAATGGGATGTTGCGCATTTTTTGGGCTGAACGGGCCTCGTTGCAAGCCACCTGAGCAGCAAGATGTAACCCACCTCCGGCGATGAGACAGCACAAAAAACTTTGCATGCATTTTCTTATGGGATTTCAAGACGGCAGGGACGATGGTTACCTCCGCAGTCCCGAAACGGTCTGTTTTTTGCTTACAGACTCCCGAGGCATGATAGGTGCGTAATCTCTCAGCACCTGTTGGCTCGTTGGCAAGCTCTTTGGAGAGAGACGTAAAAGGCGGTATTTGAAATGATGCGTGGAATTTTGGGAATGTTGATTTTCTTACTGGGGACCACATCGGTTCTCATGGCACAGGACGCTGCACCCGTGGACCCGGCACCCGCCGACGTGGTGCCAGCGGCGGCAGATCCGGCCCCGGCCGTTGCTGCACCGGCAGAGGCGACACCCCCGGATTCAGCACCCGCCGAGCCAGCACCGGTCGTGTCTACCCTGAACTCTGGGGATCAAGCATGGTTGCTCGCTAGTGCTGCATTGGTTCTTTTGATGACTCCCGGGTTGGCCTTTTTCTATGGCGGTTTGGTAGGCCGCAAAAATGTGCTCAGCATTCTCATGCAGTGTTTCATGTGCATGTCGTTGGTGACGGTGTTGTGGGTTTTGGTGGGCTACAGCATGGCATTCTCGGGAACCGAGCTTCCGGGTGGTTTCTGCGGCAATCCGATGACCCACTTCCTCCTTGAAGGAGTCAAGACCGATCAATCATTTGAACCAGTTACGGGGGTCAAACTCGGGATCAGCCAGCAGACGTTCATGGTCTTTCAAATGATGTTTGCGATCATCACGCCAGCCCTGATCATCGGGGCATTTGCCGAGCGAATGAAATTCCTCGCGTTTATGGTTTTCGTCGGTTTGTGGAGTGTCATTGTGTACTCCCCCGTCGCCCACTGGGTTTGGTACGGGCCGGATTCGCCGATCTTCGGTTTAGGTGCCTTCGATGCTGCGACAGCCGTTCCCACCAAAGCTCTTGACTTCGCAGGCGGAACCGTGGTTCACATCAATGCTGGTATTGCTGCTTTGGTAGCCTGCTTGGTCATTGGCCCGCGGCGCGGTTATCCCAAGCAAATCAATCCTCCTCATAACCTACCCTTCGCAGTTCTCGGGGCTGGACTGCTGTGGTTTGGTTGGTTTGGCTTCAATGGTGGAAGTGCTTTCGGGGCGACACCGCAGGCAGTGCAAGCATTTGTCACAACTCAGGTCGCCGCTGCGACGGCAGGATTGGTGTGGTCATTGATTGAGCTCATTCGCAATGGCAAGCCGACGGCTTTGGGGATGATCACCGGCGTGGTTGCAGGTCTGGTGGGTATTACGCCAGCCGCTGGATTTGTGGATGTGAAGGGTGCTCTGGTGATCGGAGCAGGGGCAACCATTGTCAGCTACATTTTCGTCGCCTATGTGAAACCAGCTCTGAAATATGACGACTCGTTGGACGTCTTCGGAGTTCACGGAATGGCGGGTATCTGGGGTGCGATGGCAACGGGACTATTCGCGTTGAAAGGATTCGGAGTCGGCACGACATTCGCGAACGGAGCTGTAACAGGTGGCGGTGGCGGCTTGTTCATCACCGGCAATGTTGCACAGGTTTGGGCTCAGGGTTACGCGGTCTTGGTGACAGTCATCTATTCCGGTGTGGTTTCGTTTATCCTCCTCAAACTGATCGATTTCACCATTGGTCTGCGATGCACAGAGGACTCGGAGAAGATGGGATTGGACCTCAGCGACCACGCGGAGACTGCTTACACGATTTCTTAAGGTGATCCCAAAAGATCATTCTCCTCGGAAAAGGGCGTGTCTTCGGATGCGCCCTTTTTTATTTCATCCATGAAATGCTCAACTCGTCCGGTTTGCTGGCATTTCGACAGGCGAGTTTCGCCGGAATTTCTTTCGTAATCGGCAAAGTTTACCAGGTCGAATGCCGATCCATACACCACACGAGTTTCGGCTCGTGCGATTGTTTGGGGGGGGAGTAACACCAGTTTCGAGCGAAGCGGAACGGACACTGAGGCTACTGCGTTGTAGCCAAGGCGGTTCGTCCATGCTGGCGACAGCGCCTTGGCTTGAGAACCGATGGATGGAAGTCTCCCGTCTCATGAAACGCATCATCAAAAAGTGGTTGGTCAGCGTGCACATTGCTTGCATTGCCCTGACTGGATGTCATCCGACGCAGCCATACTTCATACGCGAACGGGGCGACCTTGCTCACTATCTGGATCAAGCCCAGAAGATTGAGATCCCCGACTTAGAGATCGATCCGATTCCGGAAGCGACTCAGACGTTTGAGCCGATAACGCTCGACAACCAGAAGTTTGAGTTCCTCGATCTGACTCTTGAAGAGTGTGTATCCTATGCACTCGCGAACGCAAAGATTTTGCAGACCTTGCCGGGTTACCAGCGACAGTCATTCGACATCCCAGGGGTGGTTCTCGCCTCCCCTTCGCAACAGCTTTCCTCGATCTATGATCCTGCAATTGCTGCGACGACGACAAACTCGCAGCAGATGGTTGTCGATGGGAATGGGAATCGCATTCTCCCTCGTGGCGCAGCCCGAGCCAATCAAGTCGGTGGGGTTGAAGATGCACTGAGTGAATTCGATGCTCAGGTATCTAGTTTCTTGTCGTACAACAATACGGATCGAGCAAGAAACGTTGGTGTGGATCCATTTAACAATTCGCTGAATCCGTTTAATCCGACGCCATTTCGAGGTGATGACAGCAACGCTCAACTTGCGATTTCGAAACGCTTGGCAACAGGAGGAGTGGCAACGGCACGTTCTCAGTCGGTCTATTCGTTGAATAACATCCAATTGGGGCAAGTCCGAGCCGTTCCAGCCGAATATACACAGATTCTCGAGGCGCAAATCCTGCATCCTTTGATGCGGAATCGCGGTACGCTTGTCAATCGAATACCGGTTGTGTTGGCTCGGATCAATGAAGATGTTTCGCTCGTTCAATTTGAGGAACGCGTCAGAAACTTAGTCCGAGACGTGGAATACGCCTACTGGGATCTGTATCAGTCGTATTGGAACGTCGAGAATGCAAGGATCGCACGTGACAGCGCAGCTCAGGCATATCACATCGCCCATGAGAAGTCGAAGAAAGGACTGGCCAGCACGACGGAAGCTCAGGCTCGTGTAACGTTCCATGAGTTCCAAGCTCAACTGGATGCCGCGCTCGGTGGAAGTAACCTTCAAGGCCAGGATCCAGGTCTATTCGGGCGGGAGCAAGCACTGCGGTTGCTGCTGGGCTGGGCCGCGACCGATGGACGGTTGATTCGCCCTTCGGATAAACCAACTATCGGATTGGTTGAATTCGATTTCTACGACTCCCTCGATGAAACACTTTATCGCAACGTGGATCTTCGTCGCTATCGTTGGACGATCAAGCAGCAAGAGTTGGAGCTGGTGTCTGCCAAGAATCAGATGCTCCCCGAAGTCAACCTCTCCTTGCTGTATCGGTGGTTGGGTGTTGGCGGATCCTTGATCGGGAACGGAGGCGAAGGGCCTTTTCCTCCACCTCCAGGCAATGATGCACCCTCTGCTTGGGAAGAGTTGCTGGACGGAAGATACCAAGAAGGGGTTGTTCGTTTGGATTTCGTTCCTAATCCGGTGGGGGCACGTCGAGCTCATGCGGATGTTCGAAACAAGCAACTGCAGCTTGCAAAGGCTCACGCAGGACTCGAGCAAGCCGAAACGGCCGCCTCCTATCGCTTGACGCAAACACTCAGAGAACTGAATAGCAACTACGCTCAAATGACAGAGCAGTTGGCGTTGCTGGCTGCCGCACAGAGGTTGGTTACGTTGTTCCAAGAGAAATTCAATGTAGGAGATTCCAATCCGGAGCAAACTATTGACCTGCTCTTGCGAGCCCAGCAGCAACGCGCTAACGCAGGTCGCAATTATGCTCGTGCACTTTCGGAGTACAACAAGTCAATTATCGACGTTCACTTGGTCAAAGGGTCATTGCTCGAATACAACAACATCAAGCTGGAAGAAGGAATGTGGCCCGACAAAGCATACTGGGATGCACACGAAAGGGCCCGCGAACGCGATGCAGCGAAGTTCCTCGATTACGGGGCCAGTCGCCCAAGAGTAATCAGTCAAGGAATGCTTGAGCAAAATATGGGTACTGCTAACGCTGCCGCGAGAACGCAGACCAACGTTGGAAACAGTTTGGACAACAACTCGCAGGAAAAAGAGAGCAAGCCTGAGACGGTCCCACCTGTCAAGCAAGCTAAGGCAACCCCGACGGCGAAATTCGATTGGGGTGGATGAAAATAAAAGGAAATTGAAAGCGAACAGCGAAAGCTGTGAACGAGAGGCAGGGGGAGTACTCGGGGATGGTCGGTTTGAAAAAACCGTCCGTCCCTCGAGTCGTTTACCAAGCGATCTCGTGATACTAACGTGGCATCGTTATCGGAATCGATTGATAAAGCCCGCGAGCTACGTCGGCGATCAATTCCGTGGATTGCCGCAGCCACTTTAAGGAGACTCCCTTCAAACCCGGCCTTGCAACCCAAAGGTCGCAAATCGCAGTCGATTCCGCCTTCAATTGCTTCTTGTAGGGTTCGTCCCCACGCAAAAAGTCGATGAAATGGATCCCTTGCGACTGAGCCTGGCTTATCATCCAAACATTGGCCATTTTGCCTGGCTCCAGATCCATGGCATCGGGTTCGATTCCTCCCTGGTAGCAGTACCAGTGGGTCGGTGATCGAAATCCGATATCGGCGGCGATGGGCTGACCTTGCTTTTCTAGGCAAAACGCCTGAAGCTGACCGAGTTGCAACATGCGGATACTGGCATTTTCCAAAAAAGATTTGAATCGCAGATCTGCAAAGCACCCGGGTTCTCCAAGCGAATTTCGACGCTTTTGATGGAGATCGACGAGGATTGGATAAAAAGCCTTCCAATCGGTTTCCGAGATCACGCGATGCACTTCAACACGTGAGAGCGATTCCAACCGTCGACGGAGTCTTTTGCGCGTGTCCTTGCTTGAGCGAGCCAGATATCCATCCCATCCATCGGTAAGATCGATGCACCAAGTATTCATGGGATTCCGTTCCATCTTCGGACTACCCTGCTGAACCATTGATCTTCGCAAATCTCTCGTCAGCGAATCGGCTTGCGGAATGCCTTCCATGTAAATCGAATCCCAGCCGATTTCGCGGTCCTTGGCATGCTCGAGCAACCATTTCGCAAAGGCAGTATTGATCCGCAAGCCATCTTGATCCGGCGCACACATTACACCGTTGTAGTCGGTGCAAACCTCGCCGTCCCCGAGCAGTCGAAGCTGCCTTTCCGATTTCAGTCGGTACCAGGGAATCAGCCCCACCAATCGATCATCATCACGAGCGATCAATAGATACAATTCGGCATCGCTCGGCGCGTAAGCTTCCCACCAACTCAGAAGCCATTCAGGTTGGCGCATGGAAAGTCCGCAGGCTAACTGACGCCAAGAGAGCCAAAGTTCGGGCGCGATGGGATATTCTCGGACCAATTGGATTCGGATCATACATTACAGTTATGCGATGCAAACACCGGCAGGCATGGGATTGCACGAGGATTGGCGTTCGAAAAGAATGAATTTGTTCTAATTTATCTGTCTTTGCCGGATGGAGCGCATGTACCATGGCAGCCGATTGTTTCCTAAAACACCGAAGAGATTAAACATGAAAAATTGCTCTGTAAGCCGTCGCTCGTTCGTGTTGCATGGAACGTCCGCTACTGTCGCCGCCGTGGTATGTGGACAGCGTGCTTTGGGCACCCATGCAAGGAGCGCTCGCTTGCGGTTGGCAGGCATCGGGGTCGGCGGGATGGGGGCTGCGGATCTTGCATCGCTCAGTTCGCACCTGAATGTCGATGTCGTGGCACTTTGCGATGTGGATAGCAACCGGCTTGCGCAAGCTGGTGAAAAACATCCCCAGGCAAAGCGATTTTCGGACTTCCGAAAAATGTTTGACGAAATGGCCGATTCGATCGATGCAGTGCATGTGTCGACTCCCGACCATACTCACGCACCAGCTGCGATGACGGCGATGAACTGTGGCAAGCATGTTTATTGCCAAAAGCCACTCACCCATGACGTCTACGAAGCAAGGCAACTGCGGCTGGTCGCAGAAGAGAAAAAACTGGTGACACAAATGGGAATTCAAGTCCATTCCGCCAGCGCGTATCGCACCGCCGTCGCTTTGGTGCAGAGCGGTGTCATCGGCAAAGTTCGGGAAGCCCACTCGTGGAGCAATAAGACGTGGGGGTACGACGGCCCCGATCCGGAGCCATCTGCTTCCCCCGACTTCCTAGACTGGGATTTATGGTTAGGGACTGCACCCAAGCGTCCGTACGCAGAAGGGCATTTTCATCCGGGTAATTGGCGGCGATGGTACGATTTCGGATGTGGCACGATGGGGGATATGGCGATCCATATTCTGGATCCTGTCTTTAGCGCACTGAAACTTGGGACACCCATACGCATTGCCTCCTCGAGTTCGCCTCCTCCCAAGTTCTCGTTTGGAATGCAAAACCACACTCGGTTTACGTTCGGGACGTCGACACCTTACACGACTCCTGATTTTGTTTTGACTTGGAGCGACGGCGGGAAAATGCCAGACACCACTGACTGGCCAACTCAAAACCGAGATGGACAACCGGTCGGCTTGCCGGACCAGGGGTCGATGTTCCTCGGCGAAAAAGGAGCGATTCTTCTACCCCATGTCTCCAAGCCAATCCTTTTGCCACAGAACCAGTTTGAGCAGACTCAGATCGAGGTCGTACCGAACGGCAACCACTATCATTTGTTCGTGGATGCTTGCCTCGGAGGAGAACCGACGACTGCCCACTTCGGCTATGCAGGCCCCTTGACCGAGGCTGTCCTGCTCGGGACATTAGCCAATCGGTTCCCTAATCACGAATTGGATTGGCAGCCGGAAACGTTGAGTATCCCGAACCACGAGGGGGCTCAACGCTTGCTGCGGCGAACGTATCGCCAGGGATTCGAAGTGACTCATCTATCTTAAGGAAAGAGGTTCTATGAATATCGCGAAGAAGTGTATAGCAGAAGTTTTGGGAACGTTTTGGTTGACCTTCGGTGGATGCGGGAGCGCCGTGTTGGCCGCGAAATTCATCGCGACCGAGGGTACGACCCCCTTGAATATGGGGATCGCTCACCTGGGGGTCGCATTCGCCTTCGGACTCACCGTCTTAACCATGGCATACTCTATCGGTCACATCTCCGGTTGTCATTTGAACCCAGCGGTTTCACTCGGTTTGCTGATGGCCAAGCGTTTTCCATCGTCTGAATTCGTGCCTTATGTCATCTCGCAAGTGGTCGGTGCATCGCTAGGTGCTGGTTTGCTTTACGTTATCGCGAGTGGGCAACCAGGGTTCGCTGTTGGAGGCTTTGCCTGCAACGGATTCGATGAGCATTCGCCAGGCAAATACAGCATGATGGCGTGCTTTGTTGCAGAAGTCGTGCTGACGTTCTTCTTCCTCTTCATCATCCTTGGAGCTACCGACAAACGAGCACCCGCAGGGTTTGCTCCGATCGCGATCGGTTTGGGTTTGACCCTCATCCATTTGATCGGGATTCCTGTGACCAATCTGTCGGTCAATCCAGCTCGCAGTACCGGCCCTGCCCTCATTGTCCAAGGCTGGGCTCTGCAACAAGTCTGGCTCTTCTGGGTCGCTCCTTTGTTGGGGGCAGCGATCGCTGGTCTGGCCTACCCGCAAATTAGCCAGGAAGATCGCTAGGCCAGATGCCGGGTCACCGATCAAATGGATCGATGGACAATCCGAAATTCCCGTTGCACATGGTTGTCGCTGTAGCCGACAACCATGTGATGGGACTGGACAATGATTTGCCGTGGAAATTGAGCAGCGACCTGCAACGCTTCAAGCGATTGACCATGGGACACGCATTGCTCATGGGACGCCGAACCTATGATTCGATCGGTCGCATTCTGCCAGGACGAACCACGATCGTTCTTACCAAGCAGGCCGGCTACACGGCGAGGGGCGCTATGGTGGCTCATAGCATCGATGCTGCCCTGCGTATGATTCCAGCCGGGACCGTGCCATTTGTTGTTGGAGGAGCAGAGATCTATCGGGCAGCATGGCCGCGTGTGGGTGTGCTACACATCACGCGAGTGCGAGCTGATGTTTCTGGAGATACATTTCTCGAACCACTTGACCTGAACCTTTTTCGCCGCATCGAAGTGGAGCACGTCCCTGCGGATCTGAAAAACGATTGGCCGAGCGACTACGAGTGTTGGGTCAAGCAGGATTCTCCATCCTTGGATTCGTGAGACTCGGACTGGTCATGACATGAATCTTAGGACTCGATTCGAATTCGTGAGAGTCCGTATTGTTGCAGCCACTCAAGCCATCGTTCCTGATCTTCCGATAGCTCAATCTCGGCAACCGCCTCCGCATCGAGTGGGGATACTACACTAAACACACCATCGTCAAGCCACCGGGCGATGTTGTCCGGTTCAATCCAATACTCGTTGGGGCCAAGCATCGGCGCGTCCGGCCCGTCTGCAGGGGTCATGAAATAGACCACCTCGCGTCGGAAGCGTTCGGGCATCTCGAGCGGCGCTACATCATCGCGATCGACGGCCCGTATACGAATGGTTGGAGGCACAGTGGATATCAATTCTCTGGCTTGGCGACGCTGCACGCGAAATCCAACCGGGCTGCCAGTTGGCCATCCACAGTAACTCGACCGGTCATAAAGTAAGCGCTCGACACAACATCGTTGAGCGTCACGTCGATGTCTACTGTTTCGCCGGGTCGTACCATGCGTTTAAACTTGGCCCCGTCAATGCGAGTTGCGACCGGCACCACACCCTCTGCTGGTGTAACCGAAGCTAGTAGGATCGCTCCGCTTTGCAGGCAACATTCACAAAGAATCACACCCGGCACAAGCGGAAAGTTTGGGAAATGCCCCTGCAAAAAAAACTCGTCGGAATGAAAGGTCTTGCGACAGCGAATAGTTTTGTCGGTCTGTTCCAAAACCTCGTCGACCAACAGCATCGGCTTGCGATGCGGGATCACGGATTCAATTTGCTCTCGTGTAGCGATGCTCATCTGGGACTAATCTATATGAAGTGGAAAAACGGGACTGCCGCCGGACTATACAGTCTGGGCTGGCGTGCCTCTCCCTACCGAATTTCCAGCGGTGCTATAGGTATAGTCCGCTTGTTCCTGACAGGAAGAGGCCAACGAATCAAAATCGAGTTGCAATTGCTCGTACTGCCGCGTGTAACCCAACTCCTTGTACATCAGGCTGGGTTGAATATCGCAATTGTGCTGATATTTTCCGTTGCGGTACTCCCGTACGACTCCGACCACTTCATGGTATGCAATCTGGCAAATCCGAATACCGCCGTAGATGCGAATCGGCTGAACCGCCGACAGCTCCATCGTCCAGTGACCACAAAATCCGACATCGCCAAAACCAGAGTCGCAATGCACGAACAATCCCAAACGTGCCAAACTCGATCGCCCTTGAATCATGGGGACCAAGTCGCGCGTTTCGGTGTACTCGACCGTGCGGGCCAAATACAACTGACCGGGACTCAAAATGAGCCCTTCCTCTGGAATCTGCAGTCGCCGAAACCGATTCGGTTCTTTGACGTCCAACACGACTTCTTCGTAGACCAACAGCTCGTTGTGCAAAGTCAGGTTGTAGCTGTTGGAGTTTAAGGAATCTTCACAAAACGGGGAGATGCAAATTTCTTTACCAAGCCGTGCGCGTATCTCTTCACCTGAAAGAATCATGGCGGAATCCTTACCGGAGATCGTTGAGGAAGGGATAGAGGACAGTCGTTAAGATACCCCCAAGCCATGCCCGAATGCTAGCAGGCGGCCCATGGGAGCCTATTAATTCCGCTAATTTTTTTTGAAAACCCACTGCTCATGCCGGGGCATGGGCAATTTGGGACACACATGTGGATTGCATCAAAAAACAGTTGCTCTACATTTTGGCAAACAGTTCATTTTCGAGAGGCGAAAGATCGATTGGCACAACAGCAAATGATGGAAAAGACGCGGGTCGCTATCGTCGGAATGGGGACGGTAGGTACCGGGGTTGCGAGACTGTTGCTGGATCATGGCGACCGATTGGCTAGGCACGCAGGTCGAGTCCTTTGGTTGGAAAAAGCTGTGGTCCGGGATGTCCAACGCGACCGAGGGATCGAATTGCCCAGCGGAGTGCTTACCGATGACTTGGATGATGTTCTCAACGACCCGCAGATCGAGGTGGTGGCCCACTTGATCGGCGGGATCGAACCAGCTCGAACGATCATGCTGCAGTTGCTCGATTCAGGCAAGGATGTCGTGACCGCGAACAAGGCCTTGTTGGCTCAACACGGCGAAGAGCTGTTCGACCGAGCTCGATCGCTTGGACGCACGATTGCCTTCGAAGCCAGTGTTGGCGGCGGGATTCCCATCATCGCGAATATCTCGCAATGTTTTTCCTCCAACCAAATCGTATCCTTGCGTGGTATTCTGAACGGGACCAGCAACTACATCATCACGCAGATGTCCGACCGCGGCGTGGAATACGAACGTGCATTGCTCCATGCGCAGCAGCTCGGGTATGCGGAGGCTGATCCGCAGATGGATGTCGATGGCAGCGATGCAGCACAGAAGTTGGCGATTCTCGCTCACTTGGCTTTCGGCGTGCGGGTTCGATGGCGGGATATTCATCGACAAGGAATCGAAGCATTCGATCTAGAAGACATCCGATATGCGTATCAGTTGGGATATCGCATTCGCTTGTTAGCCACAGCCCAGTTGATCGACGATAACCTGGAGTTGCATGTGTCGCCGACGTTGGTTCGTATCGGCCGCCCGCTCGCCGAAGTTCGAGGAGCCTACAATGCGATCACCGTAGTCGGGGATGCGGTTGGAGATATGTTTTTCCATGGACAGGGAGCGGGGCAGATGCCGACCGCATCGGCAGTGGTCGCTGACATGATCGATACCGCGGCTGGCAGGACCGACATCACGTTCCGACGCCTTGAATTGTGGTCGGATCGTCAATGCGCGATAGAAATGATCCCCTACGCCAAGACAGTTGCCAGATACTACTTGCGATTTATCGTCGCAGATGAACCGGGAGTGCTGTCTCAAATCACGGGGATCCTAGGCTGGCATCGCATTTCGATTTCTTCGATCATTCAGCATGAACCCAATGAGAGCGAGGAGGAACGCTACGTTCCTCTCGTCATTATGACCCATGAGTGCACCGAAGCGGACGCGGCCAAGGCGCATACAGAGATTTGCAAGCTTCCGAGCGTCGCGAATCACAGCGTCCGATTGCGAGTTTACGAGGGTGGGCACTGAGTCACCGTTACTGGGTCACCGTTACTGGGTCACCGTTTTCGATAGGAAAAGTACATGAAGTATGTTTTGATTATTCCTGATGGATGCGCGGATATGCCAGTCGATGCACTTGGTGGCAAAACCCCTTTGCAAGCGGCACATGTTCCTGCGATGGATGCCATCGCTCGTGAAGGAATGGTTGGCAGGTCGGACAATACTCCAGCCCATTTTCCCGCTGGCAGCGAAGTCGCGAATATGGCGCTCTTCGGGTACGATCCGAATCGCTACTTCACCGGCCGAGCACCCATTGAAGCTGCGGCAAGAGGGTTGCAACTCGGCCCGTACGATTGGGCGATCCGTTGCAATACGGTCACGATCGAAAATCAGATCATGGTCGACTTCACTGCGGGGCATGTCAGTACCCAAGAAAGCCAACGGATTCTCGAATCAATGCAGTCAGCGATGGGGCCGCAACCATGGGAGTTCGTGCCCGGCGTCAGCTACCGAAATCTTCTTATCTATCGCGGATCGGCCGGCAACGCATCTCCCTTCTCGAGCGATACCAAAACGCGTGCACCGCACGACCTGACCGACCTGTCGGTTGTCGACGACTATCCTCGCGGGCCAGGGTGTGATTGGTTGAGCGATCTGATGCAGCGAAGCGCGGAACTCCTGCCGGATCATCCCGTCAATGTCGATCGCCGGGCTCATGGACTGCGCCCAGTAACCCACCTGTGGCTTTGGGGATTGGGCAAGACGCCAACGCTCGAGTCCTTCGCACAACGATTTGGAGTTCGCGGCGCGATGATTACGGCTGTTGATTTGCTCCGAGGGTTAGCAGCCCTCGTCGGATGGGACCGAATCGAAGTCCCCGGCGCGACCGGTTACCTCGATACCGATTACGCTGCCAAGGGACGCTGGGCGATCGAGGCCCTTAATCGATACGACATGGTGTGCGTGCACATCGAAGCGCCCGATGAAGCCAGCCACGAAGGTCGCGTCGAGGAAAAGATCAAGGCCCTTGAGTCCATCGATCAGCATATCGTCGGCCCGATTCACGAAGCTCTCAAGAAACTCGGTGAATACCGAATCCTGGTGACACCGGACCATCCAACTCCGGTCAGCACCAAGAAGCATGCCCACGGTTGGGTTCCTTTCGCAATTTCCGGTCAAGGAATCGCCATGCAGGGTTGCTCCGCATACGATGAAGTAACTGCGGCTCAGTCCAACCTTCAATTCGCAAAAGGTTGGGAGTTGATGCCCCGTTTCCTGAGTCGATCCCCCTTCGACACCATGAACTGAATACACGTGCACCGAGAGCTTCGTGATGCCCACCGATAAACAAGTCTCTTCCGGCGAGAAAGCACTTGAGAATAGCCAGGGCTCCGCCGCTCCAGTACCTACCCAACGCGCACTTTGGACGCGATGGTGGATCTGGGTTCCGATGATTCTCTTCCTCATCATTGCCTTCTTCCCCTCAATCGTAGGATCGCAATGGTTCTACCAGCCCTTGGTGGATCGATTGGCCGTTCAGGGATTTCGCCTGCGGATCGACGAAGCTCGAATCCGATGGTTGCAACCCTTGGCATTGAGAGGTGTTCGCATTGAACAAATCGATGCGCTGAAGTTAGGTGGGGATGCGCAAGGACAAACACTGGATCTTGTTGCTATCCAAGCTATTGAGTCGAACCGGTCGTTGATCGGTTATTTGCTAGGGGGACGAGATCTTGGCAGACTGAGAATCATAGCGCCTCGCGTAGACATTGAATTGCTGGAAAACACATCAAGCTTGGAGAAACTCGTCGACGCCGTTTCGAACAGTTCAGCCAAAGACGTTGCCGATCAGGCGAGTAAGTCAGCGGCGTTAGATATCGTCATCGAGGTCGAAGGGCTTTCGGTCTCGGTGACCGGCCGCGACTCGCCCGAACCACTCTTGGTGGTTCCGCCATTCAATACGACTGTCGAATATCTAGCACGCGGAGGAGAGCCCAAGCTTATCGTGTCTCCCTCGGATATTCTCGATCACGTCGAAGTGACGCCAGAACTGGTTCGTTTAGGTCTTGGAAGGGCGATTCCTCTGTTAGCGAAATCTGCATGGTTCGATGGCCGCGTATCGCTGCAAACCGAGCGCATCGAAATCCCGATCGACAAACCCGAAGCCTCGCGTGGTGGTGGCACGCTGACACTGCACGAAGTGCGATCGGGACCTGCCGAGCCGGTGGTGATGAGTATCCTCGAAATGATTGCGAAGTTCCGTGGAAAAGACCCGGTCTATGAATTGGTCTTCATCGATGGATCGAAGATCGACGTGAAAGCCGTCGATGGCATGATCGATCATCAAGGGATTGAAATCGGACTTCCTAAAGTCGATCCGCGTCTGCAAATGTCCAGTGCCGGTCGAGTTGGTATCACCAATCAGGAATTGGATCTACAGGTTGGTTTCCCGGTGCCGCTGGAGATGCTAGCGCGACGCGAGTCGGTGCAGCAATTGGGCGTACCACAGATCACGCTTCCGATTCGCGGCACGATTGAGAAGCCCGTTGTCGATTGGAGCGCGATGCGACATGAGTCCTCCGACTTGATGTCGCTCATAGCCGCCGCATTGGGGGACGAAGCTCCTGGAACTGCGGCTGCGATCGATGTGTTGGGTGCGGTCACGGAGGGAAAGGCGGACGAAGCGATCGGAGCTGCGGTCGATTTGGTCAAAGAGTTGCGACGCTTGCGCCAAGAGCGCCGAGCGAGGGGTAGTTCCTCACTCGACGCCGATCCGAAACTCAAGGAGATTGACCAACAGCAAACTCCCGCGACACCGCGTCGGCCGTTGCGCGACGCGCTCAAAAATCTTCGTGGTGGATAGACCACGGTCTACTTCTTCAAGGCATCGCGGATTTCGCGGAGTAAGAGGACATCCTCAGACGGGGGCGCGGGAGATTCTTCTTTCTGTTTTTCGAATTTCGCTTTCGCGGTGTTTATTAATTTCATCACCAAGAAGATTGCTGCCGCAACGAGAAGAAAGTCAACGATCGATTGAAGGAAAGGACCATAATTGAGAATGGCATAGTTTTGGTCTACCATATCCGGCGCTCCATTTTTCATCTCGATTGTTCCATCAGGCTTCAGCTTGGGGGCTTTCGTCTGGATCTTCAGGGCTAGATCGTTGAAATTCACTCCATACTTTGCGGTTAGCAAATTCAACGGAGGCATGATGATATTTGCAACGAGAGAGCTCACAATCTTTCCGAACGCCGCTCCGATGACAACTCCTACGGCTAAATCAATTACGTTGCCGCGCATCGCAAATTCGCGGAACTCCTTTATCAGACCCATTTCACTTCTCCTGACTTACAACGAATGAACAGACTAATGGAAGAACGTACGTTTGCTCGTCTTCTCGCAAAGTTTGAAGGATTGGAATCGTGATAGATTGCTCAACCTGAGTCAATTGAGGGGTCACCAAAGTGCAGCCGCAAACCTGGAGAGGCACCGCCCAGGGGCCCTAAGTTCACTAGTTTGTCTTGTTGCGAAATGGGCCTGGCCTCTAACCTCCTGCCTATGGATCGTTTACTTAGGCAACACCTGGATCGTCCGAGCGGAACTTCAAAGCCTGTGCTGAACACATGGTTTTGGAGCGTTTTGTTGCTTACCATGTGCTTGTCCGGGCCGGGTTGTGTGCGGAAACGCCTGACGTTTCGGACCAATCCTGCCGGAGCGATGGTATATGTGGACAAGCAGCCGATAGGCTTGACTCCCGTTTCGACGAATTTCACCTACTATGGGACGCGCAGCATCGAGATCGTCAAGGATGGGTATCGCACCGAAAAATTCTTACGCAAGATCCATCCGCCTTGGTACGAGATACCGCCTCTCGACTTCGTGTCGGAGACCCTGCTGCCATTCGAGACGCGAGATGAGCGGATTATCGATGTTCAGATGAGCATTGAGCCGGTGGTTCCGAATGAAGCACTTCTAGCCAGCGGCGAACAACTGCGATTGCAAGCCGGGCAAGGGATCGCTGTGACACCACCACCTCCTGCAGCGAATGGACTGGCGCCAACATTGGTTCCAGCAAATCCGGAGATCCTTCCGGCGCCGCCGATTGCTGTTCCTTCGGGAGGAACGCTTCCCGCTCCTGCAACTTCTCGGTGGACTCCAGGATCGTGGCTACAAGGAATCTTGTTCCCGAACGGCGAGCCGATAAGTGTTCCATCCACTCAAGTGCTGCCTGGCGGTGGCTTCCGACCTCCTAGTGAATAGACTCATTGCGGTTGTACTGCTATTGATCGCATCGCTCGGGTGCAATCCCCTGACCCCGCGTGCCATCCCGTTGTCGCAGCGCAAGCCATCACCGAGCCTGCTCGCACTCAATACGCAGCCGATAGAGCGAGGCAATCCGCGCCCGGTTCTCGATACCGCAGGCTGGATCATCGGCATTCCTTCGAAGCTGTTGCTCTGGAATCGTCGCGTCGATAATCATCGCATCTCGACGGAGACCGAGGCGACACTCCAAGAGTACTTGGTCGCGAATCAGCTTGGCCATGTGAAGGTACGGTTGAATCAGTATCGACCTTGGGATGATTGGCGTCGTTTGCGAGCCAATCAAGATGTCGCTTGGCCATGGCGGTATAGTTTTGGTCTCGTGAGTATTTTGGGAGAGACGTTCATCCCAGGTCGTCTCTTTGGAGGGGATCATTTCAATCCCTACACCAACACGATTCACATCTACAGCGATGTCCCTGCGATCGCTTTGCATGAGGGGGCGCATGCTAAGGACTTTGCAAGGCGCAGGTATCCCGGCACCTACGCAGCGCTTTATGGGTTGCCGATCGTGCCTCTGTACCATGAATCGATTGCGAGCGCCGATGTGATCGCTTATCTGGAGTCTCTTGGGGAGCCAGAGATGCAGAGAGAGGCATACCACGTTCTGTACCCCGCTTACGGCACTTATGTGGGAGGAGCGTTAGGCTTTGCCTATCCCCCGGCAACGACCCCACTGTATTATGGTAGTGTGCTCGGAGGCCACCTCGCAGGGCGATTGCAATCGCGTACAATCACGAAATCTACGAACGCCCCGGTTACGGAATGGCAATATGGCGAATTACCAAGTCAGTCCCGTTGAGTCCAAAAGCGACCAGCGGGCCTTCATGCAGTTGATCTGGGACCTGTATCGAAACGACCCCAATTGGATTCCCCCAATCCGCATTAATCAAATGGAGTTGGTCGGCTTCAAGCCGCATCCTTTTTATGACAATGCGAAGTGCCAAGCGATGTTGTGTCGCCAGGATGGAAAGGTTGTCGGACGCATCGTCGCGCTCATCAATCATGGGCATAACCAACGTTACGATGAGAAACGGGGGTTCTTCGGCTTCTTTGAGTGCATCGATGATCGCGAAGCTGCCCACTCTTTGTTCCGCGCCGCATGTCAATATCTCAAGCGAGAGGGGATGACCGATGTCCGCGGCCCATGCAATCCCTCCCTCAATTATGAATTAGGAACGCTAGTCGAGGGCTTCGATACCCCGCCCACATTCATGATGACCTACAACCCTCCTTATCATGATGCTCTGATCAAGAGTTTTGGATTTGAAAAGACGCAGGACTTGTATTCCTACGTCGGGAACATCAGCATGCTCGACTCGATGGACCCGAAGATCATGCAGATGATGGATCAGGTCAAGGATCGGTTCAATATTCGGGTTCGCGCTGTAAGTCGCAAGAGTTTTGCCGCGGATGTGGAGTTGTTCTTGGATATCTACAATCGCGCGCTGCAGGGAACTTGGGGTTTCGTGCCTATGTCGGCAGCAGAAACCAGAAGCGTGGGAGAGTCCCTTAGGTATTTGATTGATCCTGCGGTAACCAGCGTCATCGAGGTTGACGGCGAACCGGTAGGAGTAGGTCTTGGGTTACTCGATTACAATCCACTGATCAAGAAGATCGACGGTCGTCTATTCCCGTTTGGCTTTTTGCGTCTGCTTTGGGGGCGTCGCAAGATCAAGCGAATCCGTTTGATCAGCACCAACATCGTCCCAGAGTGGCAACGCTGGGGGCTCGGCTTGGTATTGCTTCATCGAATGCTCCCTGACTGCTTGGCTCGCGGCATCACCGAAGCGGAGTTTTCATGGGTGTTGGAGAGCAACCAACTCTCGCGAGGTTCGATCGAACGTGGCAAAGTGCCTCGGACCAAGACTCACCGGGTGTATGATCGAAGTCTCGCCGAGATCTGATTTTCTCCGAGAGGGCAGTAGGACGGCGATGCGAACTATGGTAAAACCGAGTAGGGTGTTTTAATCGCTCTTAATATTCCTATAGTGGCGGGCAATGTGCCGCCGATGTAGGAGATAGGGTTTGGAAGGCCGGATTCCCTTCTTCGCACGTAACGCGACAGGTCGGGGAGGGATGCGACGCTTTGGAGAGGCGACATGAGAGACGTATTAGCGGTCATCTTGGCAGGTGGCAAGGGAACGAGGCTGGAACCACTCACTCGAGATCGAGCCAAACCGGCGGTCCCTTTTGGGGGAAGCTACCGAATCATCGATTTCGTCCTTTCGAATTGTCTCAATAGCGGCATTCGACGCATGTTGATGCTGACGCAGTACAAGGCGATGAGTCTCGATCGACATGTCCACCTTGGTTGGAGCGACTTCTTCAGTCGCGAACTCGATGAGTTTATCGACATTCTTCCTCCGCAGCAGCGTATCGATGAGAACTGGTATCAGGGGACGGCCGATGCGGTTTA
The DNA here is from genome assembly GCA_044370255.1 of Pirellula sp. Classification (GTDB taxonomy): domain Bacteria; phylum Planctomycetota; class Planctomycetia; order Pirellulales; family Pirellulaceae; genus JBKCUI01. The sequence continues at coordinate 21,610 of JBILVV010000030.1, forward strand.
TCAAAATATTTACTCCATCGAACGCGAGCGTCCTGAATACACGCTGATTCTGGCCGGAGATCACATCTACAAAATGAATTATGGAGCGATGGTGGATTACCATCGATCGGTGGGTGCCGATTTGACCATCGGCGCGCTGCGGGTACATCGATCGGAAGCCACGGAGTTCGGCGTCATGCAAATCAATGAAGATTCTCGGATCGTGGGCTTTCAGGAGAAGCCCAAGGATCCGTTGCCGATCCCTAACGACCCGAATCACGCGCTGGCTTCGATGGGCATCTACGTTTTCAACACCCGATTTTTATTCGAGCAGCTTTGCGCGGATGCGAATAATCCCAAGAGTCATCACGACTTCGGTAAAAACATCATTCCTGCGAATATCGAGCGAGCGAGGGTGTTCGCTTTCCCGTTCAAAGACGAGAACCGAAAGCGGGATGCCTACTGGCGCGATGTAGGAACGCTCGATGCCTATTATGACGCGAATATGGATCTGGTCAGTATTGATCCGCAGCTGAATCTCTACGACTCGGCTTGGCCGATTCGTACACACCAGCCCAATCTCCCTCCCCCGAAGTTCGTCTTCGGGACGCAGGGGGACGGCGAGCGAACAGGCGCTGCAATCGATTCGATCGTTTGTAGCGGAACAATCGTCAGTGGCGGGCGCGTTCAGCACAGTGTCTTGGGGCCGAGTGTGCGAGTGAATTCCTACGCGCACGTTTCCGATAGTATTCTCTTCGAGGGTGTGCAGGTCGGTCGCCATGCGCGCATCCGGCGTGCTATCATCGACAAGCATGTTCAAATTCCTGCCGGATTCGAGATCGGTTATGATCTTGAAAAGGATCGAGCCCGCGGGTTCACGATCTCTCCCGGCGGAATCGTAACGATTGCCAAGACAGAAGATTTGTCAGCGGTTTCCGCCTCGGAAAGCCTGACGTCCGCCCTCTCGGAGGGTGGAATTCGACAACCATTCCTACATCGCTCGAATCCCGGCGTTCCAAACGCTGGGACCCGCTCCCAAGACACAACGTGATTCTCTCGCAAATCCTTTACCTGATGACCGGTCTGCTGTTTGGCACGACCCTGTTGGCCGTAGGTATTGCGATTGGTTTTTGGATGGCTCGGCGACCAGGTTCTGCTAACCAAGTGCTGGAAATCGCTCCGAGTAAA
>JBILVV010000267.1:0-6866 GCA_044370255.1 Pirellula sp.
ACGGCTTGGATGCCCGCAACCGCAGCACCGATCTCGCAAGTTCCCATCACATCGGCGATTCCTGGAACGGGTACTCCGATTTATACGGTACCTGCGACGGCACCGACAACTTCGCTGGTACCGGCCAATACGATGAACCCGTGTCCTAATGGAGTGTGCGCACCAGGTAGTGTTCCTTCGATTCCAGGTGCCACGTCTGTGGTTCCCATGGGACCGCCGACCCTGATGACGCCGTCGAACAACGGCTCTGCAGTCATGTCCAACGCACCGAATGTTGCCAACCCCATCCTTCCCAATGCTGGCGACATTAAACCGATCATGCCTCCGACGAGCGGCGCCGATCCGGAAGCGACTCGCCAACCCTCGCTGGGAAGTTCTGCGTCGACCTTTCCGCTCAAACGAGTGCCAGTGTCTGAGTTCGATCGTTCGGCAACGAGTATCCAAGAGGAGTCGCGAGCCCGCGTGGTCATTCCGCAAACGCTGACCCCTTCTGCGGTCGCTCCTTCGAACCCATCCCCCAACGTCTTATCCCCCAGCGTTTTATCCCCCAGCAACACGCTCCAACCTCTGAAAGCACCGAGCGAGTTGGATGCCAAGCCGCGATGGAATCCGAAGCTCCTTCCTCCGTCGAAGGGGGATAGCGACGAAACCGTAGCATCGACTTCCATGCGTTTCTGCGTTACTGTATAGGCATTCAATTCCGGTCAATTCGCGGGATCCTGTTGCGGTAATGGCATGAAGACTTGGACCACTCTCGCGTTGCATGGTCCCAATCGCTGGTCTTCCCGAAGCGTTTTGGAGCTTCATGCCCCTCCGGATCTCGCAACCGAATCCGCTCCTGAGGCTCTCTCTCACAGCGCAGCGGAAGTACTGAAGCATTTTCTGGACTCCGGAAACTACACAACGACTCATTCCCAGAGTGTCGAGGTCGCGACACGCCTGCTCGACGAGATCCGTAGTGCATCGACCCGCGGCGAGCTATGGGGAGCCATCGCCCACTGGATGACCGCCATGGCCGGCGTCCCCTCCCGCTTCCTATCGCTTCCCTCTTATAGGTCCCTTTCGTCCCTTCGGTCCCTTCCGTCCCTCTCCCCGATCGCCGCCCTTGAAATGGAAGAGGAACTCCTCAGCCATCGCGCATTCGACATAGCTCGCGAGATGGTCGAAGCGCTGGCATCGCGTACCGAATTCCCAATCGCTGCCAAATTCCGTGAGTTATTCGATTACGCCGACGATGTCCGATTGGGCCCCAGTTCGCGCGCCATCCTCGAGGCGGCAACCGAGCGAGGCATCCCCTACTATCGCATGACGTCCGGATCGTTATGTCAACTTGGCGAAGGTCGATGGCAACGCCGAATTTGGACCGCGGAGACCGATGCGACCAGCGCGATCGCCGAATCGATCGCCAGCGATAAAGATCTCACCAAACGCTTGCTCCGCAACGTCGGAGTCCCCATACCTTTGGGACGGATGGTCACGGGTCCCGAGGATGCATGGGTCGCGGCGCAGGAAGTCGGGTTCCCGGTGGTGGTCAAACCTCGCAACGCCAATCATCAGCGCGGTATTTCTATCGAACTGACCGAACGAGAAGAAATCCTGCGCGCCTATCACTGGGCGATCGAAGATGGTCAAACTCAGGATGTCATGGTCGAGCAATTCGCTCGCGGTCAGCATCATCGACTGTTGGTGGTCGGCGACTCCATGGTCGCGGCCAGCCGCGGTCACGTTGAGACCGTCACCGGGGATGGCATCCACACAGTCGAACAGCTGGTTCATCTGTTGAATCAGGATCCACGGCGTGGGGAAGCCTATACCGACCCGCTGGGAGTCGTCAAATTGGTTGCAGCCACTCACATCGAACTCGCTAAACAAGGCTTAACTGCCGAATCGATCCCTGAGGAAGGGCGGGTGGTATTGGTCCAAAGAACCGGCGATTTAACAACTGACTGCACCGAAGTTGTCCATCCGGAAACCGCTCGGCAAGCTGTGCTAGCCGCGCGCGTGGTCGGTCTGGACATCGCTGGGCTCGATGTTCTTGCGGAAGATATCTCGCGGCCCTTAGCGCAGCAGCGGGGTGCGGTTGTCGAAGTGAATGCGGGACCATCTCTTTCCCCGCACGTAACACCCCTCTTCGGCAAACCGCGGCCGGTGGGTCGAGCTATCATCGCCATGCTTTTTCCCGAAGGTCGCCAAGCCCGTATCCCGATCACATGTATTGTTGCTCCCCAACTCCCGGCTGCGCTCGGTCGACTGGCAACTTGGCATGCCGAATCCAACACATCCCAATCCACCGCAGGTTCGGTCGGCCCCGATGGTATCCGAGTCGGATCGGAGTGGATTCCTCTTCCCGAGGCTGGCATACCAAGCCGCGTTCAATCCCTCCTGTCCCATCCGCATCTGGATACTATCGGAATTGCCTGTGAATTAAAAACACTTGCCGATCAAGCGTGCCCTGTGCCCCGTATCGATCGCTTGATCATTGTTTCGCCTCCCGATGGTCAAGAGTCCTCTATGGTTTGCGATGATGCATGGCGGACGATCGGTCACGCGATTCATCCCACAACCGAGATCGACTGGAACAACACACCCGACCCGCTCCGAATCGCGATCGAGTCGATGTGGAGCGAACTCGACGCATCTGCCATCCACTAGGAACGCATCATGGCCAAAAAAGGACCGGCATCGGTCGACGAGTATTTAGCGGCCTTGCCTGATGATCGTCGAAACGCTTTGGAAGCTGTTCGCAAAGTCATCCTCAAATCGATTCCAAAAAAGATTGAGGAAGGGATCCAATACGGCATGATCGGTTATTTCGTGCCGCACAGCGTCTATCCGAGCGGATATCACTGCGATCCCTTGCAACCCCTTCCCTACATCGCGCTGGCATCGCAAAAGAACTACATGTCCTTGTACTTGATGGGCTTGTACATGCGTTCGGATTGGAAGGAAGCCTTCGAGTCCGCCTATCGAGCTACCGGCAAGAAACTCGACATGGGGGCCAGTTGCGTACGATTCAAACGCTTGGAGGATTTGCCACTCGAAGTGGTTGGCAAGGCGATCAAGCAAGTGTCGCTCAAGGACTACATCGCTTGCTACGAATCGACTCTCGATACGCGGTCGATGCGAGCCAAGCAACGATCGCGACCGAGCAAGCCCACATAATCGAAGACTCCCAACCCGGTGCTCTTTCCGGTCAAGGCAACGCGAAGTGCATTGATACACACGCCGAGCTTGAGCCCTTTCTCTGCTGCATATTCTTTGATGGCAGGCTCTAGAGTAGCTTGATCCAAAACCTCGTTCCTCTCGATCAATGCGCGAATCCCCTGCAGCGCATCGATCGCGCCGGTCTCGTTCTTGATCCGTTTGTTCAAGAGGTCTTGGTCGATCGCCAGTTGATCATCGGCGCAGAAGAGTTCATCGAACTGCAAAATATCCCCTGCTACCTTGATCCGATCACCTGCCGAGGTGACCACGCGCGTCAGATACTCCGACGTCGAACAGGGAGGGGGCGTTTCGATCCAACCGGCTTGCTGCAGGAAGGGAACGACCAAGGCGACCTTTTTCTTGATATCCAGTTGGCTCATCCAACGCGCCTGAAACGCCAACAGTTTTTGCGGATCGAACGAAGCAGGAGCCTTGTTCACTCGCTCGAGCGAAAAGTGTTGGATCGCATCCTCGAGGGTAAAGTGTTCGGTGCTGTCATCGAGCGACCACCCGAGCAACAGGAGATAATTCAAAATCGCGCCGGGAAGAAACCCGGTTTCGCGATAGAAGTCGACGACAACGGGATTGAAGGTTTCCGGTGTCGTCTGCAGATGGGCTTTCTTGGCGATCGTATCGCCGAGCTGAAAGAGGGTGGCGAAATCCTTCTGCTTAAGGTACTTGTCGAGTTTTCGTTTGCTCAGTTTAGCCGTCCCACCCGGCTCGGCGACATACGGAAGGTGCGCGTAGATCGGGAGGGGATAGCCGAGGCTTTGGGCGATAAAGATTTGGCGCGGGGTATTGGGAAGATGTTCTACGGCCCGGACCACGTGGGTGATCGCGAAATCATAGTCGTCGACCACGCTGGCCAAATGGTATAGGCAGGTGCCGTCGGCGCGTTGAATCACGTGGTCCTGTTCATCGGTCCATGCGAAGCTGCATTCGCCACGAACTAAGTCTTCGAAGACGCATTGCCCCTCGCGCGGCATTTTGAGCCGCACCACACTGGTCCGTCCCTCGGCGATGAATCGAGCTTCTTGATCGGGATCGGTGGCCATGAAAGCCCGATCGTAAATGAACGCTTTTCCCTCCGCTTCCGCCTTCGCTTTGCCAGCGGCGAGTTCCTCCGGCTTCGCAAAGTCGCGATATGCGAATCCGGAGAGAAGAAGTTTGTGCACCGCTTCTTGATAACTCGCTGATCGCTGCGATTGGAAATAGGGTTGGTACGGACCGCCGACCTCAGGTCCTTCGTCCCACTGGAGTCCGAGCCATTTGAAGCCTTCGAGGATTGGCTGGAGGGCGGCTTCGACGTTTCGAACTTGGTCGGTGTCGTCGATGCGAAGCAGAAATTGGCCCCCCGCCTGTTTGGCCAACAAATAGTTAAACAGTGCGGTTCTCACGCCGCCGATATGGAGGTAACCGGTGGGACTGGGTGCGAAACGGGTACGTATCGTCATGGTGCATCCATCGCGTGCGCGAGGTCGGTGATATAGAACTCTTGGAGCAGTTGATACAGCTCGGGATGGTACTCTCGCAGATCCCAAGGAATCTGAAAATAGCACTCAGAGGCTACCGCAAAAAATTCGCTTGGATGGGTCAATCCATAATCATCGATGACGATCTCCTCCCCTTGCTCGACCATTTCGCGAGCTAAGTGAAACTCCGTCTCAAAGTCTTCCCGCCACTGCTCTGCATCTAAACCCGGAGGCAGTGGCGGAATACCATCCGCCTTGGGATCGTCGCACATGTCGAGTTGATGCGCGAACTCGTGGAGAACGATATGATCGCCATCGTTATCGCGATGGATCGCTCGCTGGATATCGTGCCAATTGAGAGCGATGGGGCCGCGCGCAAGGGTTTCGCCGGATCGATAGTACTCGCCCCCCAAACCATGATGCAGATCACCCCCTCTGGAGCGCGCTTTGTAAGGTCTCGGATAGACCAGAATGGTACGTGTCGATGGGAAGCTCCATTCGGGATAAGCCAACACCAACAGCGACGCGTTCAAAGCGATGGTCTTCTTGACCTCGTGGTTGATGCGAAATCCGTTACAACCCTCCCAGTGCTTGCTGGCGATGAATCGCTTGGCCCATAGGACCATCGAGCGACGTTTCGAATCATCCAACCAGCATGCCTGCCAGACATACCGGTCCAACTCTTCCAGGTCTTGTGGTTCGACGTTGTCCGACGATGGTCGCCTCCCCCACCACTTCCACCATGCGCTAATCGGCATCGCTTCCCCCAAGTGGATGCAACGATCGAGTGCTGATGGCTTGAAGTATCGCGGACGGTGTTGTCCAGTTTTCTCTCGCGACGTCATGAACGCGAAGTATGGAATCGCAGGTTCCCGAATCAGCTGCATTGTCCGCCAATGCCGTCATCAACCGGTTCCACATCTCCGGGATCAGGTCTCCTTTGAGCTCCAGGTATTCAATCGCTCCGTCTCGATCGTACACCATGCCATCGAGTTGGTAACGGCGGCTGTCGGAAACAAAGGCCCACACAAAGGACCCATCGAGTTCAATGAACATGCCCTGCCATTGGCTCAGGATATCGACAAACGACTCGAACGATGTTGATAGCCGTTTTCCTTCGTGCGCATAGACTCGCAGAAACATAGAAGGGATCACGAACTTTCGGGTGGAATATGCTTGCCGTGGGGATCGGTGGGTGCGGCGCCGATCACTCGATCTAGCTCATCTCGCATCTTGCTATCGGTGTAATGCTCGAATGATTCCGCTTGAGCGTGCAGACGCGGATCGCTGACTCCGACCTCGAGGCTTAGATACTGCTCCCACTGGCGGTGGGATCGGATCAGGTTTTGTGCATGACGCAGTCCCTCGCCGGTCAGCTGGTACGCACCTTCCCTCGAAGCAACGTAGCCTCGCTGGACCATATCCCGAACCGCAGAAGCGATTTTCGACGAGTTGGATTTGAGCTTCTTAGCGATTTCACTTTGGGTCAATCCTTGCGGTTGGGTCAATCCTTGCGGAGGATGGGTTTGCGATTCGGTTTGGCGATACAGCAGAGCCAAGATATCTTCGCTCAGGATACGGCGTGCCAATCGCTGTCTGGCAAGCCATTGAACCACTAGGCCCCCTTTGCCGCTCCCAAAAATCGCAAGGACGAGGAGCACTCCGGAAACGAGAGCCATCATCGCCGCAGAGTTTGCACTTTTGAAGCCAAACATATGGGGAATCGTGATGGCCGCGATATGTCCAAAAAGAGCGACTGCGATCGCTGCAACCAGACTGAATAGAATCATGTTCGACAGTCGCGAACAACACAAATAAGCGATCGACGGTGGGACGATGAGCATCGCGATCACGAGAATGTTTCCCACGGCTCGAAAAGCAACGATGCAGGTGACCGCGACCATGGCGGCGAGCAAGTAATGAAAAAAGGCTGGCGAGATTCCCTGCGCAGCGGCCAAACCGGAATCGAATGTGCTGAGGGTCCATTCCTTGTAGAGCACTACGATCAACAGCGAGTTTAACAAGAAGATGCACCCGAGTTCCAACACGACTCGCGGAACGGCACCGAGCGGTGTCGCTACGGTATCCAGGACGATGGTCTCGAGATTGCCATACAAGACACAGGAAGGATCGAGATCGACATGATCGGTCCGGGCGATCATCATCAATCCGAGGGCGAACATCGCCGTG
>JBILVV010000268.1:0-6821 GCA_044370255.1 Pirellula sp.
ATGTTGCCCCCGACTCGCTGAGAAACCCCGACTCGCTGAGAACCACAGAGGGGCGCGCGATGGACGACATCGAGGGATTCATCATTCCGGAAATGAACGCGAGAGATTCCCGTTACACGAGTCAGCAGCGGCATAACGCAACTTTTTCCTGCATCACCACCTATGGACGAGACATGGATGTTTTGGGATGTCTCGAGGAATTCGAAGGGAATCTCGACTTGCTCGAACCTTTCTCGCGTATCGTCGAGGCGTTAGCCGAGGCACATCCCAGGAGCCGAGCAGCCTAAAGCGATGCGCGCATTTTCTCCGCCGGAAACAAACTCTCTGGAGCATGCCCATCCACTCGCGGCTTGGCGAGCGACCGATTCGGTGACCGAGGTCTCGATCGACGCCCCGAAACAACTCGCTCTAATCGCATTGGATCAACCTCCGGCATTCTCCATTCAATTTCAGTTGGCTCCACCCAAGACTTTGGGATTTGCATTTCCCGATGCTCCGTGGGCTCGCAATTGGCTCGCCGGGAATCAACTCAAGAAAACTTCGGGGCAGACAGTTGTTAAGAAAGAAAAGGACGCGGATCCTTCGCTGGCCGCTTCGTCGCGAAAGGCGAAACTCCGCCCGCCGGGAGACTTAGTCCGACTCGAGGATCGCCTTTACTACGTCTTGCAGCCTCCCTTGGAAACGATCGTGCAAAACGCGCAGTTGACGTTTCCTCATCAGCCCTTCCATTATCAGATGGACGGCATCGCTTTCCTGTTTCCACGCCGGGCCGCTGTGCTGGCCGATGAAATGGGTTTGGGAAAAACGATGCAGGCCATTACTGCAATCCGCATGTTGCTGCTCGCGGGCGAAATGAGCAGCATTCTGCTTATCTGCCCTAAACCGTTGGTATCCAACTGGGTCAATGAATTTCGCATGTGGGCCCCCGAGATACCTTTAGCGGTCATCGAAGGGGATTCCAACAAACGCGCATGGGTTTGGTCCAACCCTCAAGCTCCCGTCAAAATCGCCAACTACGAAGTTATCGTGCGGGATTGGGCGGTCATCGATCAAGCATCCCTGCATTTTGATCTGGTGGTCCTCGACGAAGCACAGCGCATCAAAAATCGTCAGAGCACCACGAGCGAAGTCGTCCGTTCGATCCGAAGGACTCGCTCATGGGCATTGACCGGCACGCCGATTGAGAATTCGATCGAGGATCTGGTCAGCATCTTTGAATTCCTCGCGCCCGGGCGACTTCGAGACGATATGCATCTTCGGTCGCTGGGCCAAGCGACCCGCGACTACATCTTGCGACGGACCAAAGACCGAGTGCTCAACGACATGCCACCCAAACTCTTTCGCAACGCCGAACTGGATTTGACTCCGGAGCAGCGAGCCAGCTATCGAATTGCCGAGGAAGAGGGCATCGTCCATCTGTCGGACTTGGCGGAATCGATCACGGTGCAGCATGTATTTGAACTCGTGCTCAGGCTCAAGCAAATTTGCAATTTTGATCCTGCGACCGGCGCCAGCAGCAAACTCGAGCGACTCGAGGCCGACATGGAAGAGATCGCTGCCAGTGGCCAGAAAGCGATCGTATTCAGCCAATGGGTTGAGACCCTCGAGAAACTTGCGGAGCATCTGAAACGGTTCCGTCCAGCGCAGTACCACGGTCGCATACCTTCGAATCGTCGTGATGCGGTTCTAGCGCAATTCCGAAGCGATCCCAAGAGCAGCGTGATCTTGATGAGTTACGGCGCCGGGGCGGTGGGACTCAATCTGCAGTTTTGCCATTACGTGTTTCTGTTCGACCGCTGGTGGAATCCTGCGGTGGAAGACCAAGCGATCAATCGCGCCCACCGACTCGGGGTCAAGCAACCGGTCACTGTGACTCGCATGATGGCGGTCGAAACGATCGAACAGCGCATCGATGAAGTCCTTTCGCAGAAGAGGGAGTTGCTTCAAACGCTGTTCGCCGAGACCGGAACTCCCGGAAATCTCGGCTTGAGTCGGCAAGAGATCTTTGGCCTATTCGGCTTGCCGACCCCACGCACCACACGCAACGCGGCGTGAGGAAGACGCGAAATCGATCACGACTGACAGGGGCGTGGACCGAGTTGTTCCGGTACTTCGAAGATCTCAATCGGAACGATGTTGGGGTATCGCCGATGCAGTTTCGCCAATCGCGCTTGATCGAGGGGGTTGGCATCGATTTGCCGGATGCAGATACGAGCGATTTGCTTGGGGTGTTTCGCCGCGAGCTTGGCGTACATTTCTGGGTCTTTTTCCCCGCTGTCTCCGATCAACACGAATTGCCGCTGCGGCAATCGTTTGACGATGCCGCGGATGACCCCAGCCTTGCTCTTGCGTCGAATAATGCTCCATCGCTTGAAGAGCTCATCGCGCAAACGGAACCACTTCAGGTGCATGCTTCCCGCAGGAAATCCCTCGACGTGGAGAAATTCGTTGAGTGCGTCAAAGATTTGCCATGGGCTACTGCTGACATAGTGGAACATCGCCCCGCTTTGGGACCAATCCCGATAGACCTTCGACATGCCATGGATGCTTTCGAAGGGTTCGGAAAAAGTGCGTTGGAGCATGCGCTTTCGATTGCACACTTCGGTCTGCTTGATCGTATCGTCGATGTCGCTGATGACGCTGATCCCTCGGTCTTGGGCGATGTAGACTGAACTGGTGGCTGCAATAGGGCCTTCGCCGCAGTGAACCAACAACTCTGGCAAGGATTCGTTTGCCGACTGTGGGCCGTAGCTTCGATAGTTCTGCAGAATGCGTCGCGGGATATCGAGCTTGCAGGAAAACAGACCGCTCGATTTCGATTTGCGTGGCAAGACGTGCAATTGATTAGCTACTGTCACATGCAGGCGTCTCCGCGACACCGGGGCGACGAGGAAACCTTGAAGCCGCTCATTGAAGAGGGAACCGCGGGCGACTTCGTCCTCAAGGTCCAAAGCTCGGATGAATCCGCGGAGCATCAACCGCTTTGCCAGCGAGAGGGGAACCTGCTTGCACACCCGTCCCTGAATCATGAGTCGCCATGCCGAACCGCCATCGATGGGATAGGCAAACGTCGGAAACAGCTGCACAGCGACATCGCCGGAATCTCGATCCTCCCTATCTGGACTCATCCGAATCCCCGGTTGCAACAGTGAACGAGATGATTCCTGCACAAATTCACTCCTCGGCTTCACTCCTCGGCTTCACTCCTCGGCTTCACTCCAAAATCGCAGATTCACCCGTCGGTGTTTTACGCCGATTTTCGCGGGCCTAGTTCCACGAGCGACTGCGACTGGACCGATCGATAGATGGCTTCGATCGCGATCAAGTCTTTCAGCCCTTCTTCGCCCGAGACAAGCGACGGTCGGTTGTCTTGAATCGACTTGGCAAACTGATCCATCTCGGTCGCGAATTGATCTTGCTGCGGCAAATCCGTAGAACCCCGCGAGGACTCCAAACGATTGTCGTTGTAGCTGTAGGCTGGGTCCATTCCGAACCAGCCGTTTTCTGCGAAGGCTCGGAAGCGATTCAGGCCATTGAAGTTGTAGCTTGTGCTACAGTAGGCAAGGACGCCTGACGGAAACCGCATCGTCCAGGTCAAGGACTCGTCCACCTCTGCAAATTTCTGGGCATCGGTTTTGGTTTCTTGCGCGACGATGGACAACGGTTCTTCGCCGGTCAGGTATCGACAAGCTTGCAAGGCGTAGATGCCAACATCCATCAATGCACCTCCGCCTGCCAACGACTTTTTCAGACGCCATTGGTTTGGATCTCCGATTTTGAAGCCGAAACCAGCCTCGATCATCTTGATTGCACCCATCGATTTCTCTCGAGCGAGCTCCATGCAACGCATGTGTCGGGGTTCGAATTGGCATCGATAACCGATCGCCAGCAGTCGGCTGGCCTCTTGGCATGCCGCGATCATCTGTCGGCATTCCTCCGAGGAATTGGCCATCGGCTTTTCACATAGCACATGCTTTCCAGCGCGGGCAGCGCGGATGGTGTACTCGGCGTGCATACTGTTTGGAAGGACAATATAGACAATATCGATCGCGTCGTCCCCGGCGATCTTGTCGAAGCTGTCGTAGTTGTAAATATGGCGTCGATCGATTTGGTAGCGATCGGCCCAGACACGCTCTTTGTCGGGAGTGCCGGTGACGACTGCAGCCAAGCGACAATGCTGCGTCTTTTGGAGCGCCGGTGCGAGTTGATGGGTGCTCAGGCTACCCAAGCCTACGAGGGCAACACCGAGTTTCTTGTCTTCCGTTGCAGAGGCTGCGGAGTGAAAGCCCCCTTGTGTCATCCCCAGGGCGACTGCGGCCGATACGCTCGCTATGAATTCGCGACGTGATGTACTCATATTTAGTGCCTCGAAAAATCGTGCTTGCAGTGATTGTGGCTTCGGAATCTGATCCGATGCTGACAGTGTACTCAAAACCTAGGACGATTTGTCTGACGAATCGCCCGGGGAACGCGAATCGGAAAAAGGATGGGAACCAGCCCCTTGCGATGCTCCCACTTGCGATCCTGGCAGATCTTTGGGGAGCGACTCTTTATTGTCGGTGCTGCTCGGCGCACTGGGCTTGCCGTGCGGCGCGGCCTTGGGCGCGTTGAGCAAGACAGTCACTGCTCCGAGTATTCCCAGGAGCAACGAGCCGCCGAACAGGGTGTTCAAGTTGTCAAATTTTCCCTTCTCCACGATGCTTGCCAAGGTGTTGATGACGGGCGCGAAGCCAAAGACCAGAGGCATCACAAAGATCGGCTTGCCGCCGTAGGTGAAGGCGAGGATGATCCCTAAAGCTCCCATCGCGCCGCATGTTCCAGCGAGAACCGCCCACACCATTCCGTAAAAACTGTAACTGCTCGTTTCATGCATCGACATCGATTCGATTGAAACGACCGGGACCATGACTGCAATGATAAAGTATGCGATCCCAACGCAGCAGAACGGCCGAAGTCGCGAGCCACCCATCTTCGTCTGACCGATGTGAAGAAACGGACCATAGGATCCCCAGCAAAGTACGGCCATGGCGATCGATAGTCCGATCGCAAGCCAATTGTTGGCCCCCCGATCAGTTTGTTCCGTCCGATCCGTCCGATCCGTCCGATCCGTCCGATCCGTCCGATCCGTCCGCTCCGTCCGCTCGGTCGGATCGGTCTGCTCGTTGGTGTCAGCGCCGCTGGACGCTGCGGCGCTCGCATGCGGCTTTGCCTGTGGTTTGTTGACGAAAACACCGATCATTCCCACCGCTACCATCGCCATACCGATGAGAAACAGCGGTTTGATCTGCTTGAACGACTTATTCAAGTAAGACGTCAGGAGCGTGTTCACCACAGGCGCGCCGCCAAAAACAATCGGCATGACGAAGATGGGTTGTGCCTTGAACGCGAGCGCCATGGAAACCCCAAGGGCACCCAACGCTCCGACCGCTCCGGCGAACAAGGACATGACAGTGCCGCTGATCGACCAGTAACCCGTTTCCCGTTTGCGGTTGAGGAGGGCTACAGGTACCAAGACCGCGATCAGAAAGTAGGCGAGTCCCACGCCGACGAAGGCTCTCAAGGAAGCCCCCAGCTCTCCCTGGAAATTGTCCTTATGCTCCATCAGCGAAGTGCCTTTGTGGAGCACGATGCCGTAGATCCCCCAAAAGAACGCGGTCATCGCGGTGAAGGCCAACACGAACGGTAATTTCAGCATGAGATCAAGGTGTTCTTTTCTGCGGGTTAAATAAGTAGGTGCTCAAGCATCGGATGAAGCTAACGGACCGTCAGCATTCGTTCCAGGGCGACTAGCGACCACCGTGCGACATCTTCTTTGACGACGATGCGATTGACAATCGTACCGTTGATGATGTTTTCGAGACTCCAGCACAGGTGGGCCAAATCGATGCGATACATCGTCGCGCACATGCATACCAAAGGTGAGAGAAAATGGATCTCTTGCTCGGGGTGTTGTTTCTTGAGTCGATTCACAAGGTGAAGTTCGGTGCCGATCGCCCACTTGGTTCCCTCCGGAGCCGATTTCACCGTTTCGATAATCTTGCTCGTCGAACCCGATATGTCGGCGATGTCGTTGACCTCTTGTGGGCATTCGGGATGGACGAGGATTTTGATCCCAGGGATCTTTTCACGGAATTGGTGAACGTGAGGTGCTTGAAACATCTGGTGTACCGAGCAATGCCCTTTCCACAGGATGACCCGGGAGGCTTGAATCGATTCTGTGGTGTTGCCTCCGAGTTCGTCTTCGTGCGGATTCCAAACGGGCATCTGATCGTTCGTGATCCCCATCTTCAGAGCAGTGTTTCTACCCAAGTGTTGATCTGGAAAGAAGAAGACGCGGGTACGCTGTCGGAATGACCATTCCAGTACAGCCTTCGCGTTGCTGCTGGTGCATACGATACCACCGTGCTTACCGCAGAAAGCTTTCAGGCTCGCGGCACTATTGATGTAGGTTACGGGAGTGAGATCGGAAGTATCGATGACTTCGCCGAGTTGCTCCCATGCGGATTCGACTTGACGGATCGCAGCCATGTCCGCCATCGAACAACCTGCCGCCATGTCGGGCAAGACAACCGTCACACGCTCTCCGCCGCGCGACTCGAGTTTCGCTGGGCGGTTCGCCAGGATGTCAGCGGTCTCAGCCATAAAGTGGACACCGCAGAAGACGATGTATCGACAGTCGCTGCTGTCGGCCGCCAGACGACTCAGTTGGTACGAGTCGCCTGTCAGGTCGGCGTGCTCAATAACTTCGTCCTGTTGATAGTGGTGACCGAGAATCAGTAAGCTTGACCCGAGTTTCTTTTTCGCTTGGGATATGCGCTCGC